>JAWLEY010000254.1:0-3854 GCA_041685855.1 Perlabentimonas sp. | reverse complement strand
TTGCAGGTTTTTAGCTCCACCTCGGCAACGGCAGCTATTGAAGCAAGCGCCTCGCCCCTAAAACCCATGGTTTTAATGGCAAACAAATCGTTTGCTTCCTTAATCTTTGAGGTGGCATGGCGCTCAAAGGAGAGTCGGGCATCGGTTTCGGACATGCCACAACCGTCGTCAATAATCTGGATTAATGCTTTGCCACCGTCACGCACCACAACCTGAATGTTCTTACTGCCCGCATCAACAGAATTCTCCAGAAGTTCCTTAACAACTGAGGCAGGTCTTTGCACTACTTCTCCAGCAGCAATTTGGTTTGCAACTGAGTCGGGAAGAAGTTGGATAATATCGGCCATAAATAGAATGAGTGTCTAATAGTAAAGTAGATAGTATGCAATTAGGCAAAGAACAATAAAGATTACAACAAGCCTAAGGTTGCTCTTCGATTTACTACGCCCTTTAATTTTCCTCTCATACTGTCCGCGCATCTGCCCCTTAATTAGGGAAACTCTTGGACTGTTCTCATCTGCCATGCCCATTTCCTGCCTAATCTGCTTCTCCCTTTCCTTAAGAGCATCCTTTTGAGGGTCATAAAAAATAGGCGTGTACTTAAATTGTTTTGGACTTGGGGTTCTGAAAAACGATATCATTCCCATATTTAATACTTTTTAATTTCTTATTAATCGCTATTAATTAGCGAAAATGCTAATGATTGTAATCCTGTTATTTAACCCTTTCGGGGTTATTTCTTATAAAATCTTTCCAAGTGTTTGCTTTGCCCTGTGTGCTTTCAATTTTATGCTGATAAAAATGGCAAACAGCAGCTGCCAGTCCATCGGTTGCATCCAGATTATTTACTTCAAAATCTTTAATTTTAAGGATACTTTTTAGTAATGCTGCCACCTGCTCTTTTGATGCGTTGCCTTGCCCTGTTATGGCCATCTTTATTTTACGGGGGGCGTACTCAAATATTGGTACTGACCGCGAAAGTGCTGCTGCCATGGCTACTCCCTGTGCTCTCCCCAGCTTAAGCATGCTCTGCACATTTTTGCCGTAGAATGGTGCCTCAATGGCCACATCGTCGGGCAGGTACTGGTCAACCAGCTGCTGAATCCTTTCGTAAATAGCTTTGAGTTTAAGGTAATGGTCCTTATACTTTTTCAGCTCAATAACTCCAAGCACTATCAGCTCGGCATGGTTCTTCCCTTTAGTGCGGATTATGCCATAGCCAAGAACGGTTGTTCCCGGGTCAATCCCAAGTATAATGCGTTCTGCTTGCTGATTCACAGGCTAACTTTTTGCAATGTTTACTGCAAAGATAGCAAATAGTAACTGCCAAAATGTGGCATTAACACAATTTGAGAGTTTTGATTTTACCATGCACCAATTTCACTCTGGAGCCCAGTGAAATTTGGATAGGTTATTGTGCTCGCTTTTTGAGTTGCTTTTATTTCCTCGCCACTTTCAATAAAGGTAACCGCTGAGTTTAGGCTTGGCTCATTTAAATCACCAAACGGATAGTTTATACCGTCTATCTGTTCAATATCAGCAGGAATGCCTTCATAGTAATCGCCATAACCATCCGCATTCAAAATTTTGAAGCAAATTGGAACATAGGCATAATCGGAGATATTTGAGCCAAAACCATACATGCCAACGGGTTTTCCATAAGTGTTTTCGCCCACTAAAGTAAGGGGAACATGAGGCTTTAAACCATTAATAACCAGTTCACTTGCCGATGCTGAATTACGTGTTGTTATAAAAACTACCCTGTTGATTATAAGGGAATTTGTTTCGTTTTCAATATAAATTGCAGCGTTGTTCTCCGACCGTTTATCGTTATGAACATACTCTCCAAGAATTTCGTTATTTGCAGTTTGTCCTGCTATAAGGTTTGCCAAATAATTGGCAACATCAACGCTGCCACCTCCATTGTACCTAAGGTCAACAATAAGTTCATTTACACCTTCCAAAAGAAACTTGCTGAATGCTTCGTCAAGTTCATTGTTGGTGGGTGTTATAAATCCTTTTAAAACGAGGTAGCCAATATTTGAATTGTTTCTGTTGTAGATTGTATCTAGCAGAACGGTATTCATAGCAACTACCCTTTTGGCGGCAGTGAAACTTAGTTCCTCGTTATTTAAGTTTTTTACTGTAAATGATTTTGATATACCTTCCGTTGAGGAGCCAAATAGGCTGCTAATGTTTTCGGGTGTGGGTGTTGTTCCGTCAATCTTAGTGATTTTCCAACCCCTATCTGCGCCAAACTCCTTAAGTGGCGAATCATCAAAAACGAATGTTATCCAGAGGTTATCGTCAGCATCAAAAGCCGTTCCCATGCCAAAGCCAATATACTCGCCTGCTTCATAGTATGCCTCCAACTCCTGTTTTGTTGTAATATAGCTCCATCGGTCTAGCTCGCTATATCTTAGCGCCTCAAGCACTTGTGATGGGGAGGAGTAGTCTTTGGGGTCAATATCGGGAAGTTTATCGTACCACAGGTACCAGTATTCCATTGTGTTTAAGAACTCGGTGTTAATTTCCAGGTTCGGATTTTCTTCTTCTTCCTTTTTGCAAGCACTAAGTAGGATTGAGCCAACTGTAATTGCTATGATAATGTAAAGAATATTTGTTTTCATATTATGTTAATTTACTTGTTTTTGAGTTACTTAGCTGCTGATATAGTATGCTGCCAATAATTATAATTAAGCCAACAATGGTTGTCCAGTAAATTTTTTCGCCAACCAGAAAGTGAATGAACACCAGCGAGACAAAAGGAACAAGGTAGATTACGTTTCCTAACTTTGCTTTGCTCTCGGCCATGCTTAATGCTTTTAGCCACAGTACAAATGTTATGCCCATTTCAAAAGAACCGATGTATGCTGCCCCCAGAATGCCCATGAAGTTAATCTCCCAGAATCCGGTAAAAAATAATCCAGCACTAAATGAAAACAAAGTTGCGAAAAGGAAGTTTAAAAATAGCCTAATTACAGGGTCAGTTTTTGGTGAGCGAAGGTTAAAAATCCAGTAGAGCGCCCAAGCCACTGAGCTTAGTAATGCTAAAGATACACCAAAGGGACTCTCTATGCTAATGTTGGTTATATCGCCCTGCGATGAGATAAATATTACCCCAATAAAACTAACCAGTAGCGATACAATTCCTTTCAGCTTGATTTTTTCGCCAAGTAAAGGGACTGAAAGCAATACAAGAACCAGTGGCCATATAAAGTTTAATGGCTGTGCTACCTGAGCGGGAAGTAGTTCATACGCTCTGAAAAGTATAAAGTAGTATGCAAAAGGATTTAGTAGCGCCAGGTATATTGAGGGAAGAACTTTTTTTACGGGAGTTTTTGTTAGCTCATTTAACTTTCCGTTTATAAGGATAATAGCAAAAAGTAGAGCGGTGGAAAAGAAGGAGGCCCAGGCAAGCAGCTGAACGTAAGTTAAATATTCCAAAGAGAATTTAAATGCGGAAGCGGCTGTTCCCCAGAACAGGATTGTTAGTCCGGCAAAAAGGTACGACTTACTTTTGCTATTCATTTGCTGCAATGTTAAAATACAAATATAACAAACCGACCCTTTAACTTGCTAATAAAGTTAAGAAAAGGGTCGGTTAAGTTTTGTAGAACTATGGTTAAATAAATTCGAAGCCACAGTATGGCTGAAGAGCCTTGGGTATATTTATTTTTCCATCGGCTTGGTTATTCTCAAGCAATGCTGCAAGGATTCTTGGCAAAGCCAATGCGCTTCCATTAAGCGTGTGCGCCAGCTGGTTTCGTTTTTCGCCCTCTTCACGGAATCTGAGCTTAAGCCTGTTTGCCTGGAACGATTCAAAGTTTGAAACCGAACTAACCTCAAGCCAG
>JAWLEY010000253.1:0-3866 GCA_041685855.1 Perlabentimonas sp. | reverse complement strand
TGACCAGTTCAAAATTGACTATCAAGTGAACGCCTTCCCCACAAAGGTAGTATCAACTAGCCTTGATAAAACTCACATGATATCGGGAGAGCTAACAGGCATTAAGGGGCAGTACCTAATTTTTGAAGGAGGCAGGGTTATAAATATCAGAAAACATACTGGTTATCATGTTGTTATAAAGCACACATAACCAAATCGATAAGCAGAAAGCGTGTCGCATAACATGAAGCCGGGTTCCCTATGCATCATGCTGACTACCAGTTTGTTTATAAAAACATTAGACTTGTTTTATTTTGAGCACAATGCTCGTTCTCTTTTCAACAGCCTCTATGTCAAGCATTTTAGTCTATAAAAATCAGTGCCTACATTAAATAAGCAGAAACTATAAATTCTAATTTATTTTTTATTTCTTTGTGCACCAACGTTACAAAGTACAAGATTTCTGATTCGCTAGTACTAATTGAAAAACTAATTATATGGCCAAAAAGGAAGATAATTTAGAGCAGAAAGATTCTGAATCTACTTCTGCAACAAACGCTAACCAAAGTAAAGGTTTCCTTGGTTGGATAGAGCGCATGGGTAACAAGCTTCCCCATCCATTCTGGATTTTTATTTGGATTTGTATTTTTATAATTGTTTTTAGCGGAATTGCTGCATTGTTAAACATTAGCGCAATTGACCCAGCATCTGGTGAAAAGATTGTTGCCGAAAACTTGATTTCAGGTAAGGGCTTACGGCTGTTCCTGGAAAAAATGGTAACCAACTTTGCTCACTTCGCACCATTTGGTTTGGTACTGGTGATGCTCATGGGTGTTTCCGTTGCTGAACGTTCCGGTTTGCTCCCAGCAATTCTTAAGTCACTAACTTTTGCTGTACCAAAGAAAATCATTTTTCCTGTAATCTTCATGATTGGTGCCTGTGGTAATATTGGTTCCGATGCTGGTGTTGTTATTATCCCGCCCATTGCAGCTTTAATATTTGCCCAAATGGGTATTAGCCCTATAGCCGGACTAATTGCAGGGTATGCTGGAGCAACTGCAGGCTTTACAGCCAACTTCTTTATAGCAGGAACCGATGTTCTTCTTGCGGGCATTAGTTCAGAAATAACTGCCGGCATGGCCAATGTGGAAGAGGTTAGCGCTACGGCTAACTGGTACTTTATGATTGCTTCCACCCTGCTATTGGGTATTGGCGGAGCGTTTATTGTTACACGTTTTACCATTCCGCGCTGTAAGAAGTTTGAACTGCTTGATGGTGATGTTCAGCTGGCTCAAAAGCATGAAGTAACTCCTGAGGAGAAGCGAGGAAAACGTAATGCCGGAATAGCTTTCTTAATCTATACCGTTTTTATACTAATACTGGTTGTTCCCTCTTGGGCACCCTTGCGCGACCCAGAAACGGGTTCGCTTGTTCCTTCGCCCTTTTTAAGAGGCCTTGTACCAATACTTTTCTTTGCCTTTGCTATACCTGGATATTTTTACGGCAAGGCTGTTGGTACCATCAAAAATCCCAACGATGTGCTTAAGCACATGGAGCATGGCATGAAGGAGCTCTCTGGCTACATTGTTCTGATGCTGGTTGTTGCTCAGTTCATAAATCTTTTCGCGTGGAGTAATCTTGATACCATACTGGCCATTAAGGGTGCTGAATTTTTACAATCGTCCGGGCTTACAGGGCCAACCATGTTTATAATGTTTATGGTACTGGTTGCCCTCCTTAACATTTTTCTTGGTAGCGGTTCGGCTAAATGGGCAATATTTGCACCAATATTTATTCCAATGCTTGCGCAATTAAACTATAGCCCTGCATTTGTGCAGCTTCTTTACCGCATAGGCGACTCAATAACCAATTCCGTAACGCCACTATACGTTTACTTCCCACTCCTCTTAGGATGGATACATAAGTACAACAAGAATATTGGTATAGGAACAATTGTTTCGCTACTCGTACCATACGCTGCAATTCTATTTGTAATGTGGGTAGTTTTACTACTTGCCTGGTACTTCCTTGGACTGCCAATTGGCGTTGGAGAAGGCATATATATTGGAGGATAGTTCATTTAACCAACAATATAAAAATCCCTCTTGAAATATTTCAAGGGGGATTTTTAGTTCTATAACGAATGATTTTAGTGATGTATTTTAAATATCAGTGCGCTTTAACCCAAATTTGCCATCAACAAACTTGCTGCTAATAAGTGCTATTAAGGATAAACGCTGTGTTTACATTGACAAAAAATAAAGGTTTAAATGACAAATATGTGATAAAATGCTTCTTCACATCAAAAAAAGATTACGATACGTATTGCAGAATGGATATAGATTTATTGCTAGTAAAATTGCATTAAAACAGCAATGATTATGAGAATACTAAACAGAACCTCTGTCCAAATTCGGCTAGTTGAGAAGGTGAAAAAGTTTGAGAAAATAAATGCCGAAGGAATTGAGGCCAGGTAGGTTATTTCTATTGAACTAAAGGGCGATAGAAAAGCCACCCCCGCCGATATAACTAAAAACCATACAAACACGCTATAATACTTCCGAATACTAACCTTCTGCGTTGGCAATCCTCCTATAAAATAGAATAGTGTAATAATAAGTAGCAGGGCTGAAAAAGAGTAAAAAACAGTGAAAAGTACACCATAAAACCTGCTAATCTCTATTGGTTCTGAGACAATATCCAGCAATCTCACGAAATAGGCCAAATCATCATTAAAAAAGTATTGGTAAAAAACTAAAAAGAGCCAAGGAGTAATAAACCCAAGAATACTAACCAGCCAATCGCGAATGGATGGTGGCCTTAAAATTACAATTGATATAAAAACAAGAAGAATATAGATGCTTGCAGCAAAATAAAACAATGATGCTATTGCAATAAAAAAACTTGCTTTAAAAAAATTATCAAGCGGTTTTTTACTACTATATGCGCTCAGAATGTAATCAATAGATATAATAAGGAATACCGCAGCAAATAGCGCTGGGTTTAAACGTTGTAAAGGGAGGAAGGAGGAACTTAATAAAATAAAAAACAATGGAGGTAGATACGTTCTATATTTAATAAGTATGTGTTTAGTATTAAGCTGGATTATTAAAATTGCACAGAGTAGCAGCACCGAAAAGGCAACAATTCGTTGTATTAATAAATTTTCGCCTAATAGTTGTGTTACCAACCCGTATAAAGGCATAGGGTTATCGTCAAAATAGAAAGGGAAACGCTCACCCGAAATGAACGATTTTAGCCAACTCACAATTGCCAGCAGAACGATTGCCAGAAAAACCCGAGGTAAGGGACGTTTAAAGAACTTTAGCAGCATTGAACTTAATGGTTAAAGTTATTGTTTAATATCTTGCCCTATATCACTCCTAAAGTACTTTCCTTCAAAAGTAATTGAATGTACATTCTGATACGATAATTTTAATGCTTCCTCAATATTATCAGATAGTCCCACTGCTGCAAAAACCCTACCGCCAGAAGTTATCAAACTACCACCCTCATCGAATTTTGTGCCAGCATGGAATGTTAATGTATTTGGTTTTTGATGCAAGCCAGTAATTGCCTTCCCCTTTTCATAGCTACCTGGGTATCCGCCTGATACGAGGATTACAGCAGTTGCTGTTTCTGGATAGAACTCTATGGGAGTATTCCTCAATTCATTTTTTGATGCCTTAACCATTAACTCGAGTAAATCGGTTTTAAGGCGTGGCAGCACAACCTGCGTTTCAGGGTCGCCCATGCGGGCATTGTACTCAATAACGTAAGGATTTCCTTCAACATTCATTAGTCCAACAAAAACAAAGCCTTTGTAATCTATGCCTTCGGCATTAAGCCCATCAATGGTTGGTTTCACCACGCGCTTTTCTACGCGC
>JAWLEY010000252.1:0-3873 GCA_041685855.1 Perlabentimonas sp. | reverse complement strand
GGTATCATCATTCTCAAAACCAACCAGCAGAAGCATCCCATGCCCTATGGAACCAACTATTTCTCTATCAACCTCAACGGAAGCAGCGCTAACTCTTTGGATTACAACCCTCATGACAGTTTATCATTTTTTTTGCTTACATATTTTGCGCGAACACACTTAAACAAGTAATCAACAAGCGCTATTCGCCGTGTTTTTAATAACACTTTTAGTTTGATGATTAAGACATTACAAAATTTGAATGCTCAAAGTAACAAAAAGTTTCCATTGATTAAAAGTTATAAGCACTTTGACTATTATGACAGCAATTTTTTTATTAAAGCTACTATCTTTGTCCATTAAAACCTTTCTGCTTTAAATTCATTATAGCGGGAATAAAAAATGCAGCAGTGCTACTTAAATCCATTTAAGAATGACGTATAAAGCGATAGACATACAGCAAGATACTGTCAAAACAACAGCTGCAAGCGATACAATAGCTCTTAAGGATACCATCCCCTCATCACAAAAACCCGATAGCATTGAAGATATTCCTGAGGGAATTAACCCTCTTTTTATAATGCTTGAAAGGAAAGAGAAGGAGATTAAAACGCAAGAAGAGCAAGTTTCACCCACGCCAAGGGTGGTACAAACACAAAAAAAATCTATAGCAGACACCACCTGCTACATTTGTCCGGATGCTCCACCAAAACCACTCCACGAGTTGGTTTTGGCAGGAGAACAAGACCTGCCAATTTTTTACGAAAGCCCCCTGTACGACAATCATTACTATTCTGACAACATTGGAGCATCGGGGCCGGTGTTAATTGAAACAGTAGAGCAAACTCATTTAAACCACGTTGAAAGCATAGATGTAAAACCACTCAAAGAGCATAACAACGAGCTCGACTGGGTTTTTTGGCCATTAATGCTTCTAGTGATTTTAGCAGGAACACTAAAGGTCTTTTTTCTACCTTACATAGTTTCTTTCTATCGTAGCTCCATTTTCTTTTTTATTGCCAAAAAACTCAAGCATGAAAGTTCCTCCATATGGACCAGAATTACGATGCTGCTGGACTGGCTATTTATTCTTTCAATGCCAATGGCGGGCGTGCTAATGCTTGAGTATTGGTCGCCCAACATTCAGCTACCTGACAATTCATTACACATATACTTTTACTTGATTGTTGGAATTATTGGATTTAGGCTCTTTCGTTATATCACTACAAAAACAATAGGGGTTATTTCAAAAAACACAAAGGAGATGGATTCACTTTACTACCATCAATCGCTATACCCAAGAATACTGGGAATGCTTCTTGTTCCTTTAATGGTTCTATTTACCTATACAAATGAATCTTTCAAACCAGTGTTTTTTTATTTAATTATTATAACCTTATCTGCAGCCCTGCTCTACAGGACCTTACGAACAATTCAGGTGTTTATCAACAAAGGTATTTCTATGTTCTATTTATTTTTATACCTTTGTGCCCTTGAAATTATTCCTGTCCTGGTGATTTTTAAAGAGGTTATTTGGGAATAAGGAGAGTTGTTGAACAAAAGCTTTAAGACCTTGAAAATCAAAAAGATTATAGTCTCGCAACCAGACCCTCAGAGCGAAAAGTCTCCCTACCTTGACCTGATTGAAAAGTTTAACCTTAAGGTAGATTTCCGACCTTTTATTCAGGTTGAAGGAGTTTCGTCGAAGGATTTTCGAAAGCAAAGAATCGATATCCTTGAGCATACCGCTGTAATTTTTACTAGCCGCACAGCAATAGACCATTTTTTCCGTATTTGTGAAGAAGTACGAGTTACTGTACCCGAAACCATGAAGTACTTCTGTATTACAGAGGCAATTGCCCTTTATCTTCAGAAATACATTGTGTACAGGAAAAGAAAAATTTTCTTTGGTCAGGGTAACTTCTCTATGCTTATGGATATTATAACTAAGCACAAAACGGAGAAGTTTCTAGTTCCACTTTCGGATGTGCACAAGGCAGAAATACCAAAATCTTTAGATAAAGCCAAGGTTAAATATACGAAAGCCATTTTATACCGTACAGTAAGTAGCGACCTTTCTGACCTTGACGGTATGGATTACGACCTAATGGTTTTTTATAGCCCAAGCGGTGTGAAATCGCTATTTAAAAATTTCCCTGAATTTGAACAGGGCAACATTAAGATAGCAGCCTTTGGACCCACTACAGCTAAGGCTGTAAAAGATTATAAGCTAAGGCTTGATGTTCAGGCTCCAACACCATCATGCCCAAGTATGACACAAGCGCTGGCAGAATACATTAAAAAGAACAACAAGTAATCCTGGGCACTTAAATACTCAGGAAATTCCTACGTATTTTTCTATAGAGAGGAAAGGCCTATATTTGCATAGGCCTTTTGCTTTCTTATATTTACAAAATAAAGCCCAGCATGAAACCCTTTAGTTTCCCAAAAAGGGAAAGACTTTCCAGCAAAAAAATTATAGATAAGCTGTTTGCGCAGGGCAGCACGGTTTTTCATCATCCAATAATGTGTAAAGTCATAGTTGAAGATACTGCTGAAGAGAATACAGGCATTCAGGTTCTTATTGTTGTCCCTAAGAAAAAGATTAAAAAAGCAGCTGACCGTAACAGAATTCGACGCAGGATTCGCGAGGCATACAGAATAAACAAACTCCCACTTCACAAGTTTAAAGAACAGGAAAACAAACATATTTACATTGCGTTTGTTTATGTTTCATCAGATGAGCTTAACTTCACAAGCTTACAATCTGCAATTATTAAAATCACTCAGGAAATAGTAACCAAAAAAGGGCTTGAAATTAATGACGTTTATTAAAAAGATATTAATATTCGTATTTACTCTTCCAATTAGGCTTTATCAAATTGTTGTTAGCCCATTTTTCCCAGCAAGCTGCAGGTACACTCCTACTTGCTCAACATACTGCATGGAGGCAATTAAGAAGCATGGCCCATTAAAAGGGGGATGGCTCTGCCTAAAACGCATATCAAGCTGTCATCCCTGGGGCGGACATGGTTACGACCCTGTGCCCTAATTTGGGTCTTGTAACATATTTTACCTTTTTTAGCTAAATTTTATTGGGGCCAACAACCCATTTTTGGTCTTATATTTGTTTACTTTGTCTGAAGTTAAATTCAATTATTAGAAAACAAGTCACTTTTTCGCCATAAAAAATCTACAAAATGAATAATAAATTGAGAAAGGCTCTTCTCTGGGTACCAATAGCTATAATTCTATTCACGCTGGTTGCATTTAAATCAGTCGATTTTAAAACGTCCAAAAGTCTTGACATCTTTTTCTCATTTTTTAGAGAACTCAGCATTTTTTATGTTGATGAAACCGATTCCGAAAAGCTTATACACATTGGGATAGACGCTATACTGGAGTCGCTTGACCCCTACAATGAATTTATTCCTGAGGAGGAAGCTGATGCGCTGGAGTTTCAAACAACAGGCGAATACGGAGGTATGGGTGCCCTTATAAGGCACTCTCCTAATTACCCAATTATAGCTGAGGTTTACGAGGGTAGCCCCGCCCACAAGGCAGGGATTATGGCAGGTGATATTATTCAAAAAATAAACGGAAACAGTGTTCAGGACACGAGCGTAGACAAAGTAAGCAACATGCTTAAAGGGGCGCCCAAAACGTCGCTCACAGTTGTTGTTAAACGTTTTGGCCATTCAGAACCATTAACCTTTGAGTTTGAACGCGAGAAGATTCATATCCCAAGCGTTCCGTACCATGCAATGATTAATGACAATACAGGCTACATTAATCTGGCAAACTTTACTACAAGCGGCCATAAAGAGGTGGATTCGGCACTGAGAGAGCTTAAATCACAGAACCTACAAAGTTTAATTCTGGATTTACGTGGAA
>JAWLEY010000251.1:0-3917 GCA_041685855.1 Perlabentimonas sp. | reverse complement strand
AAAAATTGCACCCAACTATAGTGGTGGGGTAATTCACGTTAAGGATGCATCCCAGGCAAGCAGTATTGCTGCCGATTTGATGAACCCTGCTAAAAAAGAAACCTTGCTAGAAAGCGTTAAGGTTGGGCATGCCAATGCTATAGAGAAGCGCTCGGCCGTAGTTTCTCAACAAGTTAGACTTAGCCTTGCTCGTGCTAATAGATTGAAGATTGAGTGGAAGGATTACATCCCACCAGTTCCCAACAAAAAAGGTATTACAGTGCTAAAAGAGTTCTCTTTATCAATTCTAAGGGAATATATCGACTGGACTTTCTTTTTTCAAGCATGGGAAATTAGGGGTAGATATCCACAAATTTTTACCGACCCAGTTAAGGGCAAAGAGGCAAACAAACTGTATGCGGATGCAAACGCTCTGCTCGATAAGATAGTTGAGAACAAGCTACTCACCGCAAATGGTGTTCTAGCCATATTACCATCGGCAGCTAAAGGCGATGATATAATTGTTTTTGAGGATGAAACATGCACTAAGCCTCTTGCAGTATTTCCACAGCTTCGCAATCAGGAGTTGAAGGCACAGGGTGAGCCAAACCTTTGCCTTTCGGACTACATTGCCCCAGCCGAGATGGGAAAAACCGATTGGATTGGAATATTTGCCGTTACCACTGGGATTGGTGCCAATAAGTTAGCCAATGAGTATGCTCTAAAGGGCGACGACTACAATGCACTAATGGTTAAACTACTTGCCGATAGGCTTGCTGAGGCTTTTGCTGAGGTTTTACATAAAAAAGTGCGCCGTGAGATTTGGGGTTATGCGCCTAACGAGCAGTGCTCAATAGAAGATGTATTCAAGGAGAAATATCAGGGCATACGCCCTGCTCCAGGCTACCCCGCTTGTCCCGACCATAGGCAAAAGGCAACCATTTTCTCGTTACTAAATGCAAAAGAAAATGCAGATATTGATCTAACTAAGAATATGGCAATGGTTCCTCCAGCCTCAGTTTCGGGGTACTACTTTTCCCATCCCCAATCGAAGTACTTCAACGTTGGTAAAATTGACCAAGAGCAACTCGAGGATTACTCACAGCGCATGGGAGACATCGTAAGCGAAACCAAGAAGTTTATACCAAATAATGTGAAATGAGCTGAAGGTTGTTAACTAATAGAACTCTAGAGCTCACAAACAACAACTGATAACACAAAATTATTTTAGAATGCAATTATTCATAACCAATAAAACATACAACTCTGTGCCTCAGCGCATCAGCATATAATATCATAATAAGCACAAGCAATGACAATACCAGAACACATAAAAAACATCAAGGGTTCACCACTATCGTTCGAGTTACTGCCACCAGTTAAGGGAAGTAGCATCAACACAATATTCTCCACACTCGACCAGCTAATGGAGTTTGCACCACCCTACATCAATATAACCTACCATCGTGAGGAATTAACGTATATTACTAATGGAGAAGGTAAAAAAGTGCCAGCGGTTGTGCGTAAACGCCCTGGCACCGTGGGTATTGCTGCAGCAATAATGGGTAAGTACAAAGTTGATGTAGTACCACATATCATTTGCGGGGGATTCTCCCAGCACGAAACCGAGGAAGCGCTAATTGATTTAGACTTTTTAGGTATTCGGAACCTGCTTGTTCTGCGTGGCGATGGAGATAAAATTACGGGTAGATTTGAACCTCAGTGCGAAGGGCATCACTATGCAGTTGACCTACTAAAGCAGATAATGAGAATGAACAAAGGCACTTATCTTGAGAAGTATGTCGACAACCCCTCTCCTACCAACTTCTCAGTTGGTGTGGCAGGTTACCCTGAGAAACATCAGGAGTCGCCCAACCCCGATGCCGACCTTTATCACCTTAAAGAGAAGGTTGATGCGGGCGCTGAGTACATTGTTACCCAAATGTTTTTTGACAACAAGGTGTATTTTGATTTTGTAAAAAAATGCAGAAAAATTGGCATCAACGTACCTATTATACCAGGCATAAAACCTGTTGCCATTAAAGAGCATCAAAACATGCTACCCAAAATGTTTGGTACATCTCTGCCTTCGGAACTCTCAAAAGCCATAACTAAATGTAAAAACAACAAGGAGGTATGGCAACTTGGAGTAGAATGGAGTACAGCCCAAGCAAAGGAACTACTAGCCAATGGGGCTCCTATAATACATCTTTACACCATGAGCAGGGCAAAAAATATTGTGGCAATTGCAAAAAGGATTTAACACAAAAAAAACCTGACAGGTTTTGAAAACCTGTCAGGTTTAATTTTATTAATAATTACTACATCATTTCTTTCATTGCCTTATAGGCCTTATCGCCATAAACAAGAGCTGGACCTCCACTCATTACAATTGAAACTCCAATGGTTTCAACAATCTCCTCTTGTGTTGCACCAGCATCCAACGCTGCCTTAACATGGCAAGCAATACATCCCTCGCAACGGATAGATATTGCTATACCCAAAGCAATTAACTCTTTTTGTTTTGCTGAAAGAGCCTTGTCTTCTCCAGCAGCCTTATGCATTGTTGTAAAGCCCTCAGCAATTTTTGGGTTTTCTTTTGATAATGTTCCTATGAAATCAAAAACATCTTTCGCTTGTTCTTTAAAATTTGCCATTATTTCGAACTTTTTTAGTGAAAAAATTACTATAAAATAAGTGACTCTGTTATGATAATCAAAATAGAATCAGTTAAAAAGTACTAACACCTATTACCTCAATTTGTTTACTAAAAACAACCTTTCTTGTTACTTATCATTTTAATTCAACATCCCTATCCATTTCAATAATATCAACATTATTTGAGTAATCACCTATCAGGTGTTTGGCAAAGTAATCGGCAGTAAGCCAAAAGTGATACTCCATCATATTACCATAACCATGACGCTGGCCAGGGTACATAAAGAAATCGAACCGCTTATTAGCTTTTATCAAGGCGTTGGCCATGCGTATTGTGCCTCCAGGATGTACATTATTATCAATCTCTCCTGTAGTAAGTAAAAGTTTACCTTTTAAATTCTTGGCCAAGTCGGAGTTCTTATCAATGCTATACTCAAATGTTGTACCTGTAGTATCGGTAACCTCCTTAACGCCGTGGTGTTTCTCGCTCCACCAACGGTTGTATATATTATTCTCGTGGTTACCTGCATTTGAAACGGCTACCTTAAAAAAATCGGGGTAAACCAGCATGGCAGCGGTTGACATAAATCCACCACCTGAATGGCCATGGATACCAACCTTGTCAATATTTATATAATTATGCCTATATGCAAGCTGCTCGGCTGCGGTTTTCTTATCGGCTAAACCATAGTTACGAAGGTTGTTATAGCCATAACTGTGATACCACTTTGAGCGGTTTGGATGACCACCACGGTTCCCAACCGTAACCACAACGAATCCCATTTGTGCTAGCCTGTCTGTTCTGTCCATACGTGTTGAGAACGACTTGCTAACAGCCTCTGTTTGAGGGCCAGGATAAACATACTGGATTAGCGGGTAAAGCTTGGTTGAGTCGAAATCGAATGGTTTATACATTACACCATAGAGGTCTGTTCTACCATCGGCAGCTTTCACCTTAAAGGGTTCGGGGAATTGATACCCAGCAGCAAAGAGAAGGCTTAAATCAGCCACCTGCAAATCCATTATCTTATTGCCTTTGCCATCGCGCAGCTCTGATTTTGGAACAGTATTCACACGCGAGTAATTATTAACAAAGAACCTATGCGAATCGCTCATTGAAACCGAATGATTGTAGTTACCAGAGTTCAATTGCTTTAGTCCTGAGCCATCAAAATTTATACGATAAAAATGCTCATAGTAGGGGTCCTCATCAGGTTGCATGCCATGAGCGGTAAAGTATAACACTCTATTGTCATCATCAATTCCAACAATCCTGTGGC
>JAWLEY010000250.1:0-3933 GCA_041685855.1 Perlabentimonas sp. | reverse complement strand
TGTTATTTATAGACATTCCACAATGTACCACACATACATCATCTGGAGCCAACAATTTGACACTTTCTACAAGGGCGTGACGCAGAACCCTGAGCATCGTCTCTGGGAGCACAACAACGATATGAGCCGGTTCACTGCCGATAAAGGTCCCTGGGCGCTCGTGTACCTCAAGCAGCATGCCTCCAAGCGCGAAGCGCTGATTGAGGAGAAAAGATTAAAGAAACTCAACACCAGATCCATTCGTAAGCTTATCGACTCGCCAGAGAATATGGCTCCTCCGCTGGTGTAGTTCATTTAGTTGTTACTAGGTAAAGATTATTCAATTGCATAAGCCGTAAGAGAAAACTTGTGAAACTGAGAGGTAATTAATATTTTTTTTGGATAATATTTACCAAGAAATAAACACACGCAAAAATTACTAAATAATTTTCTTTAGAGATACCTTCAATAAACCAACTAAAAATCCTTCTCCTTTAAAACTTTTTTCCATAAATTTATTGTTCTATAATAATTTACAGTGTTTTATTATTATGATAAATTAAAAATATGGTTATGGATAATCGCGAGAATACAAGTAAGAAGAATTCATTGAGCAAAATGTTTTTAATTATATTGGTTGTTGGTTTATTTATTACTGGCGTATTCTTAGTTCTAAATAATTCTTCAGAAGATAAAGAAGCCCATTTAGAGACAGAACAAACCAATTCTAAATTGGGGTACACCTATTATCCCGATTTAAAAGATGTTGTTAACGCTTTTTTTGAAAATTATGCAATAAGTAAAACATATCCTTTAGATTTAAAATTCGAAAAACGACCTACAGGTTGGCATGTAGCAATTTATAAACATGAACCAAATAAACAAAAGGTGGATGACAGGTTATTTTGGTGTAGCAAAAACAGGAAGTATAAAACCATTGAAATTGATAATATTTTTACTGAACCCGAAGAAACGTCAACGCCTGAAAAGTTTTTGAATCAGCTTGATTTGATGCATTATCGTGTTTGCCCTTATTATGGCTATCCTGGCTGGGATTGGGATGTAATTAATGAATATCGAGAAAACAAAAACTTACCCGACTCAATTTTGTATGGTTTAGGTTATGCATACTCATCATATGCAAGCAATTTATTACACGATAATAGTGGGCTTTCACATAAAGAAAACCAATTTGATCTGCCTGACGGAAAAAATGTGCTTACAAATGAACAGATAAAAAAATATACCCATTACAAAAACTTGGCAGTAGAAAAATTTAATGAAGTTGCGGAAAGAACCCCCTCTTATCAGTCGTTTGTTGGTACTATAGGAATAAAAGCAGCTAACGAACGTATTGCTTCATTCCTTGACATGAGAATTTTTCAGAATGAGCAAGAAGCGCAAAAACATCTCTTCCCAAATCTTTATAACGATTTTTATATCTCTGTAGCAAAAAATTATTTAGCCACATGCGCACCCAATGCTATTCTGTTTACTTTTGGAGATAATGACACCTACCCTTTACTTTATGTACAAACTCAATATGGATTCCGAACAGATGTGCTGGTTGTAAATTTAAGTTTACTCAACACATTCAGATATATTAATAGTTTACGTGAGAAAATATTAGATGCAGAAGGAATTCCTCTGTCCGTGAAACCTAATAAGTACCAAAACGGAATTAGAGAAGTGCTATTTGTTGTTAACCGACTTAATCGCCCAGTAAGAGTTGGTCGATTGTTGGAGTTTATATGGTCAGATAATCCCAAAAGCCGCATCAAAAGAAAAGATGGGGCTAGGGTTGATTTCTTGCCAAGCGAAGAGGTGTTTATGACCGTTGATAAAGAAGCCATAATTGAAAGTGGCACCGTTAATTATGAGAAAAAAGAGCAGATTGTTGATACTGTTGAATGGACCATTAATCAAAATTACTTAATGAAGAGTGATTTAATATTGCTCGATATTTTAGTAAGTAATCAGTGGGAACGGCCCATTTATTTTTCTTCAAGTATTAATTTAAACAGTATTACAGGCATTGAGGATTATTTACAACTTGAGGGAATGGCTTACCGATTTGTTCCAATTAAAAAGATTAACGGAGAAACTCAACCAGGAAGGGTTGATACCGATATTCTTTACAGAAATTTAATGGAAAATTTTGAATGGGGAGAGATGAGCAATCCCGATTATATAAACGAATATATAACCATTGGTGCAATTTATGCAAACATATTCTCTCGGCTAGCTATGTCTTTAATAGATGAGAACAAAAAGGGGATGGCTGTTAATGTTATTGACAGTTGTTTGGATATAATACCACACAAGCATGTTCCTTTCGATGCTCACATACTACCTCTCATAGAAGGGTATTATAGCGCAGGTTCTTTTGAAAAGGCAAATTACCTTTGTGAAAAAATGATTGAGGTGAAAGAAGAAGCCTTAAAACATTTTTTCGCAAAAGATACTACTATTGCAAGTATGAAAAATGAAGCTGAACGTGATTTTGCAATCATGCAAAGAGTATCCAGTATTGCAAAATCTTATGAACAAACCAAGATTGCACAAAGGGCAGAAGACGTTCTTGCTCGCTATCTTTTGATGTATGATGAATTGCAATGATAAACAGAGTTTAACCATTCACAATCATGCCTATGTTTCTTTCTATTAGCACGAACCAAGGCTATATAGAGTTTAAAAAGTCTTGCAGGATAGTTCTAAACTGCTCTGGTTGCTCAAGAAACGGAATATGACCGGCCTGCTCAATAGTATGAACCTGATTACCCCATAAATTTAAACCCTGCTCCTGAATGTACTCACGATTGATTAGTGAATCATTCTCACCATGTAAAACGGCTAAGGGCACACCAGAATTAAGTAATAGATCAACTTCGGATTGTTTAATTTCTGTAGATATTGATCTTCCAATACTTGGTCTGACCAATGGGTCTGTATCCTTAATAGTGTCTTTCACTTGATTAAAATAAGGGTTATTCAGACTAATAAAAGCGCTGGTTAACAACTGAAGTTCATCACTCGCCAAATCTGGCTTAAAAGCCAGTCCAATAGCTGGATTAGGCAGAAATGCCTGCTCCATTTTTGGAGGAATCGTTAGAGGTGGCGTTCCCATAATGACAATGCCTTTTACATTAACGCCAGACTCTTGAAGCAGTGGCAGTAAATGTATGGCTATATGCCCTCCCAACGAATGCCCTACCAGAACTATGTTGTTTAAATTCAACTCCATAACAAGACTCCTAAGCATGTCAATAAAACTCAATACACCATAATCCTGATCAGGGTTATCGCTTTTAGCAGAGGCACCGTGTCCTGGTAGATCAGCTGCCACAATCCGGTATTGATTCAATGCCGGATCATTGAGTTGATGTTGGAAAAGACTAGCGCTTAAAGAGTTGCCGTGAATGAACAGAATTGTAGTATCGGCATCTTTCTTATTATCAAAGAAAGAAATGTTTAATTTGTTAAAGGTTAAGGTTTTTGTATTCATAGCTTGTTTTAAAACAAAACTATGAATAAGGTTTTTAAAAATCAAGTTAAATTTTAAATAACTTGTTTGATCCCGCTGGGGTTGGTGCGATGTCACATTTATTTTCCATTTCCCAAAAACATTATAAAATTTATTCGACCCCGCAGGGGTCGTTTTCTAATGAAGGTTACATAAATTCTAAACATCTAATCCCCCCGGGATTAAGAGGCGATGCATTAATCTTGCAATTTGAGTAAACTACGGAACAACAGGATGCCGGAGGCATCAAACGCTTATAAAAACAGTAATGGAAAGGAAATCTGATTCCGGAGGAATCGTACGTTTAGGCAACAATCAAGAATCTCTTTGTAGTGGTTGTTCGACCCCGCCGGGGTCGGGTTTCCGCTTGGGCATCTTGGTTTTATAAACATGCAATCCCTCCCGGATTAAGAGGTTCCCAAAACATTTTT
>JAWLEY010000249.1:0-3943 GCA_041685855.1 Perlabentimonas sp. | reverse complement strand
TTTTTTTACAATTTCAATAAAGCGCTTGGTATCCAGTGCATCAAACTCCTCTAGGGGTCCATCCTCTCCCAACTTTTTGCAGGTGCAACAGTTAATATCGGAAGCCACTACGTTTGTGTTCCCGTACGTTTCACGAAGATGAGGTATTAATTCAGAGCCAATTTGCCCGCCGGCACCAACTACAAGTATTCTTTTCATTGTAAAGTATGTTTAAATATAATTTTAATTTTTTACTGTTAATCAGATAGCAAAAGTATGTTTTTAGTTTAATTGGAACAAGACAAATGTCAGGTATCAAAAGAAAATTTTATTTAACACTTATTAGTGGTATTCTCATCTTATTTGGAGAATGTTTCAGGAAACATTGTAGCGATTCTTATCTTGATATTTATCATTAAGAATATGCTTATTAGGGTTTAACATGTTAATTGGTTCTATTATCTAAGGTAGAGGGTTAAAAAAAACTCTAAAATACTTGCTTTTTGTTTTCGACCGTTGTACTTTTGGACTATAAATGATAAATGGTCGAAAAGTCAATTTTATGACAAAGCTTGATGATAAGAAAGAGCAGACGCACAGCGATATGAGAGACAATATTGTTGGTATTGCGTCGGAAATATTTGCCCGTTTTGGTTTTAAGAAAACTACCGTTGACGATATTGCCCAGGCTCTGCGTAAGGGTAAAAGTTCCATCTATTACTATTTTAACAGTAAGGAGGATATATTTCAAGCTGTTGTTGATAGTGAGGCCAGTGCTCTTAGGGAGAAGATTAATGCCATACTGGAAAAACCCATATCGGCAATGGAAAAGCTTAGGCAGTACGTAAAAACCCGAATGCAGGCAGTGCAGGTAATGGTTAATTACTACACGCTAATTAACGAGAAGGATGTTTACAACCTTGAACTGGCAGAAAAGCTCCGCTCTAAATACGATACGGAGGAGGTTGAAATAATTAAACGAATACTCAATGAGGGTGCCAATACCGGAGCTTTTAAAATTAAGGATTTGGAACTTTCGGCCATTGCGGTTATAACCGCCATGAAAGGACTTGAAATGCCACTGCTTATTAGCAGTCCCAAAGCCGACGATTTGGAGTCGGTGCTTGACGATTTGCTTGATATACTTTTTTACGGAATAGTAATAAGAAACGAGTAGAGCCATGATAATTAGACTATTTGCTGTTGCAATCCTTTCTTTTTTAGCAACATTTTGCTTGCAGGCTCAGGAGGAGGTTACCCTGGAACAATGCAAGGAACTTGCTTTGGAGAATAATCTTAAAATTAAATTTGCCGCAGAGCAGGTGGGTGCGGCCAGCGCTCTCACAAAATCTGCAAGAACTGGTTACTTTCCAAGTTTTAGCGCAAATGCGCTATATATGCGTACCAACAGGCAGATAAATCTTCTTGAGAACGATCTTTTTATTCCATCAATCCCGTTCTCATCAATTGATCCCGAAACCAATCAGTTTGATCCAAACAGAGATCCTGAAAACACCTTCGTGCTACATCCTTTTACCGATGAGATTATCTACGATTCCGATGGGAACCCAATTTTTCAGAACTATGCATGGCTCCCCAAGGATCAGCTAAACTTTGGTGCTAAAAATATGTTTGCCGGAGGAGTAACGGTTATTCAGCCAATTTATACCGGTGGGAAGATTAAGGAGATGCATCGTATCTCTCAACATACCGAGAAGCTGGCGCAGGCAAATCTTTCCAAGGAAGAGTCCGATGTGCTTTTTGAAACCGAAGAGAGCTACTGGCGCGTGGTGTCACTTCAAGAGAAAGTGAGTATGGCAAAGAGTTACAAGGAGTTAATAGAAGAGCTAAACTCAAATCTCAACAATCTTTATGATGAGGGCATTGTTATTCGTAACGATCTTTTAAAGGTGCAGGTTAAGCTTAACGAGGCCAAGCTAAATTTGCTGAAAGCAAAAAATGGGCTATCCCTTTCACGCATGGCGCTATGCCAACTCACAGGATTACCTCTTGGCTCGAAAATTACATTAATCGACAGCCTTAATGTCACCGTTAAACCTATTCCAGACAGAGCTTACGTTGACAGCGCTTTTGCTTTGCGTCCGGAACTTGAAGCCCTAAATCAATCGCTAAACATAGCGGAATCGGGCATAAATCTTATGAAATCGCGATACCTACCCAACGTTGGGCTAACTGGTGGTTACATGATGCTTAACCCAAATCCCTACAAGGGTTTTTCTGAGAGTTTTGGTGGCGACTGGAACGTTAGCATTGCCGTAAATATTCCAATTTTCCATTGGAACGATAAAGCACATACACTAAGGGCTGCACGCCACGAGAAGCGTGCTGCTGAGATTAAGATGAAGGAGGCCAGGGAGCTTATCTCTCTTGAGGTGCAGCAGGCAATATACTCCGCAAATGAGGCCGCCAAAAAGGTGATGATGGCTGAGGAGAGTCTTGAGCTGGCTAAGGAGAATCTTGATGTGGCTAACGATTCGTTTGAGGAGGGTATGATAAAAACCACCGACGTGCTTGAGGCACAGGCTCTATGGCAGAGTGCCCAAAGCGAGCTGATAGAAGCGAGAATGGAGTACAAGCTTAGTCAGGTTAACCTGAGAAAGGTTTCTGGCAACCTAATAAATTAGCGTAATCTCAATCTGATAAATCATACAATATTATAATTATGAAAGCTACTTTTTTAATCCCAATTCTAGCATCTTTAATGCTACTTAGTGCATGTAACGAGGATTCCAAGGAGGCTGAACAGAAGATTGAAGACAATCCAATCGTTACCGTTGTTCAGTCAAAAACAAAAAACTATTCGCCCACCTTAACTTATTCGGGCACAGTGTTTGCAAACCGCGAATCGAACCTTGGCGCTGCCCTTCCGGGCAAGGTTGAGAAGATATTCTATGAAGAGGGACAGCAGGTTAAGAAGGGAGACCTTATTGTTGAGCTATCCGACGAAATGCTTACGCAGGCGGAGGTTGAGAATCAGGCCATAAGGAAGGATTACGAGAGGGTTAAACGCCTAAGAGAGAAAGGTAGCGTTAGCCAAATGGAGTACGATCATATTAAGGCTGAGCTCGATGCATCCAACGCTAAAACCGAGATGGTACGGAAAAATACACGGGTTTACGCTCCTTTCTCAGGCACTATTGTTGACAGGATGATGGAGGAGGGTGAAATATACTTCCTAAACCCTGGCCTTGAACCGGGCTACTCCATGCGCTCGGGAATAGTTCGCCTTATGCAGCTGAATCCTGTTAGAATTAAATTCGAAGTAAACGAGAAAGATTTAGCACACATTAAGGAGGGCTTGCAGGTTGAGGTTTCCCTCGATGCTTTTCCAGATAAAAAGTTTACTGCAAAAATATCAAGTATTAAGCACATGCTATCAACAATGACCCGAACAGCTCCTGTTGAAATTGTACTGCCAAATCCATCAGGAGAGTTTAAGCCCGGCATGTTTGCAAAAATTGTTGTTACTCTTAACCAGCAGGAGGGAGTGTTTGTACCCCTAAACTGTATTGCAAGAGTTCCGGGAACAGCAGAAGATTTTGTTTATGTTGTTGATAACGATACTGCCCGAAGGGTAACCGTATCTCGCATCTACACCGATGGCGACATGGTTGCAATTACTGGGATTAAGCCCAACGAGCAAATTATTGCCGAGGGTAAATCCAAGGTGTCAAACGGACAAAAAGTAGATGTAAGAGATTAATCAAGCAGGAAAAAGTTAATACATAAAACATTAATGCCAACAATATCAGGCTTTTAACAACAATAAAGAAAAGCACCCATAGCATATGATACTTCCAAAAATATCCGTACGTCGTCCTGTAGCCATTGCCATGCTGTTTATGGCACTCTTGCTGTTTGGCTTGGTTTCGCTTACTCGTCTTCCCTTGGATGTTATGCCCGAGATGGAATTGCCCACGCTAACGGTCATAACTGTCTATCC
>JAWLEY010000248.1:0-3977 GCA_041685855.1 Perlabentimonas sp. | reverse complement strand
GGCGAGCTTGAGTACTACGTGATGGCACCAAAAGAGGATGCTTTCCCCGGCGTTGACCAAAAAGGGTACCATGCCAGCGAGCCTTTTGCAAAGTTTGAGTTTATCAGGAACGAGGCGCTACATATTATTGCTCAGGCCGGAGGTAAAGTAAAATATGGCCATTCTGAGGTAGGATGCTTCACCGACGAGGAAACATACTACGAGCAGCAGGAGATTGAGTTTCTTCCCACTTCTGTTGTGGAAGCTGCCGAGCAGATGGTTATTGCAAAATGGGTACTTCGCATGCTGGGCTATAAATATGGTGTTGATATTAGCTACGCACCAAAAATTACCGTAGGTAAAGCAGGTAGCGGCATGCATTTCCATATGATGATTGAGAAGGATGGAAAGAACGTTACGGCCGAGAATGGCAAGCTAACCGAAATGTCCAGAAAGATGATTGCCGGCATACTCGACTCAGCCGATGCCATAACTGCTTTTGGCAATACAATTCCAACATCGTACCTGCGTTTGGTTCCTCACCAGGAGGCTCCCACAAATATTTGCTGGGGCGACCGTAACCGTTCGGTAGTTATTCGTGTACCATTGGGTTGGTCTGGTGCCGACGATATGATTCGTGATGCGAACCCATCCGATAGTAGCCCTATTGGTAAGGGTAACTCAAAACAAACTTTTGAGTATAGAGTGCCTGATGGTTCTGCCGATATCTACTTAACAATAGCCGGGCTTGTTGTTACAGCTCTTAAGGGTATAAATATGCCTAACGCACTTGAGTTGGCAGAGAAACTTTACGTTGATGTTAATATTTTCAAGCCCGAGCATAAGGATAAGCTTGAGCAGCTTGAATTACTTCCACTCTCATGCTGGGAATCGGCCGAAGCGCTTGAGAAAAAACGCAATGTTTTTGAGGACAACCACGTTTTCCCAAAAGGTTTAATCGATAGCCGGGTCAATAAACTTAAGTCATACGACGATAAGGATTTAAGCGAAAGGCTCTATGGCAAAACCGAGGAAATTAAAGCTTTAGTAGATAAGTTTATCCACGTAGGATAAATGGTTACACATATAATTTAGAAAGAGCTCCGGAGAAAGGTTACCTTCGGAGCTCTTTTGGTTTTAAAACTTTCCTTACGGCGCCAATCGCTCAACTATCCATTCGTTGTTTTGGAGGGTGTACTGAATGCGATCGTGAAATCTGCTGGGGCGTCCCTGCCAGAATTCCAAAAGCGTAGGCTCTAGAATGTACCCACCCCAGTTTGGGGGGCGGCTTATGTTTTTTCCTGTAAATTCTTCCTGAAAATCGGATTTTAGGTTGTCCAAATACTTACGGTTGGGAATAACTTTACTTTGTGGTGAGGCCCACGCACCAATCTTGCTCTTTTCGGGTCGGGAGTAAAAGTACCTGTCGGAAGTAAGCTCGTTAACCTTACTTACAACCCCTTCAATGCGTACCTGCCTTTCCAGTTCAGGCCAAAAGAAGGTTAATGCGGCGTATGGGTTTTGTAGCAGCTGAACTCCCTTCTTGCTCTCATAGTTGGTAAAGAAGGTGAAGCCCCCCTTGTCGTAGTCCTTTAACAGCACCATTCTGGCAGATGGTTTCCCATCAAAGGTGCTTGTTGAGAGGGTCATAGCATTGGGTTCCATGCAATCGCTGCTAATAGCCTCAAGCATCCAATGGCTAAATTGCTCTATTGGATTGGGAGAGATTTCCGATTCTGTGAGTTTTTTTAGATTATAGTCCCTCCTTAGTTCCGATATTTTCTTTTTGCTCATTGCTCAGCTGAATTTCTAGTTCATCGTTTTTTCTTTTATTTTTTGCTGATGCTATGCTTGCATTAAGTTCAAAACCTACTATAAGGCCAATGGCATTAAAAAACATCCAAATCATAAGTGCCAGTAAGCTCCCTATTGATCCGTACAGTTTGTTGTACTGCCCAAAGTTATTTACGAAGAATGAAAATCCAATTGAGGTTATCAATATCATAATGGTGGCCATTATAGAACCTGGTGAAATAAACTTAAATTCAGTACGCTTTGCTGGCGCCAGGTAATAAAGGAATGATATTGAGAATAAAAACATCCATACAATTACTACCCACCTTATTACAACAAACAGGTAGTATGTTAGGTTCAGTTGTACTATGCCTTTATCAACCAGAACACCAAGACCAAATTGCCCAAAGACCAGAAGTAGCACAGCAATGGCCACTAGTGAGGGGAGGAGAAAGGTGAGAAAAAGAGCAATAAGGTGCTGGTTTAAAAATTTGCGTGTCTCAACGGTGTGGAAGGTTGCATTAAAGGCATCAATAAGGGCACTCATTCCGTTATGTGCAAAAAATACGGCGGCAATAAAACCAAATGATAGAAGCCCCCAGTTTTTCTGGCTAACAACGTCAACCAGAGTCGATTCCACTAGTTGGTATGCTGTATTTGGAATAATCCCTTCAATTAAATCCAGAAGTTGCTCTTGAAAGTTATCAACAGGGATATAAGGAAGTAGCGTGAATGCAAATATGATGGTGGGAAAGATGGCAATAAAAAAATCGAATGCTACAGCCGAAGCCCGTGTGGTAATGTTTCCGTTAACTATGCCCTTAAAGAAGAATCGGAGCACCTCATATATGGGCATGCCTTTAAAACCAAAAAAGCTTACTCTTTTAGCCTTGCGAACCGCTAGTTTGAATAGCAGGGTGAACCAACGTACAACACGGTTTAATGCGCTCCTACTTTTGTTGCTGTTCATTTTTAGCTAAGCCTTTTTCAAATTCATATCAAGGCTCCTTATTTGGTGGGTAAGTGCTCCAACCGAAATGTAATCTACGCCTGTTTCTGCATAGGGTCTTATGGTTTCAAGAGTGATGCCACCTGACGATTCGGTTTCAAATCTTCCATTAATTAACTTAACCGCCTGCTGGGTTAGCTCTACGCTAAAGTTATCGAGCATAATTCTTTGAACACCACCTATTTTGAGTACGTCCTCAATTTCTTCCATACTGCGAGTTTCCACCTCGATACTAATATTCTTGCCAGTTTCGGCAAGGTAATTATTGGCTTTACGGATGGCTTGTGATATTCCCCCGGCAAAATCTACGTGGTTATCTTTAAGCATTATCATATCGTAAAGCCCCATACGATGATTATGCCCACCCCCAATACGAACAGCCATCTTGTCAAGTTCTCGCATGCCCGGAGTGGTTTTGCGTGTGTCAAGTATCTTTGCTTTTGTTCCTTCAATGGCTTTAACATACTCTTGGGTTTGCGTTGCAATCCCGCTCATACGTTGCATAACATTAAGTACAATACGTTCGGCTTGTAGAAGCGAACGTATGCCTCCCTCAGCAGTAAATACAATATCGCCATGTTTCACATTTGTCCCATCGTTTAGGTAAGGGGAGAAGCGAATATGCTCGTCAATTTTATTGTATATAATTTTAGCAATTTCAACACCTGCAATGCACCCCTGCTGTTTTGCCATTAGCTGTACTTTACCTGTTGCAGAGGATGGTATGCACGAGATTGACGAATGATCCCCATCGCCAATGTCTTCAGCAATAGCAAGGTCAAGAATTGAATCGATAAGCGACATGTTGTTTTTTGGTTAAGGATTGATTTGGGTTTTTTTACAGGGTTTTTCCGTGAACGCCTCAATCGCTTCGTTCAATTCTAAACTGATGAATAAGCATTGAATCATTCTCCGATTTCATAAAGATTGAAACCCTGTAATTCCCTTTTGATGTTACTAAAATACCAATAGCAAAACTGGTTTCGGCTTTTGAACCCTGATGGTTAACTATAAAATTTGTGGGTTTATTTTTACTAAAGAAGTCTTTAAGCATGAGTTCAGCTTGCGCCTTGCTGTACATGTTTTCATCCTCAATAATTTCAAGTTCTACGGTACGGTTAAGGAACTTCCCAAGTTTGCCTGAATCACCTGCCTTTAAGGCGTTTGCTATACTCTCAACCGCATCTTGTGAGTA
>JAWLEY010000247.1:0-3978 GCA_041685855.1 Perlabentimonas sp. | reverse complement strand
TTCAGTATTATAGGTGCTGTTAGAGCCCATCGGGGGAGGTTTTACTATTTCTTGTTTTTTGGCAGGTTAGCATTTATGCAGGTTTATAAAGTTCGCGAAAGTGAAGATAAGGAGAAACCAATGAATGCTCCTCCTAAAATGTAGATTATGAGAAGAATACTACTCGAGTTTATTGTTTTAATAGGCATTGGCGGTTTAATCTGGGCCGCCTTTGCCCTTTTTGTAAATATGCCACAGAATCCTACGCTGCTTTCCATTGAAAGAGAGCAGACTATTGGTGATAAGTATGTTAAGTATATTCACTCTCTTCCAGGGTTTTATCCTGTTGAAAACGATTATGCCGATAGCATTTTGTTAGTAACTGCAAATAAATTACATGAGGCGCAACCCAATGCTATGTACACTTACAAAATCTCTTTGGTAGATAATGAAATAGTTAATGCCTTTGCTTTACCTGGCGGGCACATAATAGTAACACGTGGGTTAATCAATTTTTGCCAAACGCCAGAGGAGCTCATTGCAGTCATATCACATGAAATTGGTCATATTGAGAATCGTCATGTTATCTCCAGATTAATAAAGGATATTGGTATCGACCTTATAACTTCTGGGGACACTTATGTTATGGGTGAGATTGCCCGAAGTATAATATCTTCTGGTTACAATAGAAAGCAGGAGGAGGATGCAGATATTTTTGCTTGTAAACTTTTGCTAAAGGTTAATATTGAACCAAGGTCACTGGCAGGATTTTTCAGAAAACTTAAGCAAGAGGAAGATAGCGGAATATTAGAAAAATTCGAGGTTGTTTCATCGCATCCAAATTTTACAAAAAGAATTAAATATATTCTCTCTTTCAATGTTCCTGATAATTTTAAAGCTCAGGAAGCCTGGGTTGATTTGAATTTGCTTCAAAAGAAAATTTCGTAACAACCATTCTTATTTTTAATAAGTAAAAACAATTTTTTGTTTACCTGCTAGTTCTGGGGCGTATAATCGTGCTTCTTTTAATTGCATACCAATAAATATCTTTGTATTTTAGATGTTAGTATCGACAAGTATTTGCCCAATGCACAGAAGGATACTTTTAATAATAGCATTAGTTTTACCCTTAGCATTGTCTAAAGCCACAATTGCTAATGATATTTTGCGTATAGGAGTTTACCAAAACAGCCCCAAGGTTTTTCTTGCTCAAGATAATCAGGTTAAAGGTTTTTTTGTTGATTTAATGGATGAGATTGCAGAGAATGAAGGTTGGGAAATTGAGTACGTATTTGGAACTTGGAACGAGAATCTTTTAAGACTTGAAAATGAGGAGATAGATATCCTTTTAGATGTAGCATACTCCGAAAAAAGGGCTCAGAAATTAAAATTTAACAATATTTATGCAATTGACGATTGGTTGGAGGTTTTTGCATTAAATCCACAGGAAGTTGGCTCAGTTTTAAGTTTAGAGAATAAAACCATTGCAGTGGTTCAGGGTTCTAGGCAGGAAGATTTTATGCGTAAGGAGCTTAAAAAGAAATTTAATGTTAGTTATAAAGTTAGAACCTACCCAGATTATCCAAAAACTGTAAAAAAACTTTTAAGCAATGAGGTTGATGTAATTGTTGCTTCACGCTTTTTTTTCTTTTCTAATGACCGCCCTGAAAGCGTTTCTCCAACCTCTGTAATATTTGGCCCTTCACAATCCTATTTTGCCTTTCCAAAGAGCATACAAGAAAGTATAGTAAGAGCAGTCGATAAAAATCTGAAAAATTTTAAGAACGACCCCAATTCTGTTTACTATAGTTCTCTTAAGCATTGGTTTGAAAGACCTAATGAGAAAACATATCCTAAGTATCTGCCTTTAATTTTTATTGTTATTACAGGGTTATTGATTATAGCTGCACTGTTCCTGTATTTTCTCCGTAAGCAGGTTAAAACTAGTACCGCAGAACTCAAAAAGAAGAACGACGAACTTCAACGGCTATTCGTTGAATCTCAAAAAGCTGAGAAGGAGCTTGTGAAATTCCAGTTTATGGTAGAAAATGCCAGACAGGAAGTTTACCTAGCACACCCGTCGGGTAAATTAGTTTATGTTAACTCGGCCACAGCTAAAAATCTGGGTTACACAAAGGAGGAACTTCTACAGGAAGGAGTAAAATTGTTCGACCCTAATTATGGACAAAGATTTCAGGAGCATTTTGCAGAGTTAAAAAACTCAGAACTGTCAGTGTTTGAGACCATTCATTTTACAAAAGATGGAAGGAAGCTCAACAAGAGGATGAGGTCATTCTATTTGCGAATAGGTACCCAAGAGATGATTTGTGGTTACGCCGAAGATATTACCGAATTTAAAAAAGCCCAGAAGGCTTTATACGATAGCAATAAACTCTTTCAGAGTTTGGCAGAAATGGCACCTGTTGGCATATTTCGTACCCTTCCCAATGGCTATACCACCTTTGTAAACCCTAAATGGTGCAGTTTGTCAGGACTTACATTCAATGAAGCGCTGGGAGACGGTTGGATTAAGGGAGTTCATCCAGACGATAAAGAAAGGGTACTGAATCAATGGAAGAAAAAAGCAAAAAGGGGAGAAAAATCCGAAGCAGAGTACAGGTTTTTAAAACCTGATGGCACTGTTGTATGGGTGCTCGGAGATGCAAATCCAGAGATTAATGAGGGTGAAATAGCAGGCTACATAGGAACAATTACAGATATTACCGAGCGTAAAGCCGCTGAGCTACTCTTGAAAGAAAAAGCAGAGAAAATCGAAGCCCAAAACGTGGAGTATAAGCAGCTTAACCAAGAACTAGAATTAGCCAAAGAGAAGGCCGAAGAGAGTGATAAGCTCAAAACAGCATTCCTCGCTAATATGAGTCATGAAATCCGAACTCCTATGAATGCAATTTGCGGTTTCTCAAGGTTGCTTGGCAAAGAGAATATAAATCCAGAAAAGAAGGGTGAATACATAGATATTGTTAACTCCAACAGCCAGCAACTTCTTGGGATTATTAATGATATTATTGATATTTCAAAAATTGAATCGGGGGCGGCTACTTTCAATAAAAAGGTATTCTCAGTTAATGCATTAATTGATGATGTACTGCACACCTTTGAGGGCATGGTTCAAATGAAGAATTTGAGTATCTCATGTAGGAAGGGGTTACCGGATTCTAAAAGTATTATTGAGTCAGATGAGGTTAAGTTAAAGCAAGTAGTTAGTAATCTTATAGTTAATGCTACTAAGCATACCGAAGAAGGTAGTATTGAGTTTGGGTATGTCCTGAAAGGGAACGAGTTAATTTTTCATGTTAAAGATTCTGGAATTGGCATATCCGAGGCAATGCAAGAATTAATATTTGACCGTTTCTATCAGGTTGAGGATGCAAATAGTAACAGTAGGCGAGGAACAGGATTGGGGTTACCCATTTCAAAAGCATATGTTAATTTGTTGGGAGGCGATATTTGGGTGGAGTCAACGGTTGGCGAGGGGTCAACATTCTTCTTCTCAATACCATACCTTCAAGTAGAGGATGAGGGGGCAGAGCACCATCAGCAGGACAAATCAGATGTAGTAAACTGGCAGGGGAAAAGTATACTTATTGCAGAGGACGACTATCCTAATTTCCAGTATCTAAAAGAGATTCTTGAAGGAACCGGTGCAACAGTACTGCATGCAGATAATGGGATGGATGCTGTAAGAACTGCCTGTAGTGAGCAAAGTGTTGATATTGTGTTAATGGATATAAAATTGCCAGAACTAAACGGTTTTGAAGCAACAAAAGAAATTCGAGAGCATTGTAAAGACCTCCCTATTATTGCACAAACAGCCTATGCTTTTCCTGAGGACGAAAGAAAGGCCATGGAGGCTGGTTGTAATTCTTTTATTACAAAACCCATTGACGAGGACCTACTGTTGAGTATAGTGGCCAAATACCTTGCCTAAGTAAAATTAACTTCAATTGTATTTTTTTAATCTCTGAATATTTTACGCTG
>JAWLEY010000033.1:6304-17621 GCA_041685855.1 Perlabentimonas sp. | reverse complement strand
GGTGTTACATATCAAGCATCGCGAAACTTTACCCTAAATGCTGCCAGCGAAGATATTGATTTTGGCATTCTTGAACCCAGCTACTGTAAAGACTCCCCTGCAATAACACTTTCGGCAATAAATGCAAATCCTGCTGGTGGCACACACTACTATGAGGGCCCCGCTGATGGCTTCACATTTATCCCAGGAGCCAGCACTGCAACGCTAGTCCCATCATCTTTAGAGGCCGGGCAGACATACCAAATCAGCTACCATTATGTAACAGCACTTGGCTGTAGTTCCGATACAATTGATCACTCAACGCAAATTAATCCTTTGCCAGAGTTGCAATTTACGCTTCAAGACAATTATAACTACGATCAGGAGCCAATAATCCTAACAGGTAACGAACCCGATGGAACATTTAGCGGAACAGGTATTAGTGATAACACGTTATATCCGAACCTAATAACTCCGGGTCCAAATCATACATCCACCGGAACTCCATTTACGGTTCTCTATTCTTATACTAATCCAACAACACAATGTTCAAACTCAGTTTCTGAAACATCCTACGTGAGGGAGGCTAACGAAACAATTGAAGGTTTGAATAGCGAGTATTGTTATTCCGAGGACGTAATGGAAATATCCTGTACGCCAGAGGGCTTTTCTGATTTGGAGGGAACCTTTTTCAGCAACCAGGGCGGCGTAACTGCAACTGGTTTTAACCAGGCCAACTACAGCATTCCCGATGCTGGAGTGGGTGTTGATACCGTTTTCTTCAGATATACTATTGGTGAAACAGAATACGAGGTTTTCAAACGAGTTCTCATCGATTCCATTGGACCAGTTAACATTAATGGCCTGGAACCAAATTATTGTAACAATGAATCGCAGCAAATAATTGTGGGCGATAACGGCAACCATGGACAGGGTATTGGAAACTTTTCTTACACAGGCACTAGCGAGGCTTTTGGTAATGCTGGCAATCTAGCATACTTATCGCCCATTATTGAAACGCCAGGTTCTTACGAAATAACCTACACCTACCAATCCAGCATATCTAGCTGCCAAAGCGAAGTAACAAGCCCAGTGGTAATAAATCCTATTCCCGATGTGCACTTTAATGTTTCTCAAGAGTGTACCGATTTAACAACAGAACCCGTTGAATTTATAAACAATACAATCTCCGAAGATGAGGTTGCTGAATGGCACTGGAATTTTAACAGCGAAGGTGAATCTTCCGATTTTGAACCTAGCTTCCTTTTCCAAGCCTCAGGCGATAAACTTATCTCGCTTACTGCAACCACAATAAATGGATGTGTTTCGCAGCAGGACTCAAGCGTGGTAGTTGGCATTATTCCCAAAGCAAATTTCACGTTGCAAAACGAGTGTCTAACTGAACAAGAAACGGAATTCCTCTCAACTTCGGAGGAAACAAATATTGCCAGTTATAAATGGGTAATAAATAATGAGGATGAGTTTGAAGGGGCAGAACTCACATCAATTAACTACCTTTTCTCTGAAATTGGATCGCAAGAGGTTAAGTTAGTTCTAACCTCGTTTGACAACTGCAAAGATTCCATAACTAAGCAAGTTTTTATCCATCCACTTATACAGATTTCAGAATTGCCAGACAATGTTTACCATGAAGATTTTGAGGCTGGATATGGAAACTGGGTTGCCCGAAGCATTACTGACGAAGGTCATTTTAGTTGGGAATACGGGACTCCCGAAGGAAGCATAATTGACCATGCAGCATCGGGTGAGAACTCATGGTTCACCAATATTGAATTTACAAATCAAATGGTTGAGACCTCTGAGGTTGTTAGCCCCTGCTACGATTTTAGCGGGCTAGATAAGCCAATGATTAAATTAAACATCTGGTCTTCGCCCGATCCTGGTCGCGATGGAGCAGTAATGCAATACTCTGTTAACCAAGGGGCAACATGGCAAAACCTAGGAGATATTAACACAGGTATTAACTGGTTTAACTCATCAACCATACAGAGTAGGCCTGCAAATCAGTTTATTGGATGGAGTAGTTTGCAAATGGACGGCTGGGAAAGCGCCAGGCTTAACCTCGATATCATTAATAACGAGCCTAACGTCCGTTTCCGTATAGCTTATGCTGCCGATGGTAATGCCATTAATGAATTTAACGGCTTTGCATTTGATGATGTATGGATTGGAGATCGTGAGCAACAGGTGCTTCTGGAGTATTTCACAAACTCAAGTATTTCAAACTCAGATGTACAAAACCAGAATATACTTGATTTAGAGAACCTCAACAGCAGTGATATTATACCAATCCACTACCACACTTCAACCCCTGCTAACGATCCGGTTCATAACATGTTCCCAACAGCTACGAGCTCCAGAGAAGTTTTTTATGGGGTTTCAAACTTACCCTACGCTCTTATCAATGGCACGGTCCCATTATCCTTCGACAATTTTTCAACTAATCAGAATACCATTGAGGTAAGTTCGCTTAATGACTCGCCATTCTCTATCGATTTAAATGCAAATTATACCAATAAGATAGATATTGAAGTGCAGGTAACTTCAACCCAAGAAATTGCCAACAAGGACATACTATTACATTGTGCACTTGTTCAGCCAACTGTTAACATTACTGAGACTGTAGCAAGCGGCGAGACTACTTTCTATAATGTTGCCAGGGAGTTCCTGCCAAATTCTGGGGGAACTAGCCTTAAGAGCAGTTGGGATATTAACGAAGGGCAAACATTGACCCTTTCGTGGGATCCTCCCTCTGAACAAATACTGAATAAGACTGAGGTTGTTGTGTTTATACAAGATATTAATGACAAAACTATTTACCAAAGTGAATCAATCGGGCTTTGGACCCTAACATCCAATGCTTCCAATATGCTGGCAAAGGACATATTACTTTATCCAAACCCTGCTAGTCATCATCTTGTTGTTGAAAGCCCAAAACTCATTCAGGCCATCTCAATAGCAGATATTTCTGGTAGAATTATATGGAATGGTAACTTTAACGAAAAGAACGTTGTGGTTCCTGTAGCTTGGCTTAAAAATGGCATTTATCTGGTAAGCATTGAATGCAACAACCAAAGAATTACACGTAAGTTTATTAAGCAATAGCTTTTAAAAAAATATCTACTTTCAATGCATTGGCAGCTCATACGGGCTGCTAATGTAGCTTTAGGCCAATTAGGTGAATAAACTCCTCGCGGGTTTTAATTTCGGAAAGGAAAGCCCCGGTGAAGGCGGATGTGGTGGTAACAGAATTCTGCTTTTGTACACCACGCATCTGCATGCACATATGGCCCGCTTCAATAACTACAGCAACACCCAAAGGGTTTAATGTTTCCTGAATACAATCACGAATCTGCATGGTTAAACGCTCCTGCACCTGCAACCTTCGAGCATAAGCTTCAACCACTCTTGCAATTTTACTTAAGCCGGTAATATATCCATTTGGAATGTAAGCAACGTAGGCCTTCCCGTAAAATGGTATCATGTGGTGTTCACACATGGAGTAAAGCTCAATATCCTTTACTATTACCATTTGGCTATAATTCTCCTTAAACTTTGCGGCTTTTAGTATTTCCTTTGGATCAAGATTATACCCTTGCGTTAAAAATTGCATTGCTTTAGCAACTCTAATGGGAGTATCTTTTAAACCCTCACGACTCGGATCCTCTCCCAGCAACTCCATTATTGCTTTGTAGTGTTTAGATAATTCTTGTATTGTCTCACTATTCCATCGCTCAACCTTTTCGTAACCTTCATTCTCGTTACGTAGGGCGCCATCATTAATTGTTTCCATCTGCATTAATTAAGAAGTGTTTATTAAGCCTACAAAGTTAACCGAATAAAAAATAATTTTGGCTAATTCTCTCCAAAATACTCCACAAAGTTGTTTTCTGTCTCCTGAACCTTAACTCGATGCAACTGAGCCCCAATAGCAGCAATTGGTTTCTCTAAAATATTCCAAAATGATACCGCTAGATTTTCTGTAGAAGGTATAACACCTTGCATAAAATCAACATCAAGATTTAGGTTTTTATGATCAACCTTGTTAATAATCTCCTCCTTAATAATCTTACTGAGAATTTTTAAGTTAACCACATATCCAACTTCAGGATCAATTCTACCTTTTATTGTAACATGCAACTCATAGTTATGGCCATGCCAATTAGGATGTGAACAATGCTCATAAAGATCAAAGTTCTGCTCATCGCTTAAATCAGGCTTAAACAGTCGATGGGCTGCAGAGAATCTTTCTCTGCGGGTAAGATAGGTTATTGGCATAATATTATGTTTTTCTAAAACAAAGATAAATTATTTCCGCTGCTTATTACTTCCATCATCATACTCTCTTGATAAAAACTCTCACTAAATTAGGAATTTATATTCAATTAATTTTGCCACAATTATTTTTTTAACAATCAACGCCTCTAGGGTTAAGGTCAGACAAAAAAGAGGAGTCATTTCTTTTACTAAATTTACAGCAAAAACAAATAATATGAAACTTCATTCAACTTTTTTAGTAGTCCTGGCATCTACAATAATGTTAAGTTGCACTCCAAAAGAGAATAGGATAATTTTCGATAAGCAGGCAAACCAAGAAATTCTTTATGGTTATGCAACTACAGAGGTATTCGAAAACCCTCTGTTTAACCAATGGTACTCTAGCGAGTACAACAGCTACACACTTGATTCAATTCTGCTTGACTCTCTAAAATTATATACAGATAAAGTTTCCGTTAAAATGGTAATTGGCACTTGGTGTGGAGACACCAGGAGGGAGGCCCCACGTTTCATAAAAATAATTGACCATCTGAAAATACGAGCAAACAGTATTGAGATTATTGGTGTGAATAGAAGCAAGATGTGCCCCGAGGCAGGCATTGATTCAGGTTACGTTGAGTACGTACCAACTTTTATTATATACCGCCAATCTGAGGAGATAGGGAGGATTGTTGAACGTCCTAATCATACCCTGGAGAAAGATTTGCTGAACATTCTTAAACAATAGGATGCAATTTTGCAGCAAAAAAGCATTATCTTTCGTCTTTAAATAAAAAGAAGAAGCGATGGAACCACAAAAAACATCTACCGAAGGACAAGTAATGGGAATTATCGGCATTGTACTTGGTGTTATCTCGCTAATAGTTGCATTTATTCCGTGCGTTGGGGTTGTGGCGTTCCTACCAGGAGGACTTGCAATCATATTCAGCATAATATCAATAGTGCAAGCTTCAAGAGGGAACGGAGCAAAAAACCTTGGTATCGCCTCCTTTGTAATCTCAAGTTTAGCAATTATTATAGCTGCTGCCTGGCTAATTATTTTCAGTGGCGTTTCGGTAATCACCAACAACGCCATGAAAGACCCTGACCTTTTTGAACAGATTGGCAAGGATATAAAGGATGCTTTTGACGACGAAGTGGATGACGAGCGTTCATCTGTAAAAATTGACACGCTTGAGAATGTGCTGAGGGAACTTGAAGACTCAGAATCACAAGAAAGCCCGTCTGAAGAAAGTGAGACTGAAGAGAGTAAGCCCGAAGAATAGCCCTAAAATATTATTTTGGATGGCAGATGAGAAAATTAACATACCTCCTTCGGGGTATTCCTACATAGCCATTAATTTTGCATTTATAATTATAATTCTGCTAATAATTGCCTACTCTTTTGCATACAGGGACAGCAATCATATAGTACCAGCTCTTCTTACTGAAAAAACAGGAATTATCCCACCAAGCAAAGGGCTTTCGGCAAGCTTCTCTGAAATTGTAAGGGGTAACTTTAATGAAGCATTATCAATAAATCATTATAGTTTAAGAGTATTCGCTTTCTTTGCTATTCAACTCCTGCTAAGGGCTGCAATTGCAGGAGCAATCTACATTAAAAGGCTAAATATTAAGAAAACAGTTTTTGCTGATATTTCGCTATCACTGGCACTATTTACCTGGTGTTTTCTGCCGTTAATCCGTTACACCTTTTTGCAAATTGGGGTCCTAATTAAACAGGCTTTCTAAAGAGAAAGCTTCGCCAGCCCTTGTCCCTTTTGGCGTTTCATTAAGCATGCTACACTCGCTAAAGTGGTCGTGCTGATAGTATATGATGTAATTATTTTTGGAAGCCTCCTTAAGAAACTCCTCCTTCTCCTGCATAGTTACCAACGGTTCCACGTCGTAGCTCATATTCCATGGCAACCTAACATGCTGGGTAGTGGGAAACAAATCGGCTGCATAAACAAGCACCTTATTGTCATCAAAATGTATTAAAGGAACTATTTGCCCCCTGGTATGTCCATTAAATAAACGTACCTCGATACCATCAATAAGCATCCCCTCCTTCTCAACAAGATTTAGAAGTCCCAGCTCCTTAATTGGAACAATATTCTCCTTTAAAAACGAATCGGCCTCACGTACGTTAGGGCTCAATGCCCACTCCCACTGCACCTTACTTATATGATACGTAGCATTTGGAAACACAGGATAAAACTCCCCTTTGCTATTTACTGCAATGCCCCCTCCACAATGATCGTAATGAAGGTGCGTATGAATAACATCGGTTATATCTGTGGGTTTATATCCTAGCTTAGCTAATCCCTCAACAAGTCCATCGCCTCCAAAAAGATTGAAGTGGCTAAAGAACTTATCGCTCTGCTTATTGCCAAAACCTGTATCAATAAGAACAGTTCTATTATCGGTTTCAACAACTAACGAACGCAAATCTAATGGCACCATATTGTTTTCGTCTGCTGGGTAAAACCTACTCCAAAGCACCTTAGGCACTACGCCAAACATGGCGCCACCATCTACCTTAAAACTACTAATATTAAATGCTGATATTTTCATGTTAAATTTATTTTAGATTACATTTACTCATCCATGGACCAAATATAGAAAACAAATTACATTGGTAAAAAGTTTTCAAACTTTGACATGGAAACACCAACACGAAAATTAATCGGGGAGAATACCTGCACAACCGGGCCCTGAATATTTAAAACCCCTTTGCTTTTGCTTACATCCAAACAAGAAGTGCATGCCAAAACGAATATTTGCAGTGTGTGCCTTTTGTGGCGATAAAAATCCTAGCACATTATCTGAAACTGCATGAAACATAAAACTTTTTCCCCCAATACCAAAGCCTAAGCCAAGATTGTTAAATGATCCGTTCATTACAGAGTAGCTTACGCTCCCAATAAATTTATCTAGCTGAATTGTATTGAGAGATAGAGTTAGAGATGGGGCTGCGCCACGGGGGTAAAATTCAGTTCTAAACAAGAGCCCAGCATTCAATTTGGGATGAAATTCATAGTTTAATCCCAAGTTAATTTTGGCAGGTAAAAAAGTATAGTAGGAACCTACAGGTTCAAGCAAAACCGTTAACTGATTGTTTATGGAGTCTGTCATGGTTTCAACAAACTCATCAGAATCAAACGAGTCGTTAACCGTCACACCCTCGTATAAAAAAGTTCCATTGCTTGTAAAGCTGTTCACATCGGTTTTCCATCGTAAAACACCAAAATCCAGCACAGATCCAGACCAGGTAACCGTCTCGTTTCTATAAACAAATCCAGCATCTATTGCGAAACCCATATTCTTTGGATTCAACAAGTATTTAAACAGGTTAATTTCCTGCACATCAATACCATCTAACTGCACCTCACCATCAACTTGCGGAATAGCTAATGGGAACGATGTGTTTATTTGGTACGCCCAGTCTGCCAGCAAATCGTAGGAATCTCTCTCGGTAGTAAAACGTATTCCACTACTTTGACTATTCAGATTGGCTTTGCCAAAAAGCAGTTTTCCTCTAACTCCCCACTGGTAATTCCAGTCAACATCCTGAGCTACTCCAATAGAGTACTCCCTAAGATGATAGGCTGATGCACCCAGCCCTCTCGTAACAACTGTTTTTCCTACAAAACTATCGTTACCGTTAATAGCAATCTCCGCAAGATTCTTTGGGTAGAAAGCCGTGGCGCTCAACTTCTCAGCAATATTAAAGGAAAAATAAAAATCGTTATACACGTACCCTGCTGAGAACAAATTTAAATGAGCTTCAGCTGTTACATAGTTAACCGTCTTGAGTTTACCAGGAATTCCGCTTAAATCTATATGGGTTTCGCCTGTGGCAAAATCGTTATAAGATAAGGCGGTAGAACTAATATTAAAATAATGAGATGTTAATGCTGGAAACCCAAGAAAAAATCTGCATTGTGGCTGTATAGCCGGATTTACGTATGAGGACTGAGGAAGATCGTGCATAAAAAAGAGTGTGCGGCTCTGCTGCGCCATCCCTTTACTAGAGAAAAACAGAGTAGAAGCAAGCAGTATGTAACAAAGAAATCTCAATTATATATCGTTATAAATTTAATTCAAGTCCAACCCTAGCGCTAAGTTTAAGCGACAGCACAAGTTCTGGGTAAAAACTAAACTCATTAGTTGTTATGCCAGTATTATTAGCCTCCCCCCAAAAAACAACTCTATTGGCTTCAAAAATTCTATCAATCCTCTCCTCTTCATAAAGGGTAGTTACCATTGAGTATCCTCTCGACTCAACCTCTCCACTATCAGATAAAACCCCTGAACTTACCTCAAAACTACCAGATGAAAAGAGCGAATCAACAACCTGATCATCCTCTCCTAAGAAATACAGCTGCATCCTGGCATTAGATGGAAAATCGTTCCACGCTAAAAGATTAATCTCAACAAAACGAACAGCCTCAATATCTTCCTCAATACCAGACAAAGCGAATGTTAGCGTATCAATAAAGTTTAAGTATTCATATTGAGCCCATTCGGGAAGGTCTTCATCTAAGTTAATTTCCGGTTCACCAATAAGCACGAGGGATGTTTCAATAGTTAAATTAGCCATAGCAATAGGTGCAGCCACCGTAGGAGTAACCTGAAAGTTCTCTGGCATAGGATCAAAACGATCCTTCACGCATGAAGTTTGTATTAGCATTAATACTAATGCAAAAAACAGGGAAACATATAACCACTTCATGACTTTTTTTTAGCAATTTACAAAAGAATTGGGAGGGAAAAAGTAAGGCTAAACGATAAATTGATAAACGTGCAAATATTTTACACTTATATAAAAAGACTATATAAACGAAAAAACCCAGCCGTTAAGCTGGGTTGGTGCGGATAGAGGGACTCGAACCCCCACGCCTCTCGGCACTAGATCCTAAGTCTAGCGCGGCTACCAATTACGCCATATCCGCAATTGCGGTTGCAAATGTACAACCTTTTTTTAAATCGGCAAAACCAAATATCATTTTTTTGCAAAAAAGTATCTCATTACTTAGTTCAAATTAGCCGTGTAATATGTCATATCTTTTTATATAATTTAGTAACTTGCAAAAAAAATGACATGAATTTTCTTGCTCACCTTTACTTGTCGGGAGACAATGTTGATATCAGGATGGGCAATTTTATCGGCGATTTTGTTAAGGGTCGCTACTTAAGTAGATATACCGACGGTGTTCAGAAAGGGATCTTTTTACATCGAGCAATCGACTTTTATACCGATAATCATCCAGCAACATTCGAGGTACGACAACTTTTCCGTCAGGGATACAGAAAGTACTCTGGGGTGGTGGTTGATGTTTTTTTCGATCACTTTCTGGCTAGGTACTGGGCCACATTCTCCCCTTTTCCATTAAGAGGTTTTACAAGAAAATTCTACTACCAAATGGTACTCAGATACCGAAGTCTGCCAAATGCTGTCCGCAGCCTACTTCCATTTCTTATTCAAAGCAATCGCCTTTACAGCTATCATAAAATTGAGGGGGTTGAGCAGGCTTTGCAAATAATGAGCAATGTAACATCGTTACCAAATCAAACAGAGTTTGCCATAGAAACGTTAACAACCAACTACTCTTTTATTAGGGATCAGTTCTTGGTGTTTTTCCCGGACCTGATAGAGTACGTTAAGGATGATTACAACATTGTTCCTTCGGGATGGGATGAAAGCCTAGTCCAGCCGGGAGCTATCGAGCTTAAGGAAAACAAAGAGGAGGATAGTGAAGGCCCATAAAGATGACCCTCCATAACTGAAGAATGGCAGTGGAATGCCAATAACAGGGAACAGCCCGATGGTCATTGATATATTTACCGCAACATGAAAGAACAGTATGGATACAACACTATAGCCATAAATACGAGCAAACGATTCGCGCTGCCTCTCAGCCAAAGCCACAAGCCTTAACAAAAGGGTTACAAAAAGAGCCACTACAACAAAGGAGCCAACAAAGCCCCACTCCTCTCCAATTGTACAGAAAATAAAGTCAGTACTCTGCTCTGGAACAAAACTATACTTAGTCTGTGTTCCTTCAAGAAATCCTTTACCTGTTAGCCCACCTGACCCTATTGCAATTTTCGACTGATTAACGTTGTAACCCCACCCTAAGGGATCGGACTCAATCCCAAGCAAATCATTTATCCTATCTCTGTGATGATTTTCAAGAAAATTATGAAAAATATAATCGACGCTAAAGCTGAAAGCAGTGGATGTTACTAGGAAAAACAGGATAAATAGAACATTCCTCACCTTGTGAATAAAAGAATACACGAGCGCTATCGGAATAGATATGGCTAAAGGAATAAGAACCATATGATACGGCGAGAGGCTAAGGTCAAAAAACTCGGACGCTCCATACATTATGGCAAACATTCCAAAAAAACCAGCTAAAAACCTGGCAGCATCCTTATAACGTCTTGTAATTATTGCAAACAACAGAACTGATAAAGCAATAATACCTAGCAGCACTACGAACTTATTAAATACGAGCACCAGGATAAAAAGAAGAACAATGAAAATAAAAAATGCTAAAACCCAATGCGGCATGCCTTCCCTGTAAACCACCCATATAAAGGCTGAGTAAACCAACGCCGTTCCAGGATCATTCTGAAGAAGAACGAGTAGTACTGGCAGGAAGATAATTAAGGCAACCTGTAAATATGCTTTAAACGAATCTAACTTAAAACCATACGAACTCATTAGCTTTGCCAGTGCTAAAGCTGTGGCAAACTTTGCAAACTCCGCCGGCTGTATTCTCATATTGCCTAACTGAATCCACGATTTTGAAGCGTTAACCTCTATTCCAAAGAAAATTACAAAAACCAGAACAATTAGCAGCAACGCGTAGAAGTAGTTTGCGAAGACTATATAGAATCGAGAATCGATTGCCAGAATAATAATAGCAATCAGCAACGCTGCCGCAATCCATATAAGTTGCATACCGTAGCGTTGCGACATATCAAAAATACTGGCATGCTCCTCGGAAAAAACTGCGGCGTAAATATTTACCCACCCCATTAACAC
>JAWLEY010000033.1:0-6204 GCA_041685855.1 Perlabentimonas sp. | reverse complement strand
ATAAGATCAGTAGGTGATGGATGGTAGCGACAAGCAACTCCTCGGCCTTTTCTATATGCCCCATCGCAATGGTACTTTGTTCTGGTACTTACAACGCCCTCCTGCAAACCAATCAGGGCATTTACTACCTTAAAAGTTGACCCGGGTGGATACAGGGCCATTAACGTTCTGTCAAACAGAGGATTTAGAGTATCCTTATCGAGTATTCTGAAATTTCCAGTTCTGGGTCTTCCTACTAATAATTCTGGCCTATAGGTTGGGCTAGAAACTGAGGCCAATATCTCACCTGTTCCTGGTTCTATGGCAACTATCCCTCCAATCTTATTTTGCATTAGCTGCTCACCATACTTTTGCAGTTCAATATCAATTGTTGCAGTAAGATCATTCCCTACCACTGCTGCCGTATCATAACGCCCATCGGCATATGAACCTTTTATCCTGTTATGAACATCAACAAGATAAACATTCACCCCCTTCTTTCCGCGCAACTCTTTTTCGTAGGTTCTTTCTAAACCGCTTATCCCAATGTAGTCGCCCATACGGTAGTACGGATTTCTCTGGATAACTCGGTCATCAGCCTCTCCAACGTAACCCAACATGTGCGCTGCAATATTATGTGGATATGCCCTAAGTGAACGAGGCTGCACGTAAAAACCCGGATACTTAAAAAGCTTCTCCTGTAAAACTGCATAGTTCTTAGCCGAAACCTGCTTAAGAAAAATTGATGGTCTATACTGCGAGTGGCTTTTGGCTTTCTGAAGATTATTTACAAGATGCTCTTTGGAGATATCCAGTATGCTGCAGAACTCAAGCGTATCGAATGACTTAACTTGTTGGGGAATAACCATTAAATCGTATGCTGCCTGATTATAAACAAGCAATTCGCCATTCCTGTCGTAAATTAAACCGCGAGAGGGATACTGCGTAACAGACCTAAGCACATTATTACTGGCTGATAACCTGTATGAATGCTCAACAACCTGCAAAAAGAATAACCTAACAATTATTATTATAAATAACAGAACAATAATTCCCGTGAAAACATATCGTTTATCTGTACTTACATTCTGCACGGCAAAAAAAGATTAAATTATTCTACTTACGTAATGATAAAAACTGTGCTATAATAATAAAAAAACTGGTTACCAAGGTACTTAGAAACACCCTGAGCAAGGTTGCAAAGAAATTAGTTAGTGTGAACGATTCAATAAAGAACAGGAACAAATGATGTGCGAATACAGCCATAACTGTGTATTTAACAAACCATACTATTCCATTGCTCGAGAGAGAAGGTCTCCCTTTCTGATTCAAATCCTCCCTGTCGGCAAGCAAATTTAGCAGATAAGGGCGCACAAAAGCCAGAAAGAGCGTAGCCGATGAATGCATACCGTAGGTGTTCATAAATACATCAAGAATCAACCCTAAAAAGAAGCCTGATAGAAGAAGTAGCCAACCTGGAATGGCATAAGGAAGAAGCAATATGAAAAGTATATAAACGTATGGGTTTATATATCCACTAAGCTGAATATTATTAAACAAGAAGAGCTGAAGAAGCACTAGCAACAGCAATAGCCCTATGTATTTTAAAATATCGCCCATTGAACCTAGTTTTCAATATATTCTAACGAGTCCCTCTCGCTAACGTGCAAATTTTTAACAGCCCACACATTATAAAGCTGCTTAATATCGGCAAATAATTTCACCTTAATGGTATGGAAATTAGCACCCTTGCTGTGGTACGATTCTATAATACCAAGGTTTACATTTGGTGGAAAAATTGATGAGAAACCACTGGTTACTACCGTATCGCCCACGCTTACATTAACATGCTGAGGTATATCATCAAGGATTAACTTCCGATAATTTTTACCATCCCAATACAGGGAGCCAAAATGGTTGGATTTCTTAAGCCTTGCAGAAACCCTTAAATCAGTATTTAATAGCGATATGGCTTTTGAATAGTTTTTTGACACTCCTACCACTACACCTACCACACCCTGACTTGTTATTACACCCATCTCCTTCTCAATGCCATTATTTAAACCTACATTCAATGTAAAATAATTGTGCTGCTTATTAACTGAGTTATTTATAACTTTAGCAGGAATAAACTGGTAATAAGGATCAACAACAGTATCACCCAGCATATCTGACAAATGCACATACCTTGCCTGTAGTTCAGTCAACTCACTACGTAACTGTAAATTTTCGTTTAGCAGCTGTTTGTTGGTTGCTGCAAGATTAAAATATTGCCTAACCCTATCAATCCTTGCTGAAGTAAACCCCTCAACCGTTCTGGTAAGATTTTCAATTTTTGACTGTTGATAGTATGTATGCCTCGATAATAACAAAAGCGAAACAACCTCTAAGGCTAAGAACAGAAGAAGGAACTGGTACTTAACAATGAAACGTAAAAGGCTGTTCATGGCTCAAAAAGCAAGGTTAATTCGTGAAATACTTCCTACTTATTATCTCATAAGAAACTGGAATTTCTCGGCATTTTTCAGTGCAATACCAGTACCCCTTGCTACTGCATGCAAAGGGTCCTCAGCAACATGGAACGGAATATTTATTTTATCACTCAAACGTTTATCAAGGCCTCTTAGCAATGCGCCACCGCCAGCAAGGTAAATACCGCTTTGTACAATATCGGCATAAAGTTCAGGAGGAGTTTGCTCCAGCACGCTTAATATTGCCGTTTCAACCTTTGATATTGACTTATCCAAACAGTGGGCAATTTCCTGATAAGAGATTGGAATCTCAATTGGGAGGGCAGTCATTAGATTTGGCCCCCTAACAATATAATCAGCAGGTGGCTCTTCAAGATCTGGAAGGGCAGAACCAACGGCAATCTTAATCTCCTCGGCTGTTTTATCTCCAATTTTTATATTGTGCTGATGCCTCATGTAAGACTGGATATCGGCAGTAAAGGCATCGCCCGCAATACGAACCGATTTGTTGCAAACAATACCACCAAGGGCAATAACAGCAATCTCGGAAGTACCTCCCCCAATATCAACAACCATACTTCCGCTTGGGGCTTCCACATCAAGACCAATACCAAGTGAGGCTGCCATGGGCTCATATATCATGTAAACGTCCCTACCTCCGGCGTGCTCTGAGGAGTCGCGAACGGCTCTTATCTCAACCTCGGTACTTCCGCTTGGGATACACACAACCATCCGGAGGGACGGGGTAAAAAGCTTGTTCTTTGTATTAATCATTTTTATCATCCCTCTTATCATCTGTTCGGCAGCGTTAAAGTCTGCTATTACACCATCACGAAGGGGACGAATAGTTCTGATATTCTCATGGGTTTTACCATGCATTTGCCTTGCCTTTTCACCTATAGCAATTAGCTTTCCGGTAGAATGGTCAATGGCAACAATGGAGGGCTCATCAACAACAATTTTATCGTTATAAATAATAATTGTATTGGCAGTTCCAAGGTCAATTGCCAGCTCCTGTGTAAAAAAAGAAAATAGTCCCATTTTTTATATTATGATATTGTTGTTAATACTAATGTTTAAAATGGCGCGTACCGGTAAAAACCATGGCCATATCGTTTTTATCACAAAAATCTATTGAATCCTTATCGCGAACCGACCCGCCCGGTTGTACAACAGATTTAATGCCAGCCTGACTAGCAATTTCAACCGAATCGGCAAAGGGGAAGAAAGCATCGGAAGCCATTACGGCTCCGTTTAGGTCAAAACCAAAACCCTTCGCTTTCTCAATGGAATGCTTCAGTGCATCAACCCTTGAGGTTTGCCCAACGCCACTAGAAACCAGCTGCTGGTTTTTTGCCAAAACTATGGCATTCGATTTTGAGTGCTTCACAATTTTGTTTGCAAAAACAAGGTCGGCATACTCCTGTTTTGTGGGCTCCTTTTTGGTAACGGGTTTCATAGAGTCCGTTTCTTCCGTCTTGCTATCCTTGTCCTGAACAAGTACTCCTGATAACAAGCTTCTGAACTGCCTCCCTTGAAACTTTGTGTTATGTAGCTTAAGAATAATCCTGTTCTTCTTTGTAGTTAAAATTTTTAGCGCCTCCTCCTCAAAATCAGGGGCTAAAAGCACCTCAAAAAAGAGCTTATCCATCTCCTTTGCGGTGGCTGAGTCAATGGGTTTGTTTGATATGATTACTCCACCAAAGGCAGACACGGGATCGCCCGCCAAAGCATCGAGCCAGGCTTGTGACAAGGTACTTCTGGTTGCAAGTCCGCAAGCATTATTATGCTTTAGAATTGCAATGGTAGTATCCTCAAATTCAGATATAAGATTAATTGCTGCGTCTATGTCAAGAAGGTTGTTGTAAGAAATCTCCTTCCCGTGCAGCTGCGTGAAAACGTTGCTTAAATCGCCAAAAAACATGCCCTGCTGATGCGGATTCTCGCCATACCTTAGGGTTTTTACATTGTTAAGGCTTGCTTTAAATGACGGCATCCCCTGACCCTCAGCAAAAAAACTATAAATAGCACTATCGTAATGGCTGCTAACATCAAAAGCCTGTAATGCAAGTGATTTGCGCTCCTCCAAGCTAGTCTTCCCTTGATTGTTATCGAGCATATCGATAAAGGCAGGGTATTGATGGCGAGAGGATACGATTGCCACATCACGGAAATTTTTTGCAGCTGCTCGTATCAATGAAATACCTCCAATGTCAATCTTCTCAATTATTTCCTGCTCAATAGCACCGCTTGCAACGGTCTCTTCAAAGGGGTACAAATCAACCACTACAAGGTCAATCTCTGGTATATCGTACTCTTGCAATTGAAACTGGTCGTTCTCGTTGTTTCTCCGAGCAAGCAATCCTCCAAAAACTTTAGGATGGAGGGTTTTAACACGCCCTCCCAAAATTGAGGGATAGCCAGTAAGATTCTCAACCGCCTCAACAGCCACACCACAATCTTCAATAAACTTTAGGGTACCTCCTGTAGAATAAATTTTTACTCCGTATTTTTCTAACTGTTTAACAAGTTCTTCAAGTCCTTCCTTATGGTAAACAGAGATTAATGCTGTCTTAATATCTTTCATAAAACTCATTTACAGGTTGTTACAACGCTATGACTTGGGTAAGTATTTAACTATTTGTAATTTCGATACAAAAATGGCTAAAACCATTGAAATTATCATACTTATTACAAGATAAATTATAAAATAACGACATTTTTTTATAAACCCTTTTATTACCTTTGAGCGTTATTTGCTTTTCTTTTAATAATTCTATTGAAATTGTTAGGGAATGAAGTACCTAAAACCTATAATTATCCTGGTTAAAGTGGCAAGAGAAAGCATGGCTTTTGCCTACCAAACCATTGTGGCAAATAAGGTTAGAACGCTACTATCTTTATTTGGAATTACCATTGGTATTTTTGCCATCATATCGGTTTTTACCATTTTAGACTCGTTAGAGAAGAATGTAAGAGAGAGCGTAGAATCGCTTGGCGATAACGTAATCTACGTTCAGAAATGGCCCTGGTCGATGGGAGGTGAATACCCCTGGTGGAAGTATATGAACAGACCACAACCATCTCTTGAAGATTTGGAGGAGATTAGGAGCAGGAGCCAAACCGCCGAAGCCTCGGCATTAATGGTCTCGTTCCGCTCGCTGGTAGCATTTAATGGAAGTTCAGCCCCAAACACTACAATAATGGCTGTTACTGACCTTTATGAGGAGATTCGATCTTTTGACATACAGGATGGGCGGTATTTCTCCCCAATTGAGACCAGCACAGGAAGAAAAGTTGTGATTCTTGGGAACGAACTGGCGGAAGAACTTTTTCTTGGGGTTAATCCCATTGGAAAAAATATTAAGATTGGCGGACACAAGGCGGAAGTAATTGGACTGCTTGTAAAAGAGGGGGAATCGGCCATTGGTGATGAAAGTCATGATAATCTGGTACTAATACCAGTTAGCTTTGCACAATCTATGATAGATTTGCGCCGCTCAAACCCTACCATAATGGTTAAGGCAAAAACTGATATTCCTGTTATTGAATTACAGGATGAGCTTCGCGGTTTGCTCAGAACATTCCGAAGGTTAAAACCCATTGAGGATGATGACTTTGCGCTTAATCAGGTTAGTACAATAAAGCAGGGCATTGATAACATATTTAGCATGATAAACCTTGCCGGATGGATAATTGGAGGCTTCTCGATACTTGTGGGTGGTTTTGGAATTGCAAACATCATGTTTGTTTC
>JAWLEY010000246.1:0-4018 GCA_041685855.1 Perlabentimonas sp. | reverse complement strand
GTGTTAAAGTAAATGTCTGTTAAGGGGGTTAGTATTAGTTCGGGTTCTTGACCTTTGGGAATATCAATGTTTTTTAGAACAAGCTCAGCCACCTCTTTATTAACACTTTTAGTAAGTTGCTCTATATCGGCATGCTGGTTTATGGTTAAAAGTAAATTGTAGTTCCAGCGGGTAAACGACTCAAGTATAAGCGGATCATTGTTAAGTGTTTTATGAAAATCGAATGGTAATATGGCGTCGGCCTGTATGCTTGAGTTTGATGGGATGTTTTCCATTACTCCCGTTACCTTTAACGTATAAAGATTATTGTATGTTAAACTTTTTCCAATAGGATTTTCATTGCCAAATATTCTTCTGGCGGCTTTTTCTGATAGCACTATTGCATCGGGGTCGGAAAGTACTCTGCCTTTTGAACCAGAAACTAGGGGGAAGCTTAGAGATGTAAAAAAGGTGGAGTCAGCATACCAAACATCATCAACTTTTATTGTTTTCTCATTGTACTGAAAAAGATTGCTTGTTAACGGCGACTCATCTAACCTTAAAAAAGATTCAATCTGTGAAAATTTTTCTGTTAAATGAGGACCAATGGGAGCTGCCATGTTGTGAATATTTTCCCGTTCTAAACGATAAATGTTCTCCGCATTTTCATGAAATTTGTCGGTACCTGCAATAAGCCTAACGTAAATGGTTATCATAATAAATACGGCCATGCTCCCTGCCAAGCCAAGAATATTTATTGCAGAGAAAATCTTATGTCTTTTTAAATTACGGAATGCTGTAATTATTTGATTTTTAAACATCTCTATACGGTTTTATGGTGTTATAATATAGTGATTCAATACAACTTCAACTTCAATAATTTGTTTTATTCATACCTAAGCGCCTCAGCAGGGTTTGCCCGTGCCGCTTTTACAATTTGCCATAGAACCGTTAGAAGTGCTATGGTGTATGCTGATAATGCAGCTGCAATAAATATTAACGGTTCAATGTTTATGCGGTATGCAAAATCGTTTAGCCATTCTTTTGCAAAGTACCATCCAACGGGCAATGCAATAACGTTTGCAATAAGCACCCATTTGGTTGAGTCAATTATCAATAGTTCATAAAGAGATTTTACTGATGCACCAAGTATCTTTCTTACTCCCAGCTCCTTGGTTCTCCTTGCTAGTGAGTATGCCGACAAGGCATATAAACCTACCATAGATAGTATAAGGGCAAGTATTGATGCTGACAAAATTAGCTTATATGTTCTGCGTTCTGCACCGTACTGCTTTGCCAAAAAATCATCAAGGTAAAAATGCGAGGGAATGTAGTTGGGCTCATGCTTTTTTATTATGTCTATTATTTGGCTAATGGTTTCCTCCTTATTTTCTTCTCTAATCCTAATGGTTAAATTATAAATTCTAGAGTTATAACGACTAATTATTAACGGTTCAATGTTTGTTTTTAGCGATGTAAAATGATAATCTTTTACTACTCCAATAATAACACCGGGTCTTCGCCACATTACTACCTGCGCACCTATTGGGTTTTCTAGCCCAAGCATTCGTGCTGCAGTTTCATTAATAATGTAACTGTCGTTATCCGATTTAGCATCAGGTATGAATGCTCTCCCTTCTGCAATATTCATCTTTAGTGTTTCAAGGTAGTTGTCTTGTACTCTGTTCTCCCTTATATTAAAAGCGGTTGATGGGTCGTTCCCTTCAAGGTATAGGTTCATTCCTGAAAGTCCTCCTCCCGGCAAACTTTGTGCTGCCGATACTTCTATTACTTTAGGGTTAGAAAGAATATCGCTTCTAAGCGATTTATACGAGTTTGATATTTCTTTAGTAATACCTGTGAATACAACCACGTTATTCTTGTCAAATCCTAAATCTTTCTTGTTCATATATCGAAGTTGCATATTAATTACCAGTAAACCAAAAATTAGCAGAGTTGCCATACCAAACTGGAATATTACCAGGATTGACCTAACTAACGACCTGCTCTTTCCCGATTCTGTTAAGCCTCTTAGTATGGAGTTGGTATTAAATTTTGATATGGTTAACAATGGGTATATTCCTCCTATTACACCTATTATCATAGATAATAAAATTGCTGCACCCCAAAGCCCAACATCTTTTATATAGTATATTGAAAGTGATGTGCCAAGCAGATTGTTAAATGGATTAATTAGTAATTCGGCAAACACAAATGCAAATACCAATGCAGATATTGATGCCAATATTGACTCTCCAATAAACAGGATGGCTAGTTGAAACTTGCTTGAGCCCAGTGCCTTCCTAATACCAACCTCTTGCAATCGATTACTTGTTCTGGCTGTTGTTAGGTTCACGAAGTTAATGGATGCAATAGCAAGTATAAGTATAGCAACAACACCCAGTGTTGCTACAAACGTTTTATTGCTTGTAATGGCTATATCGTAATGATAGTTTGCATTAAGATGAATTTTGTGTAAGGGCATTATATCTGTGTTAACACTTTCTTTATTAACACCATACGCACCTAAGCCCCATTCGAGTGTTTCGCCATTAATACCATCTAGCTTTTCGTAAACAGATTGTGATATTGGGTTGTATAGTTTTACGTATGTAAAAAAGTCTTGTCCTTGCGTTGATATAAATTCGCGAGATGCTGTTTGGAATGAAGTAATAATATTGAACCTTAAGTGGCTGTTATTTGGGATGTTCTTTAATACTGCACTTACATTAAGGACTTGCTTTTTCTGGTAAAATGTTTTTGCTGTTGTATCGTAATCAAGGGAATTGATAATAACCGATTTTCCAATGGGATTATCCTCTCCAAACCATTTTTCTGCAATTTTTTGGGTTATAGCTATTTTGTTTGGCTCTGATATTGGATTTATTTTTTCTCCTTTTGCAATTGGATAGTTAAACATATTAAAAAAGGAGGAGTCTGTATAAAAAATGTTATCTCCCTCAATTGTATTCCCATCAATGGTAACATTACCAGTATGCATTCTAAATATTCTAACCAGTGTTTCTACCTCTGGTGCTTGCTCCAGAATGTTTTCACCAGTTTTATAAAGAGTCATTGGAAGTCTTTGCTCTTCTAGACCTTCACGTTGGGTGTGGTTATGTAAGCGGTAAATTCGTTGGTAATCGTCATGGAACTTGTCAAAGCTAAGTTCATGCTTTATAAAAATTGCAAGCAATATGGCCACGCACATCCCAATGGAAAGTCCTCCAATGTTAATAATGCTGTACCACTTATCACGGTACATTGAACGGAAGGCTGTTTTAAGGTAATTTTTTAGCATGACTTGAAAACATTTAGGTTATTGTGATAAATAACCAAATGTAATGCCATGCGTTTTAAAGCTCAGATTGATAGAGTATAATAGGATTCTTATGTTTGTGGTAGGTTGTAAATGTGTTCTAAAATAGCACACGGTTGTTCGATTACGAACACCATAAGGTTTAGTGCAATTATTCGGGAATAAATTTTGAGTTTGGTTTTGTTACATTCCAATTACCCTTATTTCTGTTCTTCTATTCTCCGCTCTGCCTTCTTCAGTTGAGTTATTTCCAATAGGTTTGGTTAAACCGTAACCTTTCCAGGTTAATCTTTCCGAATCTATACCATTATTAATAAGGTACTGTGCAACAGATTCTGCCCTATTATCGGAGAGCGTCTCGTTATATTCAGCTGAGCCCACATTATCGGTATGACCGCCCACCTCAATTTCCATTTTTGGATTAAGCTTTAATAAATCAATAAGCTTATTAAGTTCTGCCAGCGATTCATCTTTTAGCTCGTAAGAGTCGGTCTCAAAAAACACGTTGCGCATTACCATCGTTTCACCAATCTTTATAGGTTTTAGTTCAATATTCAGGCGAAACGGTTTGTCGGCGGTAAAGGTTCCCTCCAGATTAAAGTTCTTGGAGTAGAAAAGGTAATTTGGTTTTGAAGCAATAAATGCATAGTTACGGTTAGAGGGTAGTGTTATAAGAAAGCGACCTTTAATTAAATCGTCCTTTTTTACAAACTCCTTTTC
>JAWLEY010000032.1:0-17799 GCA_041685855.1 Perlabentimonas sp. | reverse complement strand
GGGGTTATTGTTAAAGTGTTTCCACTAGCCAACCATCCCGAGGGGGAGTTGACGGTAAATTCACCAGTTGCTCCAATTGGATTAGATCCGGTAACGGTAAATGGTTCGTCGTAATTACAATAAACAGAATTTACAACCGACATTGAAGCGCCCTTGTCCGATACAACCACATCGTAAGTAGCCGTATTTGTACATCCATTTCCTTCTGTATCGGTATAGGTGTAGGTTATTGTTATGGGGTTGTCATAGTCCGCTTCGTTAATTAGTTGAGGGTAGAAATACCCATCGGTACCCACGCCCGTTCCCGAGAAATTACCTCCTGTTGGGTTTACAAAAAGAGATAGGTTTACAGGTTGTTCGTCCTTATTAAATGGCGATGATGTTACATCAAAGTCAATATCAGGCAGTGGCATAATTGTAATAGTGGCCTCCTGGTTTGCAACGGTGTTGAAGTTTCCTGTATTATCTTCAAGGTAATTTAAGGAGACGGTATGTTCCCCAACCTCCAAATTATCTATAGTTGTGCTGTAGTTCAAATCGGATGTATTTATTGGACCAAACGTATTTGATTCTACTTGGTAAGTGAGATTAAAATTTGGATATCCTGTTAGTTCAAAAGAAACAGGGATGCTTAAACTGCTGCTATAGCATTGGGATGTTGAGCCAAGTATTGATACGGTTGGCTTGTTACCATAAATACTTTTTTGAATATCATTGTATAAAACAGGAGTGCTAATATTTCCTGCGGCATCAACCAGCGTTACCTCTCCTAGCTGTAACGGAGTAACGTGGTCTGTATCGTTTTGATCCACTTGGTAAATTGCAGTGTAAATGGAACCATCTGTGTTTGGCAGCCATTCAAGTAGTTTATCGTTATACTCTTGGGGGAATACGCTTAATCCAACCTCTGGGTTTTGTGGTGCTAGGGTGAACTCTATGATATCTCCAATTATGAGGTTGCCAACAACCTCGGCGTTGCTTGTTATGCTAGATATCTGTGGAGTGTGAGAGTCGATAGTTAAGGTTTCGCTGGTTACACTTGCCGTAGTTTCTTCGGGATTATTATTCTCAGCCATATCAGACAGTACAATGCGCACAGGTAAAGATACTACCTCTGAATGTTGAGGGTCGTTTTCAGATACAGTATACTTAACTGTATAGCTATTATCGTGGTTGTTTACTAGACTTTCGGGTGGTATTGTTTGCTCGTTAACCTCAAGTGAATTTGCGGAGTAAATATCATCATCTGCATAAACTAGAATTGAAATTTCATCGCTAACTTTATATGTTCCTGGCTCCACTGTAACAGAAGTAATTGCAGGTGGGGTTTTGTCAAATATTACCCAGGTGTCATCGTGAGTTGCAGTTGCGGGTTCGCTAACGTTCCCTGCCAAATCGGTGGCAGTAATGCTAAAAGTTATAAACCCTTCGGGGTCGCTGCTTGTCATTTGCCTATGGGCAGAAAATGTTAATGGACCTCCTTCAAGAGTAGCAGGTACACCCCTAATTAATGAATTGATAGTAACATCTTCATCATCAACCGTGAAGTCAACATCAACTCTATCGTCGGGTTTTGTGTATATGCCCGATGAATTTTCAGTTGATATGCTAACCATAGAGATAACTGGAGGAGTTTTTTTGAAGGTAACGGGCGTTCCCCCAAAATTGGTGTTTGTAATAACTTCATCGACCTTGTTCCCGGCAATATCCTCAAAATCGATAGAGAAGGTGACTTCCCCTTCGGGATTATCATCGTGGGTAAAAGTGTAGGTTGCTCTCCACTCGTTACCTGACGTGTTAACTGCTTGAACAGTATTGCCATGAATTTGAACTACAACATTTTTAATTGGCTCGTTCGATTCAAAATCGAGGAAAGCTTTTTTCCCGGGTCTTACCCACTCCTTATTAATTACATAGTCAGACTCAATGGAAACGGAGAGTGGCTCTGGCTTAGAATTATCGAATACAACTGAAAACTCATCTGCTGCCTCGTTGTTATTGCCTGCCATATCTTCACAAACATTTTCGGCAATGTTAACAGTGTAGGTGCCAGCTGTAGTGACATTCAGATTAAAGGTGAACACCTTGTTGTTGGTAGTTTCAAAATCGGTAATTGTACCTCCTGTCGAAATGCTAATGTCACCCTGAACAAATCCAGATACGGTTTCATCAAAATCAACCACTATAGGGATAACAGTTTGATTAGTTGGGCTAACAGTTGTACTTGTAATCACTGGTTTGGGGGATGTCCCATCGTAAACAATGTTTATTTGCGTATCGCTTTCGTTGCTGTTGGTTGCCATATCCTCAAAGGTGTTGGCAGGTACAAGTATTGTTATTAAACCTTCTTTCTGTGGATTAACGGTAAAGGTATATGACGATGGAGAGTTTTCTACAAAACTGGTTACTGTTGCATCAGTTACCTGAACAATGCTCTCTACAAATGTTTCGGTTGATTCACTTATATTGGCCGTTACTGTAAAGGATGAAGCGTTAGTTGGACTTGATACCGATGGGTTTAGGGTAAGTGTTGGTGGTGTAATATCACAAGTCCAACTAGTGCTGGCATCATCAGTAAGCAGGCTGCCATTCCTGTCTTGTATTCCCGATCCATTAGCATTGAGAGTTAATGTATATACTCCTTCATCTTCGGTGTAATTTGTTAGGTTGAGAGTGAAATTTTTTGCAGTTTTGTATAAGTTGTTCACTACAGTATATTCAATAGCAGGGGCGCCTGTCAGGTCAACGGGTGTTCCGTCTCGGGTAAGAGTGAAGTCCTCCCACCCAACGGTTTCATACTCAACTGCCCAGCTAAACGAGAGATTAATAATGCCAATATTTGTGTTAATTGTATTCGGATCAATCACCTCAAAATCGGCTGTAGGAGGTTGGCTTGAGTAAAAGAAATTCTCGTTAAAAACACTTGCTACTGAATTTCCCAAAGCATCTTTGTATTCTAGGGTAACAGTATAAGTTCCCCCATCAACAATTTTTTCCCCTTCAGATCCTGTAGTCTCTACCGAAAGAACATGAACCCCATCCATAAGATCAGTTCCATCAAGGGAGAAGTTATGGTTATCCTCTGATTCGTGTATATTTGTAAAGGTAATTACTCTATCAGCAACAGAAGCATAGCCTGAAGGTTCTTGAGTACAATGGAATGTCATTTTTACTGATTCCGATAGTGCTTCTTCAGGGAGATCAAAGTCCACGCTAATATATCTACTAGAAGAGGTTTCGGATGCTGGTAAGGTAAGAGTAGGTGTTTCTGTTTCGTTATCAACTTCAATTTCAAGACTTGCAGTAGCCGACCAGTTACCAGCCTCGTCACGCTCCTGTATATAAAGCGTGTGAACTCCATCGAGGAGGTCGCTACTTGGTTGAAAGCTCGTGCTGGTTGTATTTGTTTCTCCGCTCGTAAAATCATTATCATCCAGTTTGTAACGGAAATTTCCTGAACCATCGGCAGCATCGGTGGATTCCCACTCCCAAGTGGGTCTTCTGTTTTGTGTGGGAGATGTTGTTGACGCCCCTGTAAAGTTAGGTGAGGTTGGCGGGGTAATGTCAATGGTAACACTGCTGCCATTAGTGGTGCTTGTAGCCGTAGTTCCCGTATTCCCATGTTTATCCTTATGCGCAATGCTAAAAGTAGTTACTCCTTCTGTTTCCGATGATGTTAATGTATATGAAGCGCTTCCTGTTTTGTATGGCGATGATATTGTTACGCTTGCAGATTTCCCTGCAATAGTTGCAACAATTTCAGCAGGGTTAAGTGCTCTTGGTGAAGTAAAGTTTATGGTAATCTCATCGGTTTCTTTGGCTAGTTCTGTGTTATTAGTATTATTTGAAAGAATTGTAACCTCACTTAGTTCATAATCTTCCGTGGTATCATAATCAACCTCCAATACATCGGATGCGTCATTGCCATTCCCTGCAATGTCGGTGCAGGCACCCTGTGGGATACTTATGGTGACTGTGCCTGGACCACTTGGAGTAATATGTGCCCAATAGGTATCAACAGCCCCTCCAAAATTAGAAACATCAACACTGCCATTTGCAACATCAATATCAGTTCTTTCAAAGTTTTCTACTTCCTCACTAAAGTTAAAATTAACAGTGAATGGAGAGTTTGTTGTAAAAGCTCCATCTACTGAGGTTAGGGTAACGGTTGGAACATCCCCATCAACAGTAACTGTGGTAGCAGAAGAATTGACTTCGGCACAAGCCCCGCTTTTAACAACTGCCCTAAACTCTGTTGTTTGTGTTAAGGTTCCGGATGTGTATGTAACTCCTGTATGTGCAATGTCGTTTTCTGAAACCCACCCATCTGTTGAGTATTGCCATTTTTGGACTTCTCCTACGTGTCCCGAAAGGGTTAATTCTCCGCTTGTACTGCCAGACATTATTGTGCTGCCTCCGGTTACGTTCCCTCCAACCGATGTTGGGCTTACAGCCATTGTTATTTCATTGCTTGTGGCATCGTTTTGGGTAACACATGTTTCGCTTGATGTCATCACGCAGGAAACCACATCACCATCAGTGAGAGAGGAATTGGAGTAGGTGGCTTGGTTGGTTCCAACGTTGCCTCCATTTAGCTTCCACTGGTATGTAGGGCTGCTGCCCTCATTGGTTGGGGTGGCGGTGAAGGAAACCTCAGTGCCTTCACAAATTGATTCTGATGGAGATGCGGAGATGCTTACGCTGGGTGTTACATTCGCGGTAACCACCATAGTAATCTCGTTAGATGTTACGGGGTTAACAGAGGTGCATGTTTCACTTGACGTCATCACGCAGGAAACCACATCGCCATCAGTGAGAGAGGAATTGGAGTAGGTGGCTTGGTCGGTTCCAACATTACTACCATTTAGCTTCCACTGGTATGTAGGGCTGCTGCCCTCATTTGTTGGAGTGGCGGTGAAGGAAACCTCAGTGTCCTCGCAAATTGATTCTGATGGAGAGGCGGAGATGCTAACGCTGGGGGTGAGCTCTGGGTCAATAGTAACAACAGCAGAACCATTCATTAATGTTTCTGGTGCAACTAGTTTTACAGTATAAGTTCCTTCGGAGGTTTGTGCCCCAAAGGATATTGCATTGCCGTCTCCTATTCTTGTTTCTCCTGTTGCAACGTCATCCAGATAAAGCTCATATTCTTTAGTATCTTCACTACCATCAAGACCAATCTCTACTCCGGTTCCACCCTCGCAGTAAGAGCCTCCTCCGGTAACATTAAATAGCGTTTGTGCTTGCCCTGCAAAAGTAAGCATGGTAGCTATAGCAATCAAACTTAATATCTTATTCATCTTCTTCATATCTCACTCTTTTAAGGGTTTAAAAGGTAAAGTTCTGCGTTGGTTTTTAACAAACGGACCATCCCTCCTTCAGATACAGAGGTTGCACCAATGGCAATAATTCCTCCCTTTTCAGTGCTAATGGTTCTATTTACCTCGCCAGGAAAAGATTTTAATTCTTCAACAGAAAGAGTTTCACCATTCTCGGAAAACCCGATGGTGTAAAAAGTTGCAAGTTCGTTATTGACAGTTGATAAGAGGAAATTATTATCTTTTGTCATTGTAATTGAAGTTCCTCTTCCAGCATTGTCTAAGTTGATATCCCAATCAATACTGGTTTCGGTAATTCTTGTTATATAACTATTTGTTGATTGTTCCGATTCAGTTGAGTATAGGATATATAAATTATTATTTAAGGAGATGGCATCGCCAAAAACCTGATTTTGATTTGAAGGTAAATGTAATCCCCCAACTGGGATGCCATCGTTATTAAGTTCTGTATAGGAGATATGAGTAAATTCACTACCCACTAGGGCATTATTGGTTCCAATTGCTGAAATGCTACCATTATCGTTAAATAATATTCTTTTAAATGCTTGCCTTCCGTTAGTGTTCCCGTATATTCTTTGCCATATTAGTTCTCCCGCTGGATCTATACAGGCAATGTAGTAGTTTGCCGTTTGAGGATTGCCTTCGTAGATTTCTCCAGCAATGTATATGTTGTTGTTTTGTATGCCCATGTGGTGTAGAACAACATTCTTGTCTCCGCCGTAGGTATGGAAATTTAGTGAGTCACCATTAGAGTCGACTCTTAACAGGAATGCCTGTGAGGCACCTGTGACATAATCAGTTTTATTTCCCGCTACAATAATCTCCTCATTTAGCATGTCGATAACCATGCCTTCCTCATTATGTTCAGTCCCAAAATTTTTGTTCCATTTAGAGTTTCCCGCTTTGTCCGTTCTAACAATTATTGTCTGTTTTTGGAACTGCGATGAGTTATCGGAACCAGTTATTATGTATCCTCCATCCGAAAGCTCAGCCATATCGTACCCATAGCTGCCAGAACCGCTCCCTAAGTACTTTATAAAGTTGTTGTACTGAAAATCGGATATCGTTTGTTTGCATGACGATAACATGATTAGCAAGCTGGTGATAGCAACAATTCTTCTCATTTTTACCTGATCTTTTTGGGTTTGTATATTGAGAATACATAGGAGATATTTAAGTAGAAGTGATTAAAAATCCACTTGTCTTCAATCATATAATACTTCTCCCTTAGCTCGTTATTGGAATAGCGTTGATCCTTGTTTACGGGTACAATTGTCCCAAAGCGAAATCCTGTATCGATTAATAGTTTAATATTTCCAAATTGTGGGCTGAAACCAACGCCGATAAATGGGCGAATATCGAGTTTCCTATGATAATCAGTGAGGTTTACGGTTCCAACAAGGTTGTCTTCACCGCTATAAAACCCACGGGTTAAATCGTTACTAGAGTATATTAGGTATTGGGTTTCTACTCCTCCTTTAGCAAACATCTCAAAATTTTTTATTTGAAAATTGTATCTGGCTGACAGGGGCAGTCCTATGTAAAAATCTGTATATGTTCCCTCTGTGTAGGTAAAATCGTACACTTCATAGTAGTAACCAACCCTGTTGTAGTGGAATGCCAGCCCAAAGGAAGCGTCAATACCTTCGTACAGCTCATCGGTGTAATTTGCTCCGGCAGTTACCCCAAGGTTAGAGTCGTATTGAGGTACGCTGCTATTTAAATCGCCAAGCACGTAGTATTCAAAAACGTGAGGCATGCTATAGTTAACTCCTAGAAAAGGTTCAATTCGTAGTATGGGTTCAGTCCTATAGGTGCTGTGAAGATTTACAAACTCCTTGGGATCAGAAGGGGATATGCTATACTCGGGAAATTCTCTTAGGAATTTATACATAAACTCGTCGGCTTCCTGCATGTTATTGCTAAATATGAAGGTTTCAATTAGAAGTTTATAGGCGTTAACCTTCTCTTCTTTAGTGAAGCCTGAATCCATGCATGGTTTTACCATTGCGGGTATAACCTCAAGCAAGCCCTCATCGAAACGTCTTTCAGCTTGGCGTAACTGCTCAGAGCAGTTTGTTTGTGAGAATCCATTTATGCTCAGCATTGATAATATTAGTATGGTTGCAATTGAGAGTTTCATATTAGTTATTGCATTTAGTAGGATTAAATGGAATGTCTTCACCCACATAGTTTGACCATTCCTCAGGTGTAAAACTGCGTGTAAGATAATCGCAGTACTCCTTAACCATTGATTCTACAACAATTGGGAAAGCCATAACTTTCCCGTTTCTGCCGCCGGAAATAACGTAATTATCGTTATGGCTAAAATCAATAGCAGTAACCCACGATTCGTGATCGTCAAAAACTACGGGTAGTATGTTTAAATCATCCAGATTCCAGAGCCTAACGGTTCCGTCGTAGCTTGATGTTGCCATTAAATTACCTTGATTAGAGAATTCCACTCCTGTAATTTTTGCCGTGTGCCCTCTTAAAACCGATAGTAATGAGCCCGTTTGGTAATTCCACAGGTAAATGGCACCCTGATTATTCCCAAAACCAGCAGCAAGGATATTTCTAGCAGGGTTGTATCCAATTTCACCCCAATTGCTTTCTGGGATTGAAGCAAATTCATTACTTGAGAACTCTCCATTCTCCTTTTTGCTTAGGGCAGAAATATTGCCATCGTTAAAAGCCAGGAGAATTAAGTCATTGCTTGGAATTAGTAAAGAAGCATTTATCCTTGCCTCTGAGGTGTAAATTTGATTTGGTGTTTCACCAAACCCTTCAGATATTGAAACGCTTTTGTCCGATACTAATATGAATTGCCCGTTTTGATTAATAAAGAAGTTCCTTATTTCAGGATTTGAATAGTTGAATAGATCTATTTCCTGCGTCTCTAGGTTGTATTTAAATAGTCCGTTGTTTGTAGCCCCGTAAAGCGAGTTGTTGTTTTCAAGAATAGTTTTTATTATTCCAAAATCTTCAATAATGCCCACCTGACTTTCCCAGTTTGATGATATTCGGGATAGTTGCCCATCACTCCCAGCTGTAAAGAAACTGTTGTCAGCCTCCTGAATGGTTCTAACCATGCTTGAATGGTTCGGGAAAACGTTATGCTCTCCCCCTTTAAAGAAACTTAATCCGGAGTATAGAGCCTGAAAAATATCGGGGTTAAAATTTGACCCTTCAAAAATCTTGTTGAAATGGTAGGCTTGATATGCCAGGAGGCCTTTAATTGTGGTGTCGGTTCTCATTTGCTCGCTTCTAACTGCCATTGACTGGGCTATTGAAAGCATCCTCCTACGTTCGGCATCAAGGCTTGCTTGCTCGGCAAGCTCCTGCTGCTCAATAGCTAACTTTTCGTTTAGCTCAGCAATGATACGTTGATCCTGAGCCTCCTTTTCTCTTTCCGTTGCAATTCTTCGTTGCCTGTCGGCTTCGTTAAGGTTACGCTGTGCAATTAGCCTTTGCTCTTCGGCTTGTTTCCTATTTTCTTCGGCTTGGTCTCTCTGCTCTCTGGCCTCCTTCTCGCTTTGTTCTGCGAGTATACGTTGTTGCTCTGCAAGTTCTGCCTGCTTAATGGCAATTTGCTCCTGCTCAATTGCTCTGCTACTAGCTTGTATTGCATCCTGCCGTTGGATTAGTGCCAGTATTCCTAATCCAATTGAAATCATGCCTGCTGTACCAAGTATGAGAGCAACAATTCTTGAGCGTCGTAATGCGCGTTTTTGTAATCTAATTTTATTCTCCTCTTCTGCAATGTATTCCTCCTCGCTTGTTTTGAGGTAAACCATTGTTCTTTCAAAAGCGGGATGATATCGGGTTGCCCAGGGTAGGTTTGGTTTTTGCTTTTCGCGCCATGTGAGAGCCAGCTGCAAATCGGGTGGTCCCCATAAATTTGCTTTCCCCTCGCTATACAATTCGGCTGACTCGGCCAGCCTTAGGTACATTTTTACTGCATTGGCCTCATCTTCAACCCATATTTTGAGTTTATCCCACACGCGCATTAAACTTTCGTGGGAGATATCAATGAGAGAATTCTCATTAAGCTCAATATCTGGGGGAGGTGTAAGGAATGTTCTGTCGCCTCTTCTGAACACTTCAACAACAGATATTACCTCTGCCGAGGTTGTTTCTGCAATTTGTGCTAACTCCCAAACTGGGGTGGGTCTGCGTATGCCTCGGTTATCGGCACCTTTTTCAGTTAAGGATTTTAGAATAATCTCACAGGTTCGCTTTTGGTCAACGGTGAGTTCGTAATATGCATCGTTGGCATGGTTAGACAATGCAAGCTCAAGCCTACCTATAGCTTCGTACTCTGTTATGCCCATGGGCATATTGGTATCGCTATTTTTTGCCCAGTAGTCCCACGTACGCATTAAAGCGTGCTGAAGAACCGGAAGATGATCTGGGTTGTTTCCCATCTCATTCAGTAGGAGTTGAACCAGCTGGTCGGATATATGACCACCTGCCACAGCGATAGGCCCAGTAATGGCTTTACGAAAATCATTACGGGTCATCCGTGGGATAAGGTAGTGACTATCGTTTATTAGGCGGGTAAGTTGCTGGAAGGGGGAGCAGTCACCAATAAAATCGGAGCGCATGGTAATTACAACATAAATGGGCAATTCCTGTTGTTTCACTGCGCTCACCAGTAGATTTATAAAGTGATCTACTTTATCCAGGGCGTCGCTATCCTTTTCCGAATACTGGTACCTGAAAAGCTCTTCGAATTGATCGACAAGAATTAATACATTCTCATCGTTTTTAACTCCGTACTGATTTATAAGATTCTGAATGCCATCGGATGAGCGATTAAGTAAGGCCTGATTAATTAACGAATCGGTCTCAATGTCTGTTTTCTCCTTTGATTCGGTAAAAGTTTCGGCAAGAGACTTTGCAAGGTTGGTTGTTGGCGCCAGGCCTGGTCGGGTAATTGAAATCCGCCACTTTGAACGGCCATTATGGAGAAAACCACCATAAAGAATTGGAAGTAAACCGCAGTATATTAAAGAGGATTTACCTGAACCCGAGGCTCCTAATATGGCGGCAAACTTGTTTTTTGACAGGTTCTCTAAAATCTCCTCACTTTGCCCTTCCCTTCCAAAGAACAGGTGTGCTTCTTCTGGGTGAAATGGCCTGAGACCTGGAAATGGGTTGTATAGCTGTTTCCCAATTATTTTCTGACTGGATATTGTATCCATGGGTTACAATATGTTTGGGTTAATTTTCACTAATCTGTAATTTTGAGAGTTCATCCATATTTTTCACTATTTTGTTGAATGCACTCTTGTGCTTGCTTAAAACATTTACATTTTTGCTGGCATAAAGAATTATGTTGTCAAATTTACGGTACGATTCAAGGCCCCTTGATTTAAGAATATCATTTATTTTAACTGCAAGCCATTGTTCATTGTAGGAAGCGTAACAAACTACAACATTTTTTGCATTAGCAATATTTGTAAGATGCTGTTTATAAGTTATTCCTGAATAGTTGTCTTTAATTATACTTACTTTTCCCTCTAGCGACATTTGAACATCTTTTAGCATTCCGTTATCAAAAGAATCCACTATAATGTAGGTGTCTATTTTTTCGGGTAAAGTCTCTGATTTGCTGATATCCTTGTTCAGAATATTCTTGTAGTACTTTTTAAGCTCCTCTATTGATGTTTTAAGAACCGTTGTTTGTAGTATTTGATTATGATCGCGCTGGAGCTTCTCAACAAAAATCTGATTCTCCTCATCGGTTATTTCATAGGTTGAGGGTATCCAGATGATTCTTTTTGAGTCAGGGTTCTTTTTGATATACTCTGCGGTAACATTGCACTGATGTTCGGCCAGCGAAAGGTGCTGGTTCAAAAAGAAGGGAGTATAAATTGGCGGTACAATATTTATAATTAGTTCGGTTTTATTGAGACATTGCATTATTTGAGTAGTACACTCATTAATATCAGAGCTAAATGGTTTGTCGGGGAGAACTGTATATCCAATATCATTTAAATCACGTTTAATGTTCTCCCTATCTGTACTCAGGTATATATCACCCTGCGATAAGTAAACTGCCTTGGTTTTTTGTGGCGTATTCTTCCTGCTCTTTTCACTAATTAAACGGAAGGAGATATCAGTAATTTTCTCCCAATACTTGGCTTGGGTGTTAGGTGTATCTCTTCGGATATTTAGTAGTTCACCGGTTTCAAATACTTTCTCCCAGAAAGGGTAAACTGTTGAGAATTTTAGGTTGTTAATGATGTCACTATCTAAAGGTGATAAAATTAGCACAAGAGCGTTGGGGTCCTTAACAAGTTGAGCATACCATGGTTCTGTTTGGGTCTCTATGTTATCAGCATTAGATAGAATAACTATCTTAAAATTGTTATCAGCCTCTGTATTTTGGTGTATGCTTGCCTGTTTGCCTAAACGTAGCAGACATTTTTTTAAATCATCCTGAAAATGATTTAAAAACTCTTCAGATTCCTGATTTTTAGCAGAGTGCCAAAGTGCTATTTTTATCTCGGACATTTGCTTAAACTTTAATACCGATTACTGTTATATCATCTACTTGCTCTTTATTTCCCATCCATTTTCTGATAGTACTTTCGAGTATTTGATGCTGTTCTTGCATTGGTTTTTGATGAATCTCAAAAAGTAATTGTCTGAAACGTTTTATCATGTATTTCTGGTCCTTCTCGCCGCCAAACTGGTCTTGAAAACCATCGGAGAACACGTAAATTAAATCGCCCTTACTTACTTTAACTTCATGGTTTTTAAATTTCCCTTTTATTCCTCTAAAGAATGCGCCTATAGGGAACTTATCGCCCTTAATTTGCGATACTTCTCCATTGCTAATTATTACAACAGGGTTGTATGCACCTGCGTACTCAAGAGTCATACTATTATAGTTGATGCAGCATAGGGCCAGGTCCATTCCGTCCTTAACGGATGTGTCGTCGTCGCGCTCCTTGAACGTTGACATTACCCCATCGTTCAGAGCATCAAGTATATCGGAGGGCTTTTGTAAGCTCAAGTCTTTAACTGCGTAGTTAAGCCAGTTTTGCCCTACCATTGAAACCAAAGCGCCTGGAACTCCATGCCCTGTACAGTCAATGGCCGAGAAGTAGTGCTTGTTCTCATCTTGATGAAACCAGTAAAAATCACCACTTATTATGTCTTTTGGAATGTACATTACGAACGATTCTGGGAAAAGCTCCTGTATAAATGTGCTTGTTGGAAGAATAGCATTTTGCAAACGTTTAGAATACTGTATGCTATCAATAATGTGTTTTTGTTGTTCGGCAAGTAGGTCTCGCTGGGCTTCAATTTCTGCCTTTTGTGCTACAACCTCTGCGGTTCTGTCGCGTACCTTTTGCTCAAGGTCGTTGTAGAGGCCCTCCAGCTCAGTAATCATTTTATTAAACCGCGTTGAGAGGGTTATAATCTCTGTACTACCTGATACTTCAGCTCTTTCGCTCAGGTTTCCGTTTGAAACTCTGTTAACATGCTCAACGAGTTTTTTTATGGGGTTGGTAATTACACGGGTTTTTCTGTAGATAAGAAATATAATGAGCAGCAAGACAAATAGGAATACGCCAATAAATGCTAGCATCCTTATTAGTTCGGCGCGTATCTCATCGGTTCTGTCGGAGGATATTCTAATTACGGAACCTTTATAAAGACCAGAATTATTTAGTTCATTGAACATGTACTGATAGGAAAGGTATCTGCCATCAACCCTTTTTTCAACGGTAACGCTATCTTTTTGCTTAAAACGTTCAATCAGGAATTCTTTTTCTTCTTTGTTAAGTTCGTCTTCTTTGGTGAGGGAGAATGGGTCGTCCTCGTTCATAAAAAGCTCAGCCGATAGTATGCTGCTGTGTTTTTTCCAGGCTTCCTCAAGAATTCCCTTAATTATATCAATAACTTCATCGGCATCGGGAGAGTATAGGCCTAACTCAAAGATATAGTTGTTATTTAGGGTGGGCTGGTACGTATATTTTTTTAGCCTTCTAGTATTCGATTCAATGGTAAAGCGTTCGCTCACAAAATCGCCTCGGCTGAATACGTTTCGAATGTGATTTTCATGTTTGCTTCCAAAATCGAATAGGTTGAGACCCAAATCCTGTTCAAATGTTGTGTTAACTATTGTGCCGTTAGTGTCAATAATATAAAGGTCGTATAGTTCAGGGTCTAAGTTCAGGGTCTCTCTTAGTTGGGAAAGGTCGTAGTTTTCAATATTTTTGGTGTTAACAAGGTGTTTTGTAATAACCTCGTTGCTAACCTTTTCAAGCTCATCATCCAGCTGGGTTTCTAGAAGCTGAAGGGTAATATCCTGGAATCGGAGCACCTGAACAAGCTCATCAGAAATAAGGAAATTTCTCATCTCCCTATGCTCAGTGAGCATTTGACGAGTATTCCTAAAGTTAAAGATTCCAAGCACCAGTAGGGCTATTACAACGGGGAATACGATGTTGTATATTAACTGCTGAAAAATGGACGATTGTTTCATTGAAGAAGAATTAAGAATTTACTATAATTAAAGTTAAGCTATTACTGTTTTTGTTGCCAAAAATTCTGCTAAAAAATCATTGTCGTATACATTTGCCGAAGCTTTTTTAAAATCAATATAATGAATTATTGTATTTGGCCCTGATACCATGTTAAGCACCTCCTTATCAATATTCTTTGTATTTACTATTTCTCCTTGGCTATAAGTTTTAACAGGATTATTCTTTTTGTTTAGAATAAGTTCGCCGGTTTCAACAAGAATTATATGGTTCTCGTTTCTAAATAATCCAAGGTCAAACAGATTTATGTTTGATAATCTCATTGCCGTTGAGTTGTAAAGCCAGAAGAGTGGAGTTAGGTAGTTCCCATTCTCAAAGGTTTTTCTATAAAACTCCAACTGCTTTAGGGTGTTATTCTCTGTTTCTTTAGCAGTTTCTTGCATTCTGTCAAGTTCTACCCTGTGCTTATCTTTTAATCTTCGTTTTAGTTGGAGGTAAGAGTCCCTGTCGTTTTTTGCAACTATTTGTGCTGAAACCAATCGTAGTACTCTGTCGGCGTTAAAAAGTTGAGCGGCTAAATCGGCAGTAACGGAAAGCCCCTCAATATTATTAAATGCATTTAGCGCGTATATTTTTGAATACTTCGTTATTAGGTTCTCATTCCGATTTATTATTGCTTTTAGAAGTTCCTCGTTATTGTAACTTCTTAGCGGGAAGTAGTTTTGAAGAGCCCATACTTTGTTCCCAAGTGTGGCATCTTCCAGCAATGGCAGAATGTAGGGTTTGAGGTCTTCAACCAGAAACGTATCAAGAAGTTCTATTGCAAATGAGATACTTTCGCCCGTACCAGCGTTTAGGTTTTCAACTACAGCATCTATTGAACTTCTATCGTAGAGTAATTTGAGTAATTGAAAAAGGTTGTGCAAACTTAGCGAGTAGTTATGTTCAAGCTCATCCTTAAGTTTAGGAGCAATTGACTCAGGGGGGCAATTGTATAGTAAGTTTAAATTCCATGCGCATACGCCGGTTTGGTCAATTACCATTTGTTGAAGTTGTATCCTGTCGTTTTCATCGGCGTTGAGGTTTAGCTGCAATAGCCCATCAAGGATGGTTCCTTTAAGGTGGGAATGAACGGAAAGTTTCCCAAACAGAACGTTCGATGCAATGGCGCTGCCTGTTTCAGGAACAACCCTAAGGATTCTTTTCTGAAAAATTGCCGAAGCATCGGTTCTGTTAAAGGCGAGCATGAGCATTTCAAGCCCAATCTCGCCCGAATTGATTAAAGCAGCGTGGGCTGTTGGCGCATAAAAATCTTTGTCGAGAAAATCAATTAAGAAGCTGATTATTTCTTTAGAACGGCTACCCCTGGCAGCCCATATTGCCTGCCTTTTAACAGCGGGAACCATGTCGCGAAGTAAGAAAGTTAAATTTTGCTTTATTGTATTATTTTTTGATGCACCCAAGTATTTAGCCGCTAAAACCCTATCGGGATACTCCCGCGATTGTATTAGTTCACTAATTCGGTTTACGTTGTCTGCTTCGTTGTATAATCCCTTTAAATACTCAATGGTATTTTCTAATTTGCTTTTATTGATGTTTTCATTCTCTACTGCATTCCTTTCTTCAATGTCAGGAAGAAGAGATACCAAACCGAGGTCCTGTATTTTATCGCATACATGAATCAAATCGTTACCTTTATAATGCTTGATATCCTTCTGAAGTTCAGTAATTAGTAACCATGGTTTTGATAGCTCTAGTAGGTTGTATTTGGTTGAGATTTCTTTTGTAAAAACATTATCCAGCCAATTTTTTGAAGGGGCTGATTCCTTTTGAGATTGCGAAGCGTTTTCTAGCGTATCTTTGAGTGTTTTGCGATATCCTTTGAATAAACTTATTGATATAACCACCCAAACAAGGATTGTCCCTAGAAGGACATAAGTGTAGTGAATAAGTGTGAAAGAGGCTATGAGCCCTAAAACTGTAAGTATAATGCCTGAAAGCAGCGCAGCCAGCTCGTTAATTGTTCCGTCAACCCTTGCTTGAACTTCGTGTCTGATATTCGGGTTAAGCGATTGGTAAAGTAGTTTAAGTACCGGGGCCTCAATGGAGTCTTTTAACGCTTTTTGGAAAAATCTACAGAGGGCTATTAAAAGGAAGAAGAAGGTAAAAGTTGCTGATTCAAGGGTGTAGCCAAAAAAACTTCCAACCAAAGCAGCGCACGTGGTTATAATTATCATAACTGCTGGTGAAATTAGGAGGCTAACCTTTAAACCGTATGTTTTCATTAGCGGTCCATACACAAATGTTTTTATCAGAACGCTCACAATGGTTAAGGTTCCCATTAGTCCACCAAAAAACTTTGCCATCTCGTCCGCACTATCAAAACGTTCTCTTGCAACTGATAGGAATAGATAATGAACAAAGAAAGCTACCAGCATTGAAAATATCACAAAAAACGCCATGGTTCTGACGTATGGGATACGAAGAGTCTCAAAAAAACTACTTTTTTGAGACTTAATAACCTTTGCTTTTAGTTTAAGAGGGTACTTAGAGCTAATTATTATCTGAATAATGGTTGCAAGGAATATGCTAATGCCGCTAATGTAAAGAAGGTCCTTGGTTACAAAACCAGCAGTTATTAAGAAAGGGATAGAAAGTGAACTGATAATTACCCCAACAACTTGCCCTGTATCAATAAAACCAAAAATTCGTTTCCCTTGCCTTAAATCGAAAATTCGTCCTACGGTTCCCCAAAATCCAACGAGCGCAACAATATTAAGTGGCCCCATTAAAACAAAAAGTGAAAATGCAAGCCATTTGGTATCGCTAAAATAGTATCCAGCACGAAGTAGAACAATGATAATAAATACAATTGCGAGGTTCATTGCCGCAAGGGTAGAGAATTTAACCTTGCTTTGAAAGTATGAGTATATTGATGTAAGAACTATTCCAACTAACCCAGAAATAACGAAGGCTTTGGCTATCATGCTCTGCTCAAAACTATTAAGGAAAAGGGTGTTTGCTCCCACATCGAATGCTCCAAGGAAAAAGCCAAGGAATACCGATTGAAACAGCAGCAACGAAACAGGAACAACCTCGTCGCGACGAATATTTAGCGCATCATGCAGAGCCATTGTCAGGAATAGGTTTATGTTCTATCTTTTTATACATGGTTGAATCATTTATTTTTCAAAATAATCTTTTTCCTATTTTTCTCTTTTTCATAACCTTCCATAGGATTAATTTGGAGGTATCTAGAGAAAAACTTAACCCCAAAATAAAATGGGATAGTATCTATTAATGCGGAGAATAGTTTAAAAAGATAACCTGATAGAATAAATATTATGAGCGTTTGTGCTACAGTTTTACCTTCGGGAATGTCAATGGCGTGAGCATAGTAAAAGGTGATTAGAACAACGGCTACTGAGTCAACCATTTGGCTAGTCATTGTTGAAACATTATTCCGCAGCCAAAGGTGCTTGCCCTTTGTTAGTTTTTTTACAAAATGGAAAACGTGTACATCTACAAATTGAGCTGTTAGGTATGCTATCATTGAAGCGGCTGTTGCTCCAAAAGTCAATTTCCTAATATGATAAAAAGAGCGGCTTGCCTCTTCATACGCAGGCAAGCCAGTTTCGGGCATCATTTCTGGTACTGGGGGGAGAATACCGCCAATCCATAGAATAAAAAGGACCCAAATGTTAAGTATTAACCCAGTCCATACTACCATGTTGGCCCTATGTTTTCCATAAAGTTCACTTATAAAATCGGTGCAGAGGAACGTAATGGGGTATGGTAGTATGCCCACAAAGAGCATAACGGGAATCTCAAGTTTAAATATATTTATGGTAAAATGTATGTATCTGGATATGCCAAGTATGTTTAGCATGGTTAGTGTCCCAAGAAATAGGCCAACAAGTATTATAAAGACAACTTCACGTCGATTTATTAGCTTC
>JAWLEY010000245.1:0-4036 GCA_041685855.1 Perlabentimonas sp. | reverse complement strand
TCACAATCAACATTGCTATCTTCTGCAAGGCTTCTAAAAAAGGCATCGCAATCCTTAGCCATCGACTCTTCTCCTAGAGAGTTTAGCGTTGTAGAAAGGTTTTTCAGTAATTTTGCTTCAAAAATTTTATAACCAGCAAGATTGCTTATCTCAACAGATTTTCTGTATAATTCGTATGCCTTGTTCATCATACCGTTTGATAGGTAATACATGGCAAGCCAGCTTTTGGCAATAATATTTGTTTGGTAGCTAATCCATGGTGGGGTTTCGCCAACTAGGTTTTGTAGTTCTTGCATTACAGCATCGTTAAAAACGGACGAAACGCGCCATTTAGCAAACTCATAATAAATTTTGAGTGCTTTCTTTTCACTTGTGAATTTAGTTCCCGTTGACGATTCAAAAAGAATGGATAGTCTGTTAACTATTAGTTGATGTTGCTTGGTAATTAATAGGCTAAAAACAAGTCCCAGCTCAAAAACCAACCTGTCGTGCTCGTTCCAGCTGTTTGAAGTTGTGGTGAGTAGGAATGAATCAATTTTTCTTAATATCTGGCTTTGATTTTTGGCATTACTAAAAAAACTTGAAATTTCGAGGCATGAGAACCATAGTCCGCAAATTAGAGGTGGCGTTTTCTTCGGTGGATTTTCTGGCATCTCTTTAATAAATTCATCTATCCAGTTAAAATCTAAGTTATATGCATTTGAAATGTATAAAAGTGTTCTGCCAAAGAATACCTCGTGCATGTGTACTGCATGCTGAAGGTAGTTGTATGTTAAAAAGTTTGAGCTGGTTGCTATGGTATTTAGGTTAATATTCTTCTCAAAAAGATGCTTTCTGGCTATTTTGTTGTTTGCGTAAAACGGTATTAGCTCACTTCTCATATAATCATCCTTACTAAGAGTTTGGTGTATAGATGATTGTTCAAACACGCTGGCTAACACTTTTTCGGAAAGAGTAAAGAGAGGTATCAGGGCGTCAACTCTTCTTTTTTTGTAGGCTACCTCAAAAAGCATACTTATTAGCAGGGGAAGAATTGCTGAGTTTGCGTACTCTTTTTGTATTTCTTCAAATAGTTTGAACGAAACATCGCCCTCTTTCTCAATTAGCCTGTGAATGGTTAGTAATCCGTATACTTCTAGCTGCGTTATGCTTACTATCTTTTTATAAGCACCAAACTCATTTTCAACAAGCTCCTCAGAGAGGATTCCGAACGATAACAGATGATTATATGCGTTATAATAGTTGCCTGCAAGCTTAAGATGGATGGGATATTCATTTTTTAAATCATTCTTTTTAACGGTAGCAAGTGTTTTGTACTGTTTCGATTTTTCAACAATATAATATAGAATGTCAGAGGATTCATCAGCATCCGGACTTTGATAAACCTCTTTCTTTAGGAATTCGGTTAATAGGTCAATTCTATCTCCAACCCTCGGTGAACCATCTTTATTGTAGAGTTCCATATAAATTCTCAGATAGTATGGGTAGGAAATAATTTGAAAAAAATCGTAGGGTAACTCCTCAACCAGAATACGTTCTCCGGCTGTCATGTTAATTGTTTTATTGAAAATTTCCTGTACTTCCCCTTCGTTCAAGGGTGGCATATTGGCACCTTCACTAGTGAAATTCTGGTTTTTGGCAAAGTACCATTTATCTATGCTATCTCCAGCATTAATAAAATCTTTCCAAATGCTTAACCGTGATGTTATAACCAGCTTAAACCATTTGGGCGACATGCTGCTTACTAAATTATGAATTTCCTGATATAATCTTTCTGTTTTTGACTGTGGAAGAGAGAGCTCATCAAGGGCATCGATAATTAGAATGAACTTACCGGGGTTTTTGCACGAACCATCTTTTAACCTATCAAACAGTGCGGGAGTGTTCAGTCCAATTAGTGATAGCAACCATTCGTCGAAATACTTTTCTTTTCCATACCAGCCCTCTAATGTTCTTGCTGAAATAAATAGTTCAATATTATGCTTGTTACTTGAAGCATGCTGAAATGATTCGTACCATTCAATAAGAAGCGTTGATTTTCCGTATCCTCCTGGACCAACAAAAGGTGTGGCTACAAAGTCTGAACTTATAAGATAGTTAAGCCTTTCGTATGCAAAATATCTTTTTGTTATGTTGTTGGAGTTAAGCTGATTCTGTTTTTTTAATAATTCGCAATTGCGAGTACTTAGCTTACTTGCATTTTGCGATGCTTTTTCCCAAATGTGTGTGAACGACTCGCTGTTTCCTTCGGTATCCTTATTGTTTTCGGTAAAATCATCCCAACATGTAAAATCGCAATAACGGGAAAGTATATCAAGCGTGACACGTGAAGGTTTAGAATTCGTTGAGAGGAATCCATAGAATCTGCGAAGCGTTGATGGACTTATTACTTCGGAGGTTTTGTTTAATATACTGGTAGAAAGGGTCTTGCAGTCCTTCTGGTAGGATACTTTCTTCCCAAATTCATGCTCAACGTAATCTTTTAATTTTTGAATCATAATTGTGGCATTTTGCCAATTAGAAATCGTGTAAATAACATAAAAACAGTTACATATATTTGTTTTGGCAGCAGTAAACTTTGCTATTTAGCCACAAAAAATAAAATGACTTATTTGACCACTTGCCTCTTATTGCGTTTGCAATACTTTTGAAACGATTAAAGATTAAAGTTACAAAATTGATTTGTGTTTTTAATACAAATCTAATAAAAGCCTTTTTAGGTGATTCGTTAAACAATAAATTTTACCATTATGAAAAGGTTGGGAACATTCTTAAAATCAAACGTTATAAATCGAATTACGATTGACGTTGGTGTGTTTATAGTTTTCTTTCTGGTAACGGTCCTCTTTGTCTTTACCATTGTTCGTTCTTTTTAATTTTCTAAGCTAGAAAATCTTTTAAACTTTTTTGTTATGTTTAGTAATGTTTGGAAATCTGCTTTTGCATCTGTTTGTCAGCTAAAATTTATAAATGAAAGAGGCGTTACCATCGATTCGTTAACGGGCTTTAAGGTGAACAAGCACCTTGTAACAAGCCAGCATGCTTTTTGCGTAAAGAGAGCGCATAAGGTTGAAATTAGATTTGTTGATGCTGATGCGAATACTGTTACTGCTTCAACAAAAATACCTTATGTCGAGTTTATTAAGGAACATAGAATTGGTGTGGCTGAGGATACAGGTCATTATGCAATTTTTGATATTGATTTACAGGAATTTGAAAATATCCCCTCATTAAAATTAAGCGAACGTCATAATTTTAATATTGGTTCACAGGTAGCTTTTCTTGCTTATAGCTGCGATTATTCTAATCTTGCTATTAAAACGGGTATCCTATCATCAGTATACTCAAATGCCGAAGGCTTAAGATTTATTCAGTTTGATGGTCCGGTAGGGTCTGGTAATAGTGGTGCTCCGCTAATTGACCCAAAAACAAATGAGGTTTTGGGTATTGTTACCCGACGAAACACACCTGCTGCAACAGTGCATGAGCAGCTCATGCAGATTGTTTCCGACAATTTGGTGGAATTAAAAAAAGTAGAATCATCCGTTAAATTTGGAGATATTGACCCTATTCAGGTGTTAATAGCAAATCAGAATCAGCTAAAGCATCTTGCAAAAATCATTTACAGACATTCAACACATAGCGTTTCTCACGCTGTTACGCTCGATAGGATTATCTCTTTCTTTAGTCATAATACGCACCTAATTGCTAATGCAGGTGTACCGCTGGTAAAAAACAATGAGCTTGATAGCTTTATTGGTTAATTCTTTTTAATGGTTTGTTTTTTGGTGGTTAATGCCCCTTCAATAATGCTTTGGAGGGGCATTTCACGTATATATGCTTTTTTAAAGCTTTAGTGTAGAATTAACAAATATCATCTGATTTTGAGATGGAAGATTGTGCAGGTTGATTAAATTTGTGGAATGGACCTTAAGTGATTAAATCATAAATTTAATGCATAGCATTATGGATAAAAATACAATTATCTCGTTTCTAAAAAATATCGAACTTTTCAATGGCTTATCCGATGATGAGT
>JAWLEY010000031.1:0-17888 GCA_041685855.1 Perlabentimonas sp. | reverse complement strand
AGGGCAATCATCAGGGCGTTAATTAAGAACGCCATAGACTCTGCCTGCTCCTCCTGCTCACCTGTAAAAGCGTAGCTATAGCCATCAGGCATATCAAAATCGGAAAGGATTAATTTTAGCTGATTATTTATTTTAGTTGCATTATATCCGGGAACAACGTTTGAGAAGAGGGTAACAACCCTGTTTTTATCTTTCCGCTTAACAGACCCGTATGTTGTTGAATACTTAAAATCTGCTAGGGCTGTTAAAGGGATTTGAGTAAGTCGCCCTTCCTCCATAAAACCAACCTTCTGGTTAAGAAGAGTTGGGAGATGGTAACGGAACTCGTCCATATACCTGAGTTGAATTGGAAAATCCTCCTCACCTTCCTTATATCGGGATATTTCCTTACCAAAAAGGGAGGTTCTGATTGTACTGGCTATTTGCATGGTACTTAACCCGAAACGACGGGCCTTGTCCCGATCAATCTCAATAAGCAGTTCAGGTTTACCAACCTCTAAATCAAGTTTCAACCCTTCTATTCCCTGAATAGCAAATGAGTTAATGTAGTTCTCTATTGAGTCGGAGAGGAAAAGTAATTTTTCAAAATCGGAACCAGATATCTCAATATTTATAGGTTTTCCGGCAGGAGGCCCCATAAGATCCTGTGAAAAGGAAAGCTCTACACCAGGGTACTTGTTAAGCAGCTCGTTACTGAGCATCTGCATAATTTCCGTTGTGTTTATGCCTTCCCTATCCTTATAATCAAGAAATGATATTGTTGTGAGAGCCTTATTTACCTGATCGCCAAAAGTATTCCATTCATTTGGGTCGCCCCTTCCAATAGTAGTAAGAACAGATTTTACAATATGCTTGCTTGGCTCTAATAATTCATCAATATCCTTTTCAATCATCAACAGCACCGAGTCTGTGGCAGTTATATCGTTCCCCACGGGTATTTCTGTAACAATGTTTATATAATTTGGATCGCCCTTGGGGAAGAAACTAACCTCAGGACTACGAATCATAAACAAGGTGAGCGTAACAATTAGCAATCCTATTGTGCCAAGAAAAAACCATACGGGTTTCCATCCTCTTAAAGCAAAACGCAAGGCTCGACTGTAAATTGACTCGAGCCAAACCAAGAAAACGTTTCTGAACCATCTCTCCACTTTATAGAAAAACAGAGCATTTAGAGCCACAATAATTGCAACTATAGTTAGGATATTGGCAATGGCAAATACCTTGGTAAAGTAAAATACAATTGCCAACCCTCCTAGTATCCCAGCAAGTCGGTAGGCCTTACGCTTGTTGGGTGTATTATCGTGCTGGTTCTCTCCATACTTAATAAAAGATGAGGATATAACAGGTATAATTACTAACGCTACAAATAGCGATGATGTAAGCACAATAATGAGCGTAACAGGGAGATTCTTCATGAACTCTCCAGTGATTCCTCCCCAAAAAGCCAATGGTATAAATGCTGCCAGCGTGGTTGCTGTTGAAGCAATTATTGGCATGGCAATTTCGCCAACGGCCAGCCGTGCTGCATCAATGGGCTTATAGCCCCTGTCAACAAATCTGTATATGTTCTCAACCACAACTATGGCATTGTCAACAAGCATCCCTAAAGCAAGGATAAGTGAGAAGAGAACAATCATGTTAATTTGATAGTTGATAACATTTAGCACCATAAACGAGGTAAGCATGGAAAGGGGAATAGCAATACCCACAAACAGCGCATTACGTGTGCCTAAAAAGTAGAATAGAACCAGCACAACGAAAAACACGCCCAGTATAAGGCTATTTTCAAGGTTAGACAGCTGCTTACGAATAACATCACTCTGGTCGTTAGTAATTGTAACGTTAAGCGTGGGCGGGAGTGCTTCTGATTCCTGCGCTTTTTCAAGTGCTGCAAAAATTTTATCGGTGGCATTAAGCAGGTTCTCCCCTCCCTTTTTAACCACCTGTACGGATACAACGGGTTGATTATTCAGGCGCGCAATGGTTGTTGCCTCTGCAAAACCATCTACAACATTGGCTACATCCCTAAGATAGATGGTTCGTCCCCTATCGCGCTTCACCATAATATTTTCAATATCCTCAACACTCTCAAACTCGCCTTCAATGCGAATTGAGCGGCGCATTTTACCGAGCTTAATATCGCCTCCAGACATGGAAACATTTTCAAATGCAATTGCGTTCTCAATATCCTGAAAGGAGAGCCCTAGAGCCTCCATTTTAATTAAATTAACCTCAATAAAAATTTCTCTATCCTCCACACCCTGAATCTCAACCTTTGAAACCTCGCTAATTGGTTCAATAACATCATCAAGGTACTCGGCATATCGCTTTAGCTCCTGAAGAGAAAAATCGCCCGATAGATTTATGTTAATAATTGGGAACTCTGAAAAATCTATATCGGTTACGTATGGGTCGGTTTTTAAATCGGTGGGCAGCTCGCTTTTGGCTCTATCAACTGCATCCTTTACCTCGGCAAGGGCATCGCGAATGGGAACATCGGCGTTGAACTCGACCATTACCATGGAAGCATCCTGTAGAGAAGAAGAGGTAATTTGCTTTAGACCACTCACATCCTCTGCTTCTTTCTCAATGGGGCGGGTAATGAGGTTCTCAATATCAATGGGAGGGTTACCTGGGTAAACCGTTTGTACCATGATTGTTGGAAAAACCACCTCGGGGAAAAGCTCCTTTGGCATCCCCCTGTATGAAAGGGAACCAAACAGAATGATTATTACGGTAAGAAGATAAACAGTATTCTTGTTTTTTAGCGCGAGTGATGTTAGGCGAAACTCCCTGGGCTTATGTTCTGTTTTACTCATTATTCTGACTTATTTATTAAATGGTACTTTAACAAGTACAAACGCTATTATTGTTACTTAATATTGATAAGGCTACCGGTGCCTACTTGGTTAAAACCTGAAACGATAATTCTTTGTCCCTCTTCTAACCCTTTTGTTATCATCGTATTATCATCGTATGACAAACCTGACTCAACGTACTGCTTGCTGGCTATATCCATACTATTTTCATCTTTATCAACAACAAACAAAAAATCGCCACGACTATCCTGCTTAACCACCAGACTAGGAACTACAATGGCGCTTTTGGCATAAAAATCTCTGATTTTCATCTTAGCCATCTGATTTGGCTTAATGAGATTATCAATATTATTAATTCTCAACTCAATGGGTATCGTGCGTGTATTTTGGTCTATTAAGTTACCAATACGATGAATGGGTGCGGAAATCTTTATATCCTTATATGTTGGGAAATTAACGGTAACGGTATCGCCTACATTGATTTTGGGCAGCAGCGATTCGGACACATCTGCCGTAATTTTTAACTTTTGGAGGTTTGCCATGTATAGCACTGGCATGCCTGGTGAGGCTAGCTCTCCTTCTTTCTGAAAAATATTATCGACAATACCGCTAAAGGGGGCTTTTATTATCGACATGTCAAGCTGTGCTTCAAGAGACTTTAACCTATGTTCGAGTGACTCCTTGGCATTTTTTGCTTCTAAATATTGCATCTCCGAGCCGATGTTCTGCTCCCATAAATCTTTCTGTTTTTGAAAAACTTTGGTAGAAAGCTCAAGGCTGCTTCTTACCTCGGCAACATTATTCTCAATCATGCTTGTATTAAGGCTAACCAGCACATCGCCCTTGTTTACATACTGTCCTTTATTTATATGTATGGTTTTTATCTGGCCGTTGGTTTCGGGGCTAACCTGTGCTTCCTCCAGAAGTTCAACCTTACCATTAATAAAGAGAAAATGACTGAACGACTCATTTTTTAAATCTTTAACTTTCACAGGAATTGCACCATCCGTGATTTCGTCACTTTCGGTTGCCTTCAGCTTTTCTTCCAGCTCTTTTATCTCATGCCTTACATTTAGCTGCTTATCTTTTAGCTCCGAAAGCTTTTCGCGAATTTCATCGGGCGATTCTGCTGTATTACAACCAAACATAAGGGTTGCCATTAGTATGGGAAGTATTCTTTTCATCTGTTATAAGTTTACTTTATTTTTCAATTAGCTTGATTTAGTTCTTAAATATCACCAATAATCTTATCAACTTTTAGCTTGGCATTAAAAAGTTCTACAACAGAACCCATATAATCGCCAAGCGCTTGCAGGTGCTTATCGTTTGCCTGTATTACATCCTGCTGCGAGGCCATGCCTTGCGAATATTTCTCTCTGAAATTTTGGTAAACTTTGCTTGCCAGCTCCTTATTCTCTCTATGACTATTGTACTTTTCCCAAGCAGTTGATAGCTGGGCTTTAGCATCAGCAAGCTCCATTGTAAGACCCTGCCTTGTTTGCTCGTAAGTGTTTCTTGCTTTCTGTAGCTCAAGGTTGGCCTGCTGAACCTTTGAACGTTTCATGCCACTAGAAAAAATTGGAAGAGATAGGTTTATCCCTGCAATTGCTTCGGGGGTAAAGTTAACCTCAGGTTCCTTTGCGAGCTTCTGATAGGTAATAAAAGCCGAAAGGCTGGGAAGGAACTCAGATTTTTCGCGCTTTAATTGCAAATTACTAATCTCAATTTGGTTCTCCATTATTTTCAGGTCGATATTCTGTTTAGGGTCAAGCGAAACATCCTTATCTACTGCTGGAGAAAAACTTCCTAACAATGTTTCCAAACTGTCGGTAAGCTCAATTTTATTTTGGATATCTATGCCCATATGCATTTTAAGCAAGTTTTTGGCAGATTGTAGTTGACGAATTGTTTCGCGCGAAGAATTCTCAACCATTGAAAGCGATACCTTAACCTGATCAGCAACAACCTCTTCTACAAAACCAGCCTTATGCATTTCCTTGGTTTCATTAAGTGTTTGCCTCAGGTTGGCAGCGCTCGAATCTAATATTGACGTTGTTTCGTTAAGAAGTAGCACTGTATAGTATGCAGATGTTACGTTGGATTTAATATCTCTCTCGGTTTTAGCCAGAGCGTTTTTCGAAAGGGTTTTATACGCTTTTGATGCCTGTAAACCTACAATATATGGGCCACTAAAAAGTAGTTGTGAGGCTGTAATGCTAAAGGTAGCATTTACACGCTCTCCAACATCAATTTCCATTTGGGTTGGTTGTCCGTCCGGGCCAGGAGGACCTGGAACCGAAAATTTTGGCAGCTCATTTAGTATTGCTTGAAAATCAATTCCTGAAGAAATTTGTGGGAGTCCCATGGAGGTGGTTTCCCAAACTTTCCTGTCGGCAATATCAACATCTATTGCAGCATTCTTTTTCTCCAGATTATTTTGTACTGCATATTCCTGAGCATCATTAAGAGAAAACTCAAAAGTTTCTTCCTGCGTGTATGCAGTGTAACTCATGGAAAAAAGTACTATAAAAAATAAACCTCTTAGTAAATTCATATTAAAAATTTGTTATATCGTCAATATCAAAATCTTTTAGTTTGCATTCAAGGAAGGATATACCTTTGTCGTTCGCTATGCCTCGTATATGATAAATAAAGATTTCTTGGAAGAATTTGGGTGAGGTAAACTCTTCAATTGAAAAAACCTCATTGTTAACCAAACTCTCTACCCTTGAAACCTGAAGTTTGGCAATTATATCATCATTCAAATCTTTCCTATACAAATCCTCCTTTTTACCTTTCTGTATATTCTTAACAATGTTCGAATACATTCGTTCCCTTCTGCTTTCAAGCAGCCTGGCAAAATGTTGCGGGTAATACTTCTTTAAGTCATACTCGGTTGAAGGATTTATCTGCTTTAGCTTATGATTAATCATTTTGCTTACCATTAGCAGCTCTTCTATTGCATTAAGGTTACTATCTAGAATGCAACTTGCATCCTGCTGCTGAATATTAATCTCCTGGTCAACAAACTTACCAACCAAATCATCCTTATGACTTACATGCTTGTACAATGTTTTTTTGGATATCCCCAAATTTGATGCTACATCATCCATGGTAATACTTTTAATACCATAACGCATGTATAAATCACGGACTTTCAGCAGTATTTGCTTTAACTCTTCATTCATATTATAACCTCAAAAAACTTTGGATACAAATATAACAATAAATGTTTCCAATGGTTCAAAAAAAATAATTTTTTTCGAAAAGATTATTCCAACAAATGGTCTGGAAATTTTTTTAGTATACATTTAAGGGAAGATAAGAATGTAAGTGTAATACATTGTGAACACCTAATAAAGAACTTAATGGAAAAGAAGAAAAAGCAAGAATTGTTTGCCCGTTTTTTTGCTGGTATATCGAGCAAGGAGGAGCAGAACGAGCTACTTAAAACACCTGAGGTAGAGAATATGATGAGTAAGCATTGGGCTGAAAGTCAGCACTCCGCTAAGGATGGGCAACAACCTCACTTATACAAAATTCTTGCATCAATTTACAAGCGAATAGCCGTTAATAAACCCACAAATATTAATTCAAATAAAACCATTTCCATTAGAAGCAAACTTTTAGCAGCAGCAGCTTCAGTGGCTTTGGTTTTCTCGCTGGGAACTATGCTATGGCAAATAGGTGTATTCACCAACAGCCAGCTAGTAAGCATTACAACACCTAAAGGAACAAAATCAGAAATTTTCTTACCTGACGGCTCAAGGGTTTGGCTTAATTCTGAAAGTACTTTAACGTATAATAAAGATTTTGACAAGAAACTTCGCGAAATTAAGCTAGAAGGCGAAGCATTCTTTAACATTTCTCACGACCCAAACAGGCCAGTAATAGTAAAAACTGAACTTGCTGATGTTATGGTTCTAGGTACGCGGTTTAACCTAATTTCAAAATCAGCGGCAAAGGAATGGGAAGCAACGCTGGTAAAGGGGAACATAAAGGTTAATACGGAAAGAGCAGGGTCGGCAAAGTCAGTATCCCTCTCACCAGGGCAAAAAATTTCATGGAATAGCAATGCCAACGATTTTTTACTCGATAAGGCAAACACCTCAACAAAAACACGATGGGTTAGCAATCAGCTAGTTTTCGAGAACGAAAGTTTTAACAGTATTGCCAAACAACTGGAAAACACTTTTGGTGTTCAAGTTGTGCTACCCCATTCATCTGTAAGGGATTTTAGGTTCACTGCAAAATTTTCCGATGAATCAATATATGAAATTTTCAACCTTCTTCAGCAAACAGCCTCATTCAATTTTTACATAACAGGCAATAAGGTAATTGTTACCGAAAAACCTGACGAACAGAACTAATAATTAAACCAAATTATTCATGTTATGAAGTATCATAAACCAAAAAAACGTCTCGCGCAACCAAGGTGCTTACTCCTACTGGTGTTAACGCTTTTGGTGGCAAACCCCATTTTTGCTCAAGAACCAACGGTCACACTAGATGCAAAGGATGTATCTATGCGCGAAGTGTTTAAGGATGTTGAATCCCAAACAGGATACTCCTTCATCTATTCAAACACCACACTTGACGTAAACAAGCCAATATCTATTAGTTTACGTTCGGTTAGTTTAGAATCGGCGCTTAATCAACTGCTTGCTAACGAAAATATTATTTACACCATTGAGGGTAAGCAGATTGTTTTAAAACCCATGCCAAAAGGCTCCTCAAAAGCACAGTCAATAACTGTTAAAGGTGTTATTACTGACGCCGAAACGAAAGAAACCTTACCTGGCGTAAATGTAATGCTTAAGGGAACAACGCAAGGAACCACTTCGGATGTTGATGGGAGCTATAGCATTAAGTTAACCGACAAAGACCCTATACTTGTATTCTCTTTCATAGGATACAATACGCAAGAGGTTGAGGTAAAGGAAAGAACAACCATTAATGTATCTCTTGAGCAGGAATCCAGACAGCTCGATGAGGTTGTTGTTATAGGCTATGGTAGCGAAAGCAAACGGCTGCTCACTGGCTCAATAGGTTCCGTTAGTACTGAGGGAATGGAGGAACGCCCCATGCAGTCAATTGACAATGTAATGCAGGGCCAAAGCGCAGGTGTACATATTGTTCAAAACTCAGGAACACCCGGTGGCGCTATGTCAGTTAGGATTAGAGGTAACAGCTCCATTTCAGCAGGCAGCCAACCCTTATATGTTATTGATGGAGTCCCAATAAATACTGGAGACTACAGTCAGGTTGGTTTCCAAGGACAGGGAATTAGCGCTGTAAGCGATATTAATCCCAACGATATTGAATCAATCTCAATCCTTCGCGATGCTTCTGCTGCTGCAATTTATGGTGCCAGAGCATCAAATGGTGTTGTGCTTATTACCACCAAAAGGGGGAAGTCACAAAAAACAAAAATTTCATTTAACACCTACCAGGGCTTTCAGCAGGTTGAGAGAACGCTTGATATGCTAAATGCAAGCCAATGGATGGAGTACAGAAACCACATGAATATCGAAGGGGGTCGGTCTCCCGAATTCACGGAGGAGGAAATAGCAAATCCAGCGGTTGATACCGATTGGCTCTCTGAAATTTTCCGTACGGCACCTATTTCAAATTACGAACTATCCTTTAATGGCGGCGACGAGAAAACAACATTCTTTATAAGCGGTACACTTTTCGACCAAAAGGGTATTCTTAAAGGAACCGATTACCAAAGACTAAGCGGCCGGGCAAACCTTGACCACAGAATAAGCGATAAGTTTAAGGTGGGCGTATCGTATAGCGTTTCAAACTCTTTAAACAACAGGGTTGAGGGCGACCAGTCGTTACACGGACCTTTGCCTAATGCAATTACCTTACCACCCGTTCACCCTGTTTACGACGAGGAAGGTAATTACGACCAGTCCGGACCTTACGCTAATCCTGTTTCAATTATTAACGAAGCCATTAACCAGGCAAGCTCCTTCAGGAACATTGCCAACTTTGATGCTGAGTATAGATTAATTGACGGATTAACATTAAATGCAAAAATTGGTTTAGATTATCTTAACCTAAACGAGCATAGCTACGATCCTGTAACTACAAGACAGGGCTCAACATACAACGGACAAGGTTTTGAAACCTTTAGTAGGGTATTAACAGTAACAAACAACTATACTGTAAACTACACAAAAAGTTTTAATGACATACATAACTTTAACGCACTGGCAGGATATAGCTTTGAGCAGTACTCACGAAAATCGAGTTTTCTTGAGGGTAAAGAGTTTCCAAGCGACCAGTTTCAGTTCATAGCCTCAGCTGCACAAACCGAAGGAAGCGCAAGCCAAACGCTTAGTGGCCTTAACTCTTGGTTCGGAAGATTAAAGTACAACTACAAATACAAGTATCTTTTTACTATAAATGCCCGCTACGATGGCTCGTCAAATTTTGGTGAAAACAACCAGTACGGATTTTTCCCTTCGGCCTCGACTGCTTGGAGAATATCAGAGGAAAGTTTTATGGAGTCATTCTCTGCTTTAAGCGACATGAAACTGAGAGCAAGCTTTGGTATAACTGGTAACGACCGTATTGGAACCTTTGCTTCACTGGGGCTGTATGGTGGTGGTTATAACTACCTGGGCGAATCTGGACTTGCTCCAAATCAGCTACCAAACCCAGACTTAAAATGGGAAACCACACAGGAAGTAAACGTAGGTTTTGATATTGCTTTCTTTAACGATCGGTTTGTTTTTAATGCCGATTATTATCACAAAAATACAACCGACCTACTTTTAGACCGGACGCTACCTGGTTCTTCTGGATTTACATACATTAGCGATAACATTGGTGAACTTCAGAATCAGGGAGTTGAATTCAACTTCTCATCTGAAAATATTCAAGGGGAGTTCAGCTGGACAACATCCCTTAACCTTTCGGCCAACAGGAATGAAATAACCAAACTATATGGCGATGAGCTACAACTGTTCGGAAGAGGGAACAATGCATTAATTGAAGGTGAGCCAATTGGCGTTTTCTGGGGGTACGTTTGGGAAGGCATTGACCCATCAACAGGCGATTGTGTTTGGAGCGATCTGGACGGCAATGGCGAAATAACCTCTGCAGATCAAGAGGTTATTGGCAACCCGCACCCACTGTTTCTTGGTGGTATAAACAACAGTTTCTCCTACAAAAATTTCGACTTAAACGTTTTCTTACAGTACAGCTACGGAAACGATATTTTTAACGGTTCAAGAATTTATATTGAATCACTAAAAGGAAACGACAATCAAACTACGGATATACTTAGAAGGTGGGAACAACCTGGCGATATAACAGATATTCCCAGACCTATTGCCCGCGACCAGAATTTGAACAATAGAATCTCGTCCCGTTTTGTTGAGGATGGGTCTTACCTTAGGGTAAAAAATGTAACCCTTTCGTATAGCTTCCCTAACAGCATAACTCAACGATTGAATGTGGAGAGGATTAAAGCTTACGTAAGTGCACAAAACCTTTTCACACTTACTGGTTATTCAGGCATGGACCCTGAGGTTAACTACGCTGGAGAAAACAACGTGCGAATTGGAACCGATTTCTTCACCTATCCACAGGCACGTACCTTTACTGTAGGTTTAAACCTTAATTTTTAAACTGACAAAACAGATTAGTCATGAAAATACTTAGAAAAATAACCCTTATACTTGCTAGCATAGTAGCGGTATCGTCATGCGATGTGCTTAATGTAGAGCCTTCACAGTCAATACCCTCCGAAGGGGCAATAACTTCGGCCAACGATTTGGAAAGAGCATTAATGGGATGCTACGATGGGCTTCAAAGTGGAGGCTACTATGGCCTTGATTATCTGATTGCCCCAGAACTAGTTTCCGATAATCTGATTTGGACAGGTACCAGCCAGGATTACGGTGCATTGGATAACAACGTTATTTCGCCCGACCTGTTTCTCGTTGAAGGTGTATGGTCAAGCATTTATACCGTTATAAACCGCGCCAACAATGCCCTGTACTATCTTCCTGGTGTGGAAAATTTAAGCGAGGATGACGAAAAGAATTATGAAGGCGAACTTAGGTTTATTCGTGCTCTTGCTTATTTTGATTTAGTGAAACTATTTGGTGGAGTACCCTTAAGAGAACTACCTGCATTAGATGCAGGCGAGGATTTGTATGTTCCCCGGTCATCAGAAGAGGATGTGTACGATTTTATTATAACTGAGCTAATTGCAGCCGACACCCTACTCATTAACACGAACAAAGCCAGGGCAACACAGGCCGCAGCCAAAGCTTTGCTTGCAAGAGCATACCTATACTCAGGCGATTACAATAATGCGTGGGATGCTGCAGACTATGTTATTGAGAACTATTCCGACATCTACCTTGCAGATACCTACGATGAGATTTTCCAAACAGAATTCTCTTCCGAATCAATATTTGAAATATCTTTTAACGATGAGGATGGGAATCGTATTGCCCAATACTTCTCACCACGCCCCGCTGGTAGGCACGAGTTTGCCCCCTCGGAAGAAATAATTGGTGCATATCATGAGGATGATTTACGGTTCAATGCCTCAATAGACATTACAACCAACGAAGACGAGCCCGCCGTAGCTAAATACACCGACGTGCAGCTGGGTTCGGATAATGTTGTTATCTTAAGACTCGCTGAAATGTACCTTATTAGGGCAGAAGCGGAAGCAAATAAGGATACTCCGGAGCTTAATGATATTATTGCAGACATTAATGCAATTCGTACAAGAGCAGATTTAGTTGACACCGACGCAGCAACGCTGGATGAGCTGAAAGAAGAAATTTTACTACAGCGCAGGTTTGAGTTTGCATTCGATGGCCACCGATGGTTCGACCTAATTAGAACAGGTAAAGCTCTGGAGGTATTGGATAATGTAACCAGCGAGCAGCAGCTCCTTTTCCCAATTCCTCAATCGGAAATTCTTTCCAACGATGCGATTAAACCAACTGATCAAAATCCTGGTTACTAACAAAAGATTAACTCAAAAACGGAATAATATGAAACGATTTAGCATAATAAACATAAGCATCATAATTGCAACTTTGCTTATAGCTGGTTGCAGCGAGGATGATTACCCTGTGCCTGAGGCAAGCAGTCAGGCAGAGTTCTCGTACACTTATCAATACGTTGATAACGAAACTGAAGAGGGTGAAAAGCTTTTTGAGGTTAGCTTTATTAATGAGTCAATAAATGCCACATCGTACCATTGGGATTTTGGCGACGGACGTGTGTCAACCGAAGAGAATCCTGTGATTACGTTCGCAGATGAGGGCGATGTTGATGTTACCCTAACAATTACTTCTGATACAGATTATCATTATAACGACCTCACACAAACGCAAACCATTAGGGTGATTTTTAAAGAAACAATTTTCATTGAAACATTCGACGAGGAGGAATCTTTAGAAACCTTCAAACTACACGATGCTGACGGTGATGGCATTAATTGGTACTGGGACTCTTTTGAAGGTGAGGCCTACGTTATCTCTGAATCGTGGGATGGTGCTGCCCTTACACCCGACAATTGGATTGTAACACCAGAAATTGATTTTTCTGAATTTAGTGGTGATTCCGAAATCTGGCTGAACTTCAAAGTTTGTCCAACAGCAAATACACCAGAATATAGGACTGAGCACTATGCCGTTTACGTATCTACTACTGGGTTTGAAACGGACGACTTTGATACTGAAAATCCTGTGTGGGAAGAAACACTATCGGAAGAAGCAGAAAACTGGGTGTACGACCTAAGAGAGATTGATTTTTCTGATTTTGCCGGTGAAACCATCTGGATTGCTTTTAGGCATTACAATTCAACCGATAACGACCGCATATCAATTGACGACATTGAGGTGTTTGAAAAGTTTTAATTTCAATGATAACTGGGGCTTTCTAAAAATAGGAACAATAGCAACTTTTAGGAAGCCCACCATAAACAATAAAATTCAGTAAGATGAAAAGTGTTTATTGGATAATCCCCATAGCAATATTTCTGTCATTTCATCTGAGTTCTTGCTCGCCACAACCCGAAGTAGAATCGGACGTAGCGCCAAAGGGAAAACTTTACATTATTGGCGGAGGCAAAAGGCCCCCCGAAATGGTAAAGCAAATGATTGACCTCTCAGGAGTCAACCGTGGTAATTACATTGTTGTTCTACCTATGTCAAGCTACGAAGTTGACACCGCAGCTTACTGGGCCATGAAGCAGTTTAAGGACCATGGCGTTAACAATATCACATGGTTCAACTTCGAGAAGGATGGCCCAATTGAACAGTACCAGCTAGACTCCATTGCAAACGCTGGCATGGTTTATATATCGGGGGGAGACCAGAATCGATTTATGGATATTGTTGCCGGAACGCCCATTGCCGAGGCGATACATAAAGCATTTGCGAATGGTGCTGTAATTGCAGGAACCAGCGCGGGAGCAGCAGTGCAAAGTAAAAGAATGATTACTGGCAACCAGCTTAAAACCCCAGATATGAGAGGCTACCAGACTATACAGCCTAATAATATTGAGACTACCGAAGGGCTGGGTTTAATTGAAAGCGCTATAATTGACCAGCATTTTATATGGCGGGAGCGAGTGAACAGGTTGATATCTGTTTGTATTGAAAACCCCGAACAGCTTGCCATTGGCATTGATGAATCAACAGCTATTCTTGTAGAAGAAAACAGCGCAACAGTTTATGGTACTAGCCAGGTGCTTGTACTCAACGCAACAAAGGCTGCAATAGCCACAAGCGATAGCTTACTGGGTGCAAAAAACATTAGAATGGATATTTATCTTCCAGGGCAATCTTTCAGTATAGCACCGTAATCTTTTTCAGGTTTAGGTTAGATAATAAGGGCGCTCATAAGGATTTGAGCGTCCTTTTCTTTTACAAAAAAAGAGATAAAAACAATAGTTAAGTATATCTTTGCGAATAAACTTTTAGTGAAAGAACCAATCTAGTGAATTACTACCAATTTTTTATATCGAACTGGAAAATACTACTGTTTGCTATAGTCTTTACCTTCTTCTCAGGCTTTGGACAAACCTTCCTGCTCTCACTTTACATACCAAGTTTTCTAAAGGAATTTAATATAAACCACACCGTTTACAGCACCCTTTACGCTGCAGCAACACTTTTAAGTGGGTTTACTATAATATTTGCTGGCAAAATTATTGACAGAGTAAAACTGAAAGCCTTTGCTTTTACTGTAGTAGCAGGTATTGTATTTGCCAATTTATTCGCAAGTTTCGTATTTAATCTTTTCACCCTGTTTATAGCCATTTTTCTACTCCGTTTTTTTGGTCAAGGGCTGCTAAGTCATACATCCATGACAGCAATGGGCCGATATTTTTCAAAAGCCAGAGGGAAGGCACTAAGTGTTGCTTACCTAGGCTTTCCGCTAGCCGAAGCCATTTTCCCAATTGCTATCATTAGCACAATTACAGTAATAGGATGGCGCCAGAGTTTTCAGGCAAGTGCAATAGCAATTATTGCTGTTCTTCTACCCTTGGCATACCTGTTACTCCGCAACTTCTCAAGGGAAGATGTTAAGGAGAATCTTTCAATTGATGACGGAAATAAACTAAATGAAGAAAATTTGAACCAAAAGATATGGAGTCAAAAGGAGATTTTAAGAACTAGCATCTTTTACTTGCTTGCACCAACCGTTTTTATAACAGGCTTTATGCTTACAGCCCTATTCTTTTTTCAAACATTCATTGCAGAATACAAAGGCTGGTCGGTAGAATGGATGGCGCTTAATATAACTGCTTATGCAATCTTTTCTTTCGTATTTTCTTTAGCTGCAGGCCCAATTACAGATAAATATACCGCTCGCAAAGTTTTCCCTTTCGTACTACTTCCAATGGCTGTAGGTTTGACTTTCCTGATATTGCTTTCTTCCCCCATAGCCACAACACTGTTCTGGTCGTTTGTTGGCATATCGGCAGGCCTTAACCCAACCGTGTCAAATGCAATTTATGCAGAAGAGTATGGTACCCTGAGTTTGGGTGGCGTAAGGAGCCTCTTTACATTTGTTATGGTTGCCAGCACAGCATTTGGGCCAATAGTTTACAGCCTACTGCTCGACTCAGGCCTAACATTTAACTCAATTCATTTACTAATTATCGGGTTTATTGTAATAAATGTAATCATGCTTATCTTCTCGCTAAAAGGAGAAAAGAATCACGCTAGGTGATATAGTTTTAGTCCTATTCTTATCAAAATATTGATACTTTAATTTTTCAAAGTAAATATCTGGTTTAAAGCACATCCAGCAACATGACAATCCTAAGTAATTTAAGTAGAAAAAATAGTTGCTGAACAATTATTTGAATCGTACTAATTTTTTGATACTTTTATTTCCACTTTAATACCAATATTATACAAGCTATCTATAGTATACCTAACCTTTACAAATAAATAAGTATAATGAGTTGGAATAACCTTAAAATCAGAACCAAGCTAACTTTAATATTTGGTTCATTGGCAGCAATCGCATTAATTGCTGCAGGAGTTACTTTTCTTAGTTTTAATCAGATAAATGGTATAAGAGCAAAAATCCTGAACCTTCACCTTGCAGATAAATCCAGAATAAATGCCGATAATAATTTTCTGCTATATCTTCAAAACCCAGATAGCAAAACGCTAACACAAGTTGAGAACGGTCTTGAGGAAGTTCAAGGTGTGCTTGAAGAGTTACAAGAAAATCCTCTTCAGCAAAAGGATGTACGGGTAATTGATGGCATGTTAAAGGAAATTGAGCAGTATTTTTCCTCCGTTAACCAGCTCACCAACCTAAGTGAAGAGAAGAAAACATTACTTAGCCATGCCAATAGGATTACGCAGCAGATTACAACCGAGCACCCCGATTATTCAGGTGAGATATTTAAGGTAAGATACCTTGGACAAAAATTTATTGTAAGCAGCAATCCAGCAGACTATGCCCAGTGGGAAAAGGCAGTAAACAGCTTTATACAACTTGCCGATGATACTGAAAACCAACCCCTAAGCCTAATGGTAAAGGATTATTTTAACAAAGGACAAGGGTACTGGAACACCATTATAGAAACCGATAAAATTTTTAGTAAAATTGAAGAGATTGAACAAAACCTAAACAACAGCCTACAATCACTAATTGCAAGCAGCGAAGAAGTTTTTAATAGTCAGCGAAGCCGCAATATCACCTTTATCATTACAATACTTTTAATTTTAATTGCTGGTGCCAGCTTGGTTGCATTCTACTTTAGCAAGAACATATCAACTAGCATTAAGCGCGGAGTTAAATTTGCAGAGCTAATTTCATCGGGCGATTTAACAGTTAAGCTCGATAGCGACCTTCTAGCCAAGAATGATGAACTTGGCGACCTCTCCAGAAGCCTAAATAATATGGGCGATGAACTTATGCGAATAACCGATACCATTGTTTCCGGGGCAAACAGCATTGCGCAAGCGAGCATTCAGTTTAGCAATACCAGCCAACAAATATCTAAAAGCGCAAACGAGCAAGCCTCATCAACCGAGGAGGTGTCATCAAATATGGAGGAGATGGCTGCCAATATCGACCAAACATCGAATAACTCAAAACAGGCCGAAAGAGTTGCCGCCGAGACCGAAAAGGGAGTTGTTGATGGGGTTGAAACCGCAACCAAAGCCCTTGAATTTGTTAATCAGATTAGCGATAAGATTACAATTATTCGTGATATATCATTCCAAACAAACATACTTGCACTCAATGCAGCTGTTGAGGCTGCTCGTGCAGGAGAGCACGGTAAAGGTTTTGCGGTTGTTGCCGCCGAGGTAAGAAAACTTGCCGAGAGATCCGCTAACTCAGCACAGGATATTGAGAATATGGCATACAGCCTTAAGGAGGCCTCAGACTCGGCTAACGAGAAACTTAAAACCGTAATTCCAAAAGTAAAAGATAATCTCAAAATTATTCAGGAGATATCAGCAGCCAGCGTTGAGCAGGCTTCTGGCGCCGAAGAGGTAAACAACGCTATTCAACACCTGAACGAAACGGTTCAGAACAATGCCTCCATAAGCGAAGAGCTGGCCTCTAGCTCCGACGAGGTTAAGCGACAGGCTGACACCCTGGTAGAAGCAATCTCATTCTTTAAAACCAATCAGGATGTTAACTCCGTTTTAATGTCTAATAATAAACCCCAAATAAATAAAATTGTAAAACAACCTAAAAAAGCAGAAACAAAACAAAACGATGGAGTGAAAGGAAAAGGTGTAAACCTAATGATGAGCAAGGAGTCGAACGATGATGAATTCACAACCTACTAGATTATATTATAAGCATGGCAGAAGAATTTAACGGACCCCTAACAAAAATGTCCTTCCTTAATCAAGGGACAAAGACACACATAAAGCCAAAGTATTTCTTAAAAAGCCACAAGGGGAACTTCGAAATTTCCAATTTCATTGGCAAACAGCTCAACATCCATTTTCTAAATAAAATTACATGCACCAGCTGTGGTAAATCCATTAAAAAAACATACGGTCAGGGCTATTGCTACCCTTGCTTTATATCAGTTCCCCAAACAGAAGAGTGCGTTTTAAGACCCGAACTTTGCCGTGCTCAAGAGGGCATAGCCCGTGATATGGATTATGCCAAAGAGAACTGCCTGGTTGACCAATACGTCTATCTGGCTCTTTCCGGAGGATTAAAAGTTGGCGTTACGCGCTATCATCAGGTGCCAAACCGCTGGGTTGACCAGGGTGCCACACAGGCAATAAAAATTGCCATGGCAAGGAACCGCCACGATGCGGGTATTATTGAGGTGGCCCTTAAAAAAATTCTTGCCGATAAAACCAACTGGCGAAAAATGCTAATGGGCAACGATCAGGAGATCCCCCTTATAATTGAAAAACGCAAAGCATTAAAATTTCTTACCAGCCAGCAAGATATTGTATACACTAATACAGAAGATGACCAGTTCAAAATTGACTATCAAGTGAACGCCTTCCCCACAAAGGTAGTATCAACTAGCCTTGATAAAACTCACATGATATCGGGAGAGCTAACAGG
>JAWLEY010000244.1:0-4062 GCA_041685855.1 Perlabentimonas sp. | reverse complement strand
ATCGGTATGTGCCATGTAGGCAGGTTCTTCAAATGCTGAATACCATTCTGTGATGTTAGTGCCATCTCTAAGTTTTGTTGTTTTCAGGTTCTCGCGCATCCAGCACTGCTCGCCAATGGTAACGGTGGTGTATGTATTCCCATCAACATCTGTTACCTCTCCACAATTGTTTGGTTCAAGAGTAGTAAACGATACTCCGTTTCCATAGGTTGTTCCTGCCTTGTTGGTTGCATAGGCTCTAACATAATATGTTTGTTCTGGGTTGAGGTTGGCAAGCGCAGTTGACAGGTCACTTCCTGTTTCCTCAATTAGGATTAGCTCGCTATTGTTTTCCAGTGTAGGATTGTTATTTGTACCCACAACAAATCCCTTTTGAGAGAGCTCTGCGCCACCGTTATCTGCTACTGTTCCGTTGAGCGTAACCGAAGAGGAGGTTAAGTCTGACACAGGATTTGTATTTACTTCTGGAGGCATTGCGTTTATTTTAATACATCGGACAGAGAGGCCATCATTAGTATTATTTGTGGATAATACTGCATCATCAATAGCAGATGAGAGACCGATGATGTGAGCAAAGCCGCTGGCTCCATCTTCTGTCATGCTCCACCAGTAGCCATTGGAGCCAATATTAGTAAAGTTGTCGGGTGATCCATCAGCATAGAAGTAACCACCTGGCAACCCTCTAAATCCGCTAAAGTTATTAGCACCTTCGTTTGGCAAGTCCCAGCGAGGATGACCATGAACACCGTCGGTACGAATAGATTTTAGGAAGCTCCCAGCAATGGTATCGCCTCCAAGATGATCTGTAAGTTGCATCCAGTCGTCGTTATTGGGAACAACCCAGCCTGCGGGGCATAACCCCTGGCTGTTGTTGACTGCATGCCAGTTGTATAAATTCCCATAAGCTTCAATTACCTCTTCGGGTGTAGTTAATCCATCAATCAGCTCGTTTGGATATGTTGAATATCCTGCTTGGTTGTTTGTTTCAAGAGTAGCCTCAATGGGCTCACCTGTTCTGTAGTGTGTAACTTTAAGGTTTCTGGTCATCCACACCTGATTACCAATTTTTATTGTGGGGTACTCATTGCCATCAATATCAGTTACAGGCATGGTAAATATACCACCACCAACCTGAACATCCTGAGACATTGAAGCACCCTGACTAACATCAAGAGCGGTTTGAAGGTATGTAGTATCAAGGTTTAGATTTAACCAGTTGGTAAAGCTTTTTGTTTGGTCGCTAAGTCCACCAACAGCAAAGCCACCTCTTACACCTTTTTTTATTTGATCTTCAGTATCAATTGAAAAACGTACGCTGTCTCCTCTTAGGTAAAGCATGTTGTTTTCCAACTGCTTTATAGGGTCAATGCTTTTCACATTGAAGCCACCCTTGTTCTCTTTGTTGTTTGATGGTTGTACAATGTTAAAATCAACCTCATCGGGCAGAATTTGCATGTAGTAATTCTCGCTTAATTTTGTTTGATCGCTAAGTCCACCAACAGCAAAGCCCCCCTTAACACCTTTTGCTGTTTCTCCATAAGGAACATAAACTGTTGCTCCCGATTCGTAAACAGCGAATACTACTTGGTTCTGCGAGTTTTTTACAGCGAAGATAGGTTCTTCCTCAACGCGTGGTGTAACGGGGGTTACCTCAACGGTACTATTGTTAAAGGCAAGCCTTGAGGTTGCAACCCAGCCCTCACCGTTGTGCCATAAGGTTTGGCCTAAAACACCATCATGATTAAAAGTTGTATTTGTGTGTAAAGCATATGGTACAGACAAAATTGGGCTAGTATCGATTACTGAATAAGCATCGTCACCCTCAAGCATCGATTCAAGCTTTAAGAAAAGGGTTTGGCTCCAGTTAATCAGCGACAAGTCGCTTTTGCCAGTTGCACCAACTACCACATTTGCCAAACCTTGCTGATTTGTGCTAACGGATTGGGTTTCGGTAAAAATAATTTCCCCCTCCGGGGTATCTTTTACTATGCTAATTCTGATAGCAACATTCTGGTTTGGGAGTACGCTCCCCTGCTCATCTTTAAAACCTACTTGTAAACTGAACTTATCTGGTTGCTTTTCCTGTGCAAAACTCGACAAGGCTAGTAAAGCAATAATGCAAATTATTAATGATCTCATGATACTAAGGTTTTAATGGAGTATAAGGTATTGTGGTTTACACGCTGAAATTTAATGCAATGTACAAAAATAAAAGGCATACTGGTTAAAAAAAATAAGAAAAAAATTGGTGTAGGAGTATTAATAATTATTTGCAGGAGAATTGATAGGTGTTATAAAATTGAAAACAATTGCCAGTGATAATATGCTTTTATGCGTTTCTGGTATATCTCAAAATAAAGTGAATAATTATTAAATTGCACTTTACTCAGAGCACAAATCCTCAATTTCCTTTAAAATGCTTTCTCTTTTTTTGGAAGATAAAATGATGTTGTTGAGTACCGATGGGTCTTTATTAATTTGGCGGCAAAGCACAATACCTTTCTCCATTAATGTTTGCTTTTCCTTTTTTGTAAGTTTGGTTAGTGCGGTGATTGGGAAAAACTTAGCTTTTTCAATCATGTCTTTAAGACTGTGCCCCATAGGATAATCCCAACTAATAAGATGCAAGCCCGAACATCTGCCAAAGTCCATAGCATCGGAAGTAAATCGGGTATTGGTTACAATCCAACCGTGGAACGAGTATTTATTAAACTCTGGCAAACCGCTTCTCTTGGCTATAATATCGTTAACGCGAGAGCGAATATATAATGGAACTTTTACGTTGGCGTATTTTCCCTGGCTGTTGTAATACTTGCATTCTACAATGTACTGCTTGCTATTATGCGATGCTATGACATCAACCTCATGCTTAACACATTGCCCCTGTACTATTTGTCCAACACTTACATCAAAACCTTGGTGTTCAAAAATTTGCCCGACAAAATGCTCAAATGGGTAACCTGTTGGCCCCAGCTCCATTAGCGCCTTTTTAAGGCTATAACGCGCGGCCATGCTACTTCTTTTTTTCTGTAAGAGCGAAAATGCCTTAGTATAAATTTTCTTAGTCGTGGTACCGTCTTCAAGCCAGCCTAAAATCTCCTCAACCACATCGTTAATTGCGCTGCTATTTGCTCCCGATCTTCTAAGTGATTCTTCTAATTTTGTTCTTGAGAAAGGTTCTGATTCTCCAGAGGCTTTCTTTACTAAAGTGGATTTAGTCATAATCAGATAATATGGTTGTTATATAACAAAAAGTTCTTCAATGGTTTCACCTTGAGGGATGTTTAAATGGTAAGCTAAGATACCAATTTTATTTGCAGCTTTAACATGCTGAATTGAGTCATCGATAAAAAGAGTTTCTTCTGGCTTTAATCCATTGTCATTGAGAATTAAGTAAAAAATGTCCTTATTGGGTTTACGGTCGTTAACAATGTGAGAGTAATACTCTTTATCGAATAGGTTTGACAGGCTCTTAATACCGTGGCTATTTTGAAGATACTTATTGTACTCATCAAAATGAATAGCATTTGTATTGCTAAGTAGGTACGTTTTATAGTGGCAATTTATCTCTTTAAGTAAATCAAGTCTAACGGATGGTAAATCGAGTAGCATGGCATTCCATGCATGGTCTATTTGCTGGTCACTAATATTTATAGATGTAATTTGGCGAATCCCAGCACGAAACTCACTGGGAGATATTGTACCCTTGTCCAACTTGTCGAAAAGACCAACCTGCTGTGCTTGGGTAAAGAGACTTTCGAAATTCTGAGCACCAAGGTTTCTAAAAGCCTTAATAGTTAGGTTATAATCAATATTAAGGATTACACCACCTAAATCAAAAATAATATTTTGGATGTTTTTGTGAGCAAAAGGGGAGAAAATTGGTTTTGTCATAAAAAAAGTTGAATTTGGTTTGCAATTATTGAGTACAAATATGTACTTTTGCAAACCAATAAAAAAGCGTAATTGATTTTTTTATTGGTTTCGGGGCCCATAGCTCAGCTGGTTAGAGCACCTGACTCATAATCAGGGGGTCGCTGGTTCAAGCCCAGCTGGGCCCAC
>JAWLEY010000243.1:0-4063 GCA_041685855.1 Perlabentimonas sp. | reverse complement strand
TAATTAGAGAATATGCGTTACGAAATTGGCATAGTAGAAACAAGAAATATTGTAAAAGCATTGCTGGAAACCTACGGCTATGACTTTAGAGACTATGCGCTTACCTCTTTTAAACGTAGGCTTGAAGAGGTAATGACTAAAAATGGACTTAAGGACACAGATGTTCTTATATCAAGATTACAGAACAACAAATCATTCTTTGATCATTTTTTAAAAGATATTACCCCCGAAACCACTGAGATGTTTCGTGACCCATCGCTTTGGCGTGCCCTTTACGATGATATTTTGCCAATTATAAGCAAAAACAATTCTAAACCAAAAATTTGGGTTGCCTCCTTTGATTCAGGCGAGGAACTTTTCTCCCTATGCATTGTGCTTAAAGAGATGAACCTGCTCGAACAATTCAATATCTTTGCCTCTGTATTTAGCGATGAAACAACCAAAAAAATTCAGGAGGGTAAAATTGAAGCGAAGCAGCTTGAGATAAACGAAGCCAATTATGACAGAACTAAGTGTACAGGAAAATATTCTAATTACTACTCTTACGACGATAATGGTTTTATAATTTTTAACAATGAACTTATTAAAGACGTAAAATTCCTAAAGCAGGATACACTATACAGCAACGCCCCTTCAAATATCAAACTTGCACTGTTCAGGAATCAAATTATATACTATAATACCATTTTGCAAGATAAAGCCATAAGGAAAGTACACGAAAGCTTATCGCCAGGAGGATACATGGTTCTGGGAGCTAAAGAAACATTAGAAAACACGAATTGTAGCGATAAATTTACCGTAGTAAACGACGGTGAAAAAATTTATAAGAAAAAAACAGGTTAATTGGATAATGTATAAAGCGGTTATCATAGGTGGTTCGGCTGGTAGTTTTCAAGTAATTACCAGAATCCTTAGTTCTCTGCCAAAGAACTTCCCTCTTCCTGTGCTTCTTAGTCTACACAGGCTAAAGCATGTTAGAAGCGGTTTCGTAGAAGCGCTATCAATTAAATCATCCATACCTGTAATTGAACCTTATGATAAGGATCAGATAAAACCAGGCAAAGCATACCTTGCTCCAGCCAATTATCACATGTTTATTGAGCTTGGTAACAAGATAGCCCTCTCAACCGAAGCACCAGTTAATCACTCCAGGCCATCAATTGACTTAGCCTTTTCAACTGCTGCTCAAGTGTACAGAGAAAAACTCATAGGAATTATTCTATCGGGAGCAAATAAGGATGGAGCTTACGGTTTAAAAAGAATAAAGGACTATAATGGCGTAGCCATTGTTCAAGACCCAAATGAATGTCAAGTAAAAACCATGACAGAATCGTCACTTAAACTTACTAAGGTAGATCACGTATATAAAACTGATGATATAATTCGTTTTCTTCAAAACATAAAACTATAATAAATTTGGAGCCCTATGAGATTCTTCTCCAACAAATACAAGCATAGTTACGGTATCCTTTTGATACTGCTAATTATTAGCGTGTCAGGCGTTTTCTTCAGCCTCCAAAACCAGCTGGTTCAGCACCAAACAAAAATTCCTGCACTTGCAATAGTATTGCTAGTTGCATCTGCAATAATTGGCATTCTCTTTTTTCAAATAGTATCGTCTGCCATTAACGAATCAAACAGAAACAAGCAGCAGCTTGAGCAGCTAAAAAAGAGCCTACAAGAAAACCAGAAAAAACAGGAGGCAGAAAACGGAGAAGATAAAAAGGATACAGCCAAAGAAGAGATAGATTACAAAGCAGAAGCACAAACCATTATTCCTGCAGAAGAATTTGAAAGCCAGGAGGCCTTTACAGAAAAGTTGCTTTCAAACATTGCTAAGAAGCATGACATTGTTCAAGCCATCCTCTTTAAGAAACATACTGACAATTCAGAGTTCTCGTTTTTAGCATCATACGCATATTTTTCTGAAGAAACACCAAAGAATTTTTCTGAAGGAGAAACACTTCCGGGACAGGTAGCTAAAAACAAAGTAACACTCAACCTCTCAGAGGTACCTGAAGATTACATCACTATAGTTTCTGGTCTTGGGGAAGGGTCGCCCAATCATTTACTACTAGTACCTATATTAAACACAAGCAACGAATGTGAAGGTGTGCTAGAGCTAGCATCGTTTAAACCCTTTGATAAGGATAAAGTAAAAATATTTGAAGCATTGGGTCAGATTATTACAGAACATCTTTTAACAATTGGCAACAGTACAAAGGAATAGTATGATAACCCATAGTAAAACATCACCGGATATTATTAACAAAGCCGTAACGCAGAAGGTTATTATAGCCGCTACGGTTGGTTTGCTAATAGTTATTATAGCTTGGGCACTGGAGTTCTCTGCTCAAGGAATAGCACTATCCGTTTCAGGAATAGCAAAGTTACATGTATCTAACCCTGCTTTATGGATTATTGATATTTTGCCCATCCTCTTTGGCTACATCACATACCTTAGTCTTAAAAAGCACCAAGAGAAAGTATCATTCCTTGAGGATGAGATTTCTCAAAGAGATCAGGACATAAATAAAAATGCCCTGTTTGCAAAAACAATTGGCGAGGGTAACTACAACGCACCTTTTCAGGTAAGCGATGAGGATGATATACTTGGGAAATCGCTACTTGTAATGCGCGATAACCTTTTGGAAAACAACAAAAAAGAGGCTGAGCAAAGTTGGATTACAAAAGGTAAAGATGAAGTTTCCTACATCCTGCGCCTACATAATAATATTGGGGAGTTATCGTACGAAGTACTCGTTAAGCTTATAAGCTACATAAACATAATACAAGGTGCACTTTATATTTACGACGAGGACAAGGGTCTACTTACCAACCTTGCTACTTATGCATACAATCGTAAGAAGTATATTAACCAAGAATTTAAAGTTGGCCAAGGGCTAATTGGGCAATGCGCCTACGAGCGTGACATTGTTTATCGCACCGAAATTCCAGAAGATTACGCTAGCATTACATCCGGAATTCTTGGCGACAAAAAACCCAAAAGCTTACTAATAGTCCCACTCATTACCGATGAAAAACTCCAAGGAGTAATTGAGTTTGCCTCGCTTGACGATAACATACCCGAGCTTACAATTCGCTTCTTAAGAGAGATGGGTGAGATTATTGCCCGCACCATATTTAACCTCAGAATAAACCAGAAAACTGAGCAGCTACTCCATGAGGCTCAGCAAATGACACAGGAACTTAAGGAGAACGAAGAGGAGCTTAGACAGAATGCTGAGGAGATGAGAGCTACGCACGAAGAGCTCGAAAAATCGAACGTTCAACTTGAATCAAAAATTCAGGAGGTTGAAAATGCCCAGAAACGAATACACTCCCTCCTTGAAAATGCCTCTGAGATTATATCGATATATAGCAGTAGCCTTAAGTTAACCTACATAAGCCCATCGGTAACAAAAATACTTGGCTACACCCCTCAAGAAATGATGAGCGGCAAGGATATCGATCGATTAACGAGAAAGGGCGAGCAGGAGCTGAACGATATGTTCCAAAAACTGCTCGACTCTCCAAGAATCCCCATTACCATCCAGTACACCTTTATGAAAAAGGATGGAACCAAACTATTTCTTGAGGTAACTGGCCGGAATCTGCTCGATGACCCGGCAATAAATGGTATTATCCTTAATTCACAAGATATTACAGAACGTAAGAGGGCAGAGAAGGAAGAGCGTATGCGTAGTAAAATGCAGGCACTTTCAGAGAACTCCCCCGATATGATTATGCGCCTTAATACCAGTGGTCAATTCTTCTACGCTAACCCAATGGTGGAAGAGTATTTAGGCATTCCTGTTAAAGAACTGATTAACCAAACCCTTAACTCCGTTGAGCTGAACGAGGTGCTGGCATCATTCCTCAAAGAAACAATTAAAAGTATAAAAACCAGCAAGAGCAAAGTTGAGAACGATCTTACTTTCTCATCAAAACTTGGGGATACCATAATGCATATATCGGCAATACCTGAGTTTAATGAGAACGAGCTGGAAACCATCCTCTTTGTTGGCCATGATATTACCGATGCCAAGAGAATTGAGCAGGA
>JAWLEY010000242.1:0-4078 GCA_041685855.1 Perlabentimonas sp. | reverse complement strand
TAATGGCAAGATGCACTAGGGCAAAATGTTGTAGTGGCCATAGAAAAACGTTTATAAGTCTGGATTGTTCAGATAGTTTGCTGATTAGCATACGTGATGATATTAGGCAGAAAAAGTAAAGGAAAGCCAATGGGAATGGCAGCCCAAAAACAACAAGGAATGGACCCACTGTTCCAATAATTATAAATATCATCATTACAAATAGACTGCCGCCAAAAAAGGCAGCAATGTTTTTTGTAAATCCGTTTATGGCTTGTGAGTAAGAACCGTACATTCTGCAAGAAATATCATTGGTGCCAAGTAGGGTGGCCATGGGGAGTTTCTTCTTTTTAATTAATCGGCTAATGCCAATATCTTCCACCGGTGATGATTTTAGCTTCTCGTGCCATAAGTTCTGATTGTAGATTTTAGCGTCAAACATCATCATTTGTCCGTTGGCAGCCGCAAGGGAACGCCGTTTGCTCCACCTTACAAAACGGAGGCATAACAAGCTAAGTAAAATCCAGTTCATGCTTGGCACAACCATTTTCTCACCAAAGGTTTGCAACTGCTGGTGTGGGAACATGCTTAGCAATGCTAACTGCTTTTTTTGCATGTAGGCGGTAGCGTTCCCAACAAAATCAGGCGAAACCGTAACATCGGCATCCAGGTAAAGAAGATAATTTCCATTTGCAGCTTGAGCAAGCTGGTGGCAACCATAATTTTTCCCAAGCCAACCCAGGGGTAATTCACCCCCCTGAATTAAGTTGATGTTTTGGTGCTTCTGAGCATATCGCTCAACTATAACTGAGGTGTCATCGGTTGATTGGTCGTTATAAACAGTTATCTCGATATTTGTGTAGGTTTGGGCGAGCAGCCCGGAGATAATCCTTTCAATATTTTTCTCCTCGTTTCGGGCTGGAATTAGAATTGATACCAATGGTGTGCTAGGAGGGTATGCTGTGGGCAGAACAGGGCGTGTAAAATAGTTTAGCAGTGATATAAAAAATCTTAACAGAACAATAATTAGTAAGAAGAGTGAGATGTAGAAAAGTGTGCTCATGAAACGTAGATTTTATCCTGTTGTGAGATACTCTCATTTAAATGCTCGTTATAGGATTGCTCCATGCTGGAGAGGTTTCTCTCCCCATTATACTCTTTAAGTGCAATTGTTAACGAGGGTTTTCTGTGGCTATAGTAATCGGTGAGGCAAGCGGCAAAAATAATTCTCGTTTGTGGCGATTGCTTGGCAATACGCTCAATCCCTTTACGAAATTTAATATTGGTATGATGCTGGCTTTCAAGCCTTCCTTGTGGAAACATTAGCAGTAAATTGTTTGGGTTGCTCAGAATTTGCTGGCAATAATTAAGGCTACTTATAATACTCCTTGAGTTAAGGTTTATAGAGAAAGCGCCTGCTTTTGAAAAGAATCTTCGTTTAGCCAGCTCCTTTTCAAGCATCATAACGTGGTACTGTTTCTTAAATAATTTTTTATTTAAATGCCACGCAAAAAAACCATCCCACCAGCTAAAGTGATTTGGTATTAGCAGAATAGAGCGCTTATCGGGCTTAATATTACCAGTGATGGTAACATCACAAAAATCGGTTTTAAGTATAAAGCCAATATATATGTTTATTAACCAGCAATGGAATGAGCTATGGCTTGGCTTTATCATTTTTGCATTTTTGGGTGTATGGTTTATGTTAGCAAAACTATAAAAAAGTAAGCTAATATTGTGTTGTAATGGCAAGGATTGTGGAAGAATTAATTCTTTGATGGTAATGAGAAGGAGAATGTAGTTCCGCTTTCCTCCTGAGTATCAACCCAAATTTTGCCACCATGCTGCTCAACAAACTCCTTGCAAATGAGCAGACCAAGCCCTGTTCCTTTCTCGTTTGCGGTGCCGGCTGTACTGAGTTTTTCGGACAGATTGAAGAGTTTAGGAAAGTTCTCTTTGCTAATGCCAATTCCATTATCCGTAACGGATATAACCACCTCATTCTCCTTTTTAACTGCATAAATATCAACTTTACCATTTTCGGGAGTGAACTTAATGGCATTGGAAATTAGGTTTCTAATTATGGTGTCAATCATATTTTTATCGGCATAAATACTTAACATTTCAGATTCGAAGTATTTAAGCGTAATGTTCTTGTTGTGTGCATTTAGCTTCTGATTCTCAATTGCGTTATTGCATACGGTTAATAGTTGGAGTTCTTGTGGCTCAAAAGGTATTTTGCCCGATTGGGTACCTGCCCACACCAGCGTATTTTCAAGTAGACTGTAAATGTGCTTGGCGGAGTTGAATATTATCTTAATTTGTTTTTCAGTTGTAAAAATATCGTTTTGGCGTATGTTTTTTATTAAAAGGTGCAAAAAGCCTAGTATTGAGTTAAATGGGCTTTTCAGGTCGTGTGCCAAAATTGAGAAGAACTTATCTTTTGCGTTATTTAGTTCTTTGAGGCGCGCTTCGCTTTTTCGGAGTTCCTCTTCAACTAGTTTTATGTTGGTGATATCTGTTAAAACACCCTGAATACCTGCAGGTTTTCCGTTTTTTAGCAGGGGTTTAGCGTTGGTCCTCATCCATATTGGGTTTCCGGTTTTTGTTAGAAGTCTATACTCAGAGGGTTTAATAATACCAGCCAAAACTTTTTGGAATTGCTCCAGCCTACCTTCAGTATCATCAGGATGAACAAAACTCATAAATGGTTTCCCAACCACTTCGTTCACATTGTATCCACTAATAGCTTTAATATTTGGCGATATGTAAGTTACTACACCTTTCTCATCCAGGATGTATATTATCTCGTTAAGATTTTCTACAAGGGTTCGGTACTTCTCCTCGTTAATGCGAAGTTCAGTTTCCATCCTTTTTTTATGGGTAATATCATTAACCATACCAACCATGTTCTCAATTTCACCCTTTATATTTTTGATGGATGAAACAGACAGGGTGCCCCAAAGAATATCGCCATTTTTTCGAATGAATCTTTTCTCAATGCTGTAGCTATCCTTTTTGCCATTTACCACCTCCATAAAATTAGCTCTGCTCAGCTCTCTGTCTTCAGGATGGGTTATTTCATGGTTTGTAAGTTCGTACAGTTCATTTACATTGTATCCTAGGTAATCTGACCACCATTTATTGAACATTACATATTTGCCAGATGCATCTGTAATGCCAATGCCAATGTTGGCAATATCAAAAATAGCCCTAAGCTTTGCTTCGCTTTCCCTTAGCGCCTGTTCCGAAAGTTTTCGTTGTGTAATATCGAAAAAGGTAACAAGGCTGGCCCAAATTTTTCCATTTTCATCCTTAACTGGCGACCCATAAACCTCTAACAGCAACCTATTGCCATCAGGTTGTTCAACCTCCATATCGTCAATATACGACGACTCTCCATTCATCCCTTTAATAATTGGCATCTCATGGGTTGGGTACTGTTCGTTTGTGTTCTGTTTGTAGGCTTTATACACTTTAGAAATATTCTCGCTCGACACCTCGGAAAGGATGCCTCTGCCAAGCAGCTCCTGAGCGTATTTGTTTACAACAATTGGCTTGCCCGAAGGTGCTTCTACCATAAAAACGCCAACGGGAAGTAGTTCTAGTAGGGTGGAATGGAGGTTGTTTTGTCTTGTAAGTTCATTCTCTCTTTTTTCCAGTTCCCTCTTTACGCTTCTATGCTTTTGTATTTGATTTTTAAGTTCAGCGTTGGCTTGCTCCAACTCATCAACCTTCTTCTGAATTTTATTCTTTAATTTAACATTTTGCTCTTTCAGCTCATTTAGAGGGTAGCTCTCTCCCTCTTCAAATTCATTTGCAGGTAGAGATATGTGTACATGTGCAATGAGCCATTTATCCTGTTTTTTTACAAATGTTACACTTTGTCGCAGGTTGGTTATTTCAAAATTTATACTTTCAGCAATTCCTTTTATGGTTATTACAGAGGTTACTATTGCTGCTGTTGGGGCAATAATCTGTATTTTTTTTTGCTGTATGGTTACATCAAAAGGAGAGGGAACTTGAGCTATATCGCGTTTATAAATCTTTTTTGCTGAGGTAGTATCCATAGCAACCTCATCGAGCGAAGTGCCAATCC
>JAWLEY010000241.1:0-4084 GCA_041685855.1 Perlabentimonas sp. | reverse complement strand
TACCTCCTGACGATACTTGGGTTTATCGGATTTTATTGGATACTGCTGTACATAAGGGGTTCCATCTACCACGGAGCGCATAAAATCGTTATCAATTTTAACCGATACGTTTGCTCCAGTAATTTTCCCAGCCTCCATCTTGGCGTCAATAAATTTCTCGGCATCGGGATGCTTAACGGATATGGATAGCATGAGCGCTCCGCGCCTACCGTCCTGAGCAACCTCGCGAGTTGAGTTTGAGTATCGCTCCATGAATGGAACAACACCAGTAGAAGTTAGCGCACTGTTAAGTACCGGGCTCCCTTTTGGGCGAATATGCGATAGGTCGTGACCAACCCCACCCCTACGCTTCATCAGCTGCACCTGCTCCTCATCAATCTTTAAGATTCCACCATAAGAATCGGCATCGCCTTTTGTTCCAATAACAAAGCAATTTGACAGGCTTGCTATTTGATGCGGATTGCCAATACCAGTCATGGGTCCACCCTGAGGGACAATGTACTTGAACTCCCTAAGCAGTTCAAAAACATCCTCCTCGCTCATGGGATTAGGATACTTACTCTCAATTCTGGCAACCTCCCTGGCCAAACGCCGATGCATGTCCTCTGGCGAACGCTCAAATATGTTGCCATAGGAATCTTTAAGCGCATACTTACTTACCCAAACCTTAGCTGCCATCTCATCGCCCTTAAAATAGACTGTTGATGCCGCTACAGCCTCCTCATAAGTGTAGGTTCTAAGCTTTTCGGTAACATCTTTCATTACATTAATATTTTCCCCTTGATTCATCAGTATTTATTTAATTTTTTGTTACTAATATCTAATTTTATTTGTTCCTTTCTTTTTCTATATATAAAAAGCAGGCGATTTTTTCATCAGGCAATTTGTGACCTGACCCAACTATATTGTTAAAAAAAAGAAATTTGCAATGAGCTGAAAAAAAGAAGCCTAAAAAAATTTTGCTCATGGTTTTTGTAAATGCTAAGTTACACTTACATACTATTCACACCAAGCTTTCTTCGTTTAAGAAATAAACAATTGCGCAAAGTTATTAACATTGTATTTAATTGATTATCTGACTGTTACTAAAACATGCTAAAACTCAGCTCCTAAGAATTAAAGGGTTTAATAACAGCTGAATAGTAAAAAAGATTTGGGTCGTTGGTGTTTTACATAGGGTACTTTTTTTGATTTTTTTTGCAGTAACTACAAGAATTAACAGTTATTTTTAAAGAATCAGCACAAAATTTGCCTAAATTTGTTAATTACCCGAAACAACAAACATAATTTATGTTTTAACTTTCAATAATTTTAAAAACAAACAATTTCTAACTAAAAATAATTTGATTATGAGAAAATTTACCTTACTAAGTTTATTATTAGTATTTGTTGCTGCAACATTCAGCACGAATACCCTTACTGCTCAATCTGATCGGGTTACGGTTACCGACCTTGCTGACCTTAGAGCACAAGAGGCTGACGGAGAAACTGTTTATGAAGTTACTGGAGAGGTTGTACTAACCCATCAGCATGGGCAACGCAACCAGAAGTACATTCAGGATGCAGATGCTGCAATAATGATTGATGATAGTGATGGCATTATCACTACGGAATACGATTTGTATGATGGCATTACGGGGATAAAAGGAACTCTGTCTACCTATAACGGTGTCCTTCAGCTAATCCCTACCGAGGACCCCGGCGCAGCATCATCCTCAGGTAATACTGTTGAGCCTACTGTTGTAACATTGGCTGATTTGGACGCAAGCTACCAGTCCATGCTAATTAAGGTAGTTGACCTTGATTTTGATGGTGATTATACCACTTTCGATTCAAGTACCAGCTATGATATTACAGACCCAACTGGGACAGGCATGATTCGCACCCCATCATCATCGGCCGCATTGGATTATTTTGGAACTACCGTTCCTACAGGTCCAATTGATATGGTTGGAATGGTTTCGCAGTACAATGATGATATGCAAATATTCCCAAGATCTTTAGAAGATATCTATCTTGATGGTGTACCAACATTCACTCTTGATTTTAATGTTATTGATGAGAACGGTGATGCTATTAGCGATGCAACCATAACTTTTGACGGAGTTGAGGAAGCCGCTGGCACTTATTCTTTTGTTGATGTGGTTATGGGCACACACACATACTCAATAGCCAAGGCAGAGTTTCACACCCGTGCTGGCGAAGTTACTGTTAACAAAGATACAACGTTAAGCGTTGTACTTGTTGCCGAGGATGCAAACATAGTTGAAACATTCCCTTGGGATGAAGGTTTTGAGACCAGCGTTCCACCAACAATTTGGAATGAATACAACTACGGAGAAGGTGCCTGGGAAACATCAGCATCCCCAAATAGCGGTAGCGCAGCGGCTAAGCATATTTTTACTACTACCGCTTCAGACTCCTGGTTAGTAACTCCACAGCTAAGCATTCCATCAGACATAGAGCTTATCATGAAATTTTATGAGAAGAATAGCTTAATGAACGATTATGATTTCAGCGGCGTTATGATATCAACCGGTAGTGGTAATCCTGAGCAAAATGAGTTTATTGAGGTTTATGAATCATCCAACTCGTTAAGTGCTTATACGGAAAAGGTTATTGATCTTTCTGTTTACGCAGGTGAGGTTATCTATATTGCTTTTGTTTACCAAGGTACAGATGCACACGAGTGGTTTATTGACGATGTATCCGTTGAGGAAGCTCCAGAAATTATTCAGGTGGAGACATTGGCTGATCTTAGATCACAAGGGGTTAGCGACCTTGTTTACGAAATTACTGGCGAAGTAATTATTACCCATATGAATGGTCAAAGAAACCAGAAGTATATTCAGGATGAGACTGCCGCCATGCTTATTGATGATAATGATGGCATTATAACTACAGAATACAACCTTTATGATGGTATAACCGGACTTAAAGGTATTCTTACAGAGTACAACGGCCTCCTCCAGTTTATTCCCGAGGAAGATCCTGGAGCAGCTATATCAACTGGAAATACTGTAGAACCGCTAACGTTAACATTGAGCGAGATAACAACTGATCACCAATCGATGTTGATTTTCGTTGAGGGAGTTACTATTGATCCTGCTGGTGACACTGAATTTCAAACAAGCACTTCATACGATATTTCAGATGCTTCCGGTGCTAGTATTCTAAGAACACCAAACGCTAGCGCTGGTTTAGACTATTTTGAAACTGAAATTCCTACGAATGCTGTGGACATGATTGCCATGGTATCCCAGTTTGGTTCAGACATGCAGATCTTCCCAAGATCGCTTGAGGACATTATTGAAATTTCGAATGTTGATGAAACATTAAGCTCACCATTTGCTATTTATCCAAATCCAGCAAAACACAATTTAAATATCACAGGCGAGAGTGTTATTAATTCTGTAAGGGTATTTAGCGTTACAGGACAACTAGTTAAAGAAATAGATGTTAACGGAACATCTGCTAACTTTAGTATTGCAGACCTTAACTCTGGACTTTACTTAGTTCAGGTTGTTACAAACGCTGGCACTACAAGTCAGAAGATACAGATTCAGAAATAAACCCTGATTTATTTGCTATAAAAAATTGGCCGCTCATTTAATGGGCGGCCTTTTTTGTTGCGGAAAATTTTGTGCATAATGGGGAAATGACAGAAAATGCAAAAAAAATCGTCATCCGATAACTATCGGATCGATAGTTATCGGATGCGAGGATCCCAATTGCTATCCATAGCCATCAGGCTAAAATCGTTTTTCCAACAAACATAGGGACTTCTTGGTGTAATGGTTCTTTGGTTACAGCTTCCTACTTTCTCCTTGATGAGAAAGCTAGCATAGAATCAATGCAAAACGAAGCTACCACCCGCCCTGCCTAATCGTAAGCCCCATGGCGACGTAAGCGATTTGGAACGCAGAAAGCAGGTTCCTTTTTCTAAGGATACATGGTTTTTCAAAACTTCCTCTTTCTATTTACACCCTACTAATACGTTCCAAATCGAACGCAAGCGCCCTCGCACATGGGGCTATCGATTCGGCATTCACTCTCAACACTGGCTCGCCTCCCGATGGCTATC
>JAWLEY010000240.1:0-4117 GCA_041685855.1 Perlabentimonas sp. | reverse complement strand
GAATCGGAGAACCTATCGAACATATCTTCCCAACCTGGCTGGTTTGCCTTTCTCGCTCTAACTAAATGCTGAAGATTTAGCTTGATTGGAGTAAGGGGGTTCTTAATCTCATGAGCAATCTGCTTGGCCATCTCACGCCAAGCACTCTGGCGCTGGCTCTGTGCAATTTTACGAGCGCTCTCGGCCAACTCAACAACCATCCTGTTGTACTCGTTAACCAGCTGACCAACCTCATCCCTACCCTCATAGCTTATCATCTCGTTATGCTTGGTTATATCAACGGTACTTAACTTCTCTCGAATTAATTCCAAGGGTTTTGATATTCTATTGCTAATGGCAACCGCCACAAATACTGCGAACAATATAAGCAGAGCATAAATATTAACGAGCGCAACTATTACCGATAGCACCTCGTTCATAAACTCCCCCTGACGGGTAAAATACGGTAGGTTTAAATATCCAACCTTCTGGTTCTGTGCGTTAAACAATGGAGCATACGCGGAAAGATACTCCATGCGTCCTATCTTCTCTTTATGAATTAGTTTGGGGCTATGCTTCTCCTCCATTTGGTACCAAGCAATAGGGTGCATTATTGGACCAAAAAGTTGCCTCTCAAAAACCTCTGGCCTAGAAGTTGCAATTAACCTTCCAGAAACATCGTATAAATTTATATCGGAATAAAAGATGTTTGATAGGTTTATCAGGTAATTTGTAAGGAACTCTTCGCTGTGTGTGTAGAGGTTGTCCTGACTTATTAGATTGCTTTCAATATCTACCAACACAGAATGCATCTTCTCACTTAAACTATCGGTATTTTTTTGCTCAAAGCTCTTTACGCTATAAACTATGGTAACCATTCCAACCATTAGGAGTGAAAGGAACAATACCTGAACCATTGAGTATCTAATCCGATTTTTAAAACTTGGGATATGTAGATTTAACAACACAGGGAAACCGCCAATCCGCAATAAAATTAGCAAGCTCAGGAAAAAGAAAAGGAACACCCAAGCGAAGGAGGCTGTAATATCAAACAGGTTTACCTTGGGTCTGGAGAGAAAGAGGGTGATATCGCCACCATCCTCATAAATCATATGGCTGTACTGGTCATCCTCAAGAAAGGTGTACCTGCCAGTAGAGTCGGACGACATTTGATTTACAAGCGGGTAGCTAAAATCGCCCGTACGGGCAATCAGCCAATCCTCATGATACTTTGCCGAAGAATAGCCTGAGAAGGTAGATTTTTTGGCAAGGTTTCCATCAAGTAACAGTTCAGGATAGCCGAGCAACTCGCGATTTAGCTTGGAGTCAAGCTCAAGGTAGATACAAATCTCCTCCCCATCGGGAAGCACAAACTCAATCATACCAAGGTAACTAATCCTTCCATTCTGATTATTTAAATGGTAAAAGCTTGTACCGGGTATTCTTAAGCCGTAATCATTAAGCATTTGTTCAAAAAAATCGTAACACCTAATAACATCACCCGACTTCTCAAGGGTTAACATTGATGATGTGAAGCAAACGGTAACCTGAAAATCATACTTTTCAAAATATCCACCCAAATAGTTATCATGCAGATGAATATTAAGCTCCCGCTCCATTTCAAGAATATTGTCTAAATAGTACACAATATCCTCATCGGCATACATTTTACGCGCCATTTGTGGGAACATCACCTCTGCCACAGGGTCGCGCTCATTGGCCAGATTTATGGCCAGAATCTTCCTAATCTCCCGGTCCTTCTCAACAGCATAATTTGCAACCAAGGTTACAGTGTAAATTGAAAAAAGAAAAGCAAGAATCAAGTAGATATTTGCCTTTACCAACCTATTCTCAAAAAACAAAACACCTAATACCACAAACATTATAAAAATCAAAACACCCCCAAACACCGAAGGCAACCCGGATAATAATGTAAAAAGCAACAGAACTATAAAGTATATTGAGCCCATGAAAAAGAAAACCTTTTTTGGACGGTCCCATGGTAATAGTTTGTAAGATAGGTACATTAACAGAATAGAGGAGGCAAACCATAACGAAAGCGAAAGATACTCCATTATTGAATAGACTGACAAATCAAAAATTCTGTAAGCCTCTAATGTTACTGTTGAGTTTAACACCAGTATTGAGATAAGCTTATCTGTAATAAATAAGCCAAAGAAGGCGATTACAGCCAAAATACCTGCCACCCAAAACCTGCTACTCCGCTTTTGGGGTGCGGAAACCTTTATTACACGATAAGCATAGCAAGCCAGTAAAAAAACCAGAATAGAGTTGAATAGAAAATCGCCCAATGACGGTGACAACCAGGAATAGGCGAAAATTTCGGGTCCAAAAAGTTCCCAATCACCCTGCGAAAACAGCTGTAATTGCAATGAAAGAACACGCAATGCACCTACTACTATTGCCAGTAGTACCGTACTAATACTACCCCATGCCCTAATGTACGGAGTATAAAAAAATGCAAACAACGATAGCATAACAAAAGCTAAACCCACTCTGGATAGTAACGCATTAAGATTCTCCTTTTGTGCCTTTAAATCTTTTGGTATGTAGGTAAGGAAAAAAACTGGACGAGAGCTGTAAATTGACAACGGAAAAGACCCTTCCAATGATGAAGGGGATATTCCATACCCTTCCAGAAAACTTAAGGTTGAATGGAAATCATTTTCTAAAAACTGGTTCTGGTATGGGTAGCTATATTTAAGTTCTAACAAGAGTAATCCTTTGTAATCATCACGGGCAATCCAGTAGGAAATACACCAGGTATTCTGAACAAGCACCAATCTATCGGAATATTCTAAAACGTGGTTTACGTCCTTCTTGTCAGACCATAACTCAAGATTATTATCCTTGAATATAAACACAGAAAGGCCATTCTCGTTAAGCTCATCATAAAAGGAACTATTTAGCAATTCAAAAGCTTGGGATGGGCCCTGTTCAATGGACTCACTTATTAACTTTTTTGTAATCTCCATTCCCTTTTCGGTCCGCTCTTTAATAACTTCTTTTGCCTGATTAAGATTAGGCGGTTGAGCCAACCTGCGAGTTAAAATATCTTCGGTAAAAGGGATTAATGCAAAAATGCTTATTGCAAGTAAAAGAGAAACTATAGCTAATAAATATGTAGTACGTGATTTCAAGAATCCAGTATTTATAATTTTATACCCAAGGAATTACTAATAAAAGTAAACAGCTACAAAAAGCGAACCGAAAAGAGTTGTTTCTAAGCAATAAATTCATAAAGGTTATTATTTATTATGAGTTGCTAACTATGGTGATATGGTTCTCCCTTAAGAATTGTCATTGCCCTGTATAGTTGCTCTAGCAAAATAACCCTTACCATTTGATGCGAAAAAGTTAAGTTCGATAGTGCAATTTTCCCCTGAACAGATTCTTTTATCCTATCAGACACCCCGTAGGCTCCTCCAATTATTAGAATCACCTCCTTTGCACCAGCAAGCATTTTTGCTTCAAAAAACTTTGCCAGCTGTACCGATGTAAACTGCTTCCCTTTCTCATCAAGCAAGTAAACCATAGGGCAAGCCTCAATGTATGGCATTAAGAGCAGCTCCTCTTTATTCAATAGCTGGGGTTGCGTTAAGTTCTTGCTGTTCTTAACATCGGGTAGAACAATAAAATCAACTTTAATGTATCTTGTTAAACGTTTAAGGTACTCCTCTACACCCTGATAAACGAAACCTTTAACGGTTTTTCCTATAGAAACAACAGTGATTTTCACTTTAATAAATATGTAAAATGGCCTATTCGTTTAACAACAATCTATTATGGATACAAAGTTTAACAAATGGTTTGACATTTCAATAAAACTTGAGTATTTTTACATGATACGTTAGTATACTTTTTTAACTAAGCTAGGTTTTTGGATAATAGGCATAGAATTTGATGAGATATAAAGTTATGCTTAACTTAATAACACCAAAATAATAATAGGATGAGAAAAACATTGTGCTTTATAGCTCTCTTTTCAATATTCATATCGCTAAACAGTATGCAAACATACTCACAAGATGCGGTTGAGAGTATAGCAAACGCCTTAAAGGCAGGTGATTCAGGCAAACTTGGGAAGTTCCTTAACCGTACCGTAGAACTTGAAATT
>JAWLEY010000239.1:0-4145 GCA_041685855.1 Perlabentimonas sp. | reverse complement strand
CCAAGTTGCCACATATCTGACAGTTCGCCTATTGTTTCTGAATTTTCAGGAATTACACCCATCCCAATAAAGAAGTAGGCAAAAACAGCCAGCGCATTATTGGTAAAATGAACAGCTATAGGTGTCCATATTGAGCCAGTCCATACATATAGGTAGCCAAACATCATACCCAGTAAAAACCGTGGAATAAAACCAAGAAATTGCATGTGAATTGCACTAAATATTAATGATGTAATAACAATTCCTGCAAAAATATTCCCGGTTAACCTGCAAAAGTACTTCTGAAGAACGCCCCTGAAAAGAAGCTCCTCGCCAATGGCAGGCAAAACTGCAACAACAAAAAGGTTTAGTACAAGAGTGCCGGACCCATCAGTTATTAGAAGTCTTTTTATTAATTCCTCAGCAGATTTCTCCATTTCAATCATCCACTCAGGTACAGGTATCTCTGCATTTAATGAGCCAACTAGGTTTATTCCCGGAATAAATACTGCCATCATTAGAATTGATAGTAAAATATGGCTGAAGGGAACCCGATTGAACCCAAGGAATTTAATTCTATTGTTTGATGCCAGCAATGCCATAATGATAGAAGGGAAAACAAAAAGGCCGGTTGTCTGAAACATCTGCATTATTCTAAGCCCATTCAAGCCTAAAGGAGAATCTAAGCCAGCAGACGAAAGCATGTTAGGATTCCAAGTGCCAGCAATAATGGTAAGGGTAATAACGCCAAGAAACATGAAAAGTAAAAAACCTACAAAAACCAATAGTAGGGTTAGCATAATCCCTTTGCCTGCCGACATATCTTTAAAAAGATGATTAATCATTTTTTCCTCAAATATAATCAAGCTTTCATTATCTACCATAAGGTTTTTGGCTATGGATAATATTTTTTCCTAAACTCTGCCTATTTTTGTAGCCCAATTCTATATACATTTTAAAAGTGAGAATAGGTAATATTGATTTAGGTGAGAAACCTCTCTTCTTAGCCCCAATGGAAGATGTGACCGACCCCTCTTTCCGCTATCTGTGCAAGAGGTTTGGTGCCGATATGATGTACACAGAGTTTGTTAATTCCGATGGGCTAATCCGCGATGCTTCAAGTTGCCATTTCAAAATGAATATTTTCGATTACGAGCGCCCCATAGGTATTCAGCTTTACGGACATATTATTGAGAGCATGGTGGAGGCTTGCCGAATGGCAACTAAAGCGAATCCGGAGGTTATTGATATTAATTTTGGTTGTCCGGTAAAAAAAATTGCCAATCGGGGTGCGGGCTCAGGTATGATGAAGGATGTTCCAAAGATGGTTGAAATGACCCGACAGATTGTAAATGCAACACATTTGCCGGTTACAGTTAAAACCAGGTTGGGGTGGGATGAGCAGTCTAAAAATATTGTAGAAATTGCTGAGCAATTACAGGATGTAGGTATAAAAGCGTTAACCATCCACGGCAGAACGCGCTCGCAGCTTTATAGGGGTCAGGCCGACTGGTCGCTTATTGGCGATGTTAAGAATAATCCACGAATGTATATACCTATTGTTGGTAATGGGGATATTGACAGCCCTCAGAAGGCAGTGGAGATGTTTAACAAATACGGTGTTGATGGATTGATGATTGGCAGAGCTACCTATGGTCGCCCATGGATTTTTAAAGAGATTAAACATTTTATGGAGCATGGTGTTGAAATGACACCTTTTACCGTTGAGGAGAAGGTTGATATTGCTAAGGAGCATCTTGCAAAATCTATTGAGGTAAAGGGTGAAAGAAGGGGTGTGTTGGAAATGCGAAGGCATTATACCTCCTACTTTAAGGGTTTGCCAAACTTTAAGCAGCTTAGGCTTAAACTTGTTACAACGGATTGTCCTCAGGAGGTTGAACAGTTACTCTCGCTAGTTGCAGAGCGTTACAATGGTTTTACTCAGGATAAGAGTATAAATCCATCGCCCTGGTTATAGAATGCTTATTTGTACCTAAAAAATTATCGAAATTGAAAGAAGAGAATCCTTGGGTTAAATCAACAAATTTTTTAGCCATTGTTGCCTGCGTTTTATGGGCTACTGCCTTTGTGGGTATTAAAATAGGGTTAAATTATGCGGAACCATTTCAGTTTGCCGGCATTCGATTCTTTATTTCTGGATTGCTTATTCTTCCATTCATACCTAATCTGAAAGGAAAGTTAAAGGTTGCCAAAATGAACTTTGGTAAGATTATCTTTGTTGGGATAGTTCAGATATTTTTACAGTATGCCCTTTTTTACAGTGGAATGGATATGGTTCCGGGTGCTTTGGGAGCCATGATTATTGGTTCTGGTCCATTATTTATTGCTGTTACGGCGCATTTTGTTCTTAAAAGTGATAAGATATCAGGCAGAAAATTATTTAGTATCCTTTTGGGTTTAATGGGCATTATTGTGATAAGCCTGGGTAGAAACCAAATGGGTGTTGTTGGCCCTCTCGTGGGGTTCGGAATTTTAATTCTTATTGGTAACAACGTTCTTTCGGGTTTTGGGAATATTCTGGTTGCAAGCGATAGGCGGCGAATTCCACCATTAGTGCTTAGCTCGTTTTCAATGATAATTGGTGGTGGAATGTTATTCGTTTTGGGCTTAATTGTTGAGGGACCCAGTCGTGGCCCATTCCCATTGGAGTTTTTTGTTGCATTATCATGGTTAAGCTTCCTTTCGGCAGCGGCAATATCAATTTGGTACACCTTGCTAAAGCGTCCTGAGGTTAAGGTGTCCACCTTAAATATGTGGAAATTTATTATTCCAGTTCTGGGTGCAGTTTTAAGCTGGTTGATACTGCCCGATGAAGAACCTTCTCTTTTGGCAATTATAGGGATGGTTCTGGTGGCTGTTGCTCTGCTTACCTTGAATTTGCATGCAAAAAAGCGCGGCATATAGCCGCGCCAGTTTATATTAGTATGTGATTTTTACTACTACTCGCTTATCTGGTTTTGATTACGACAGTACATTTTAAGCATTGGCTCTGCCTGCTTATAGCCAAGGTCAAGTGCCCTCTGAAAATCTTTACATGCTCCTTCAGTATCTCTTGTGTTCATTCTGGAAATTCCTCTGTTATAGAAAGCCTCAGCATTTCGGGTATCCCTTTTAATAATATAATCGTAGTCGGGTAGCGCCTCTTCGTGCATACCTAAAATTGCTTTTGATACGGCCCTGTTGTAGTAAGCTTGTGCAAACTCCTTGTCAAGCTCAATTACTTTGTTAAAGTCTTTAATTGACCCTGAGTAGTCAGTTGTGAGTGCTTTTGCAATTCCTCGGCCATAGTAGGCGCGTTTGTATTCGGGATTAAGCTCAATAGCTTTTGTAAAATCGTTAATGGCCTGCTTGTGCTTATTGCTTTTAAGGTATGCGCCACCTCGAGCTCCATAGGCCATAGCATATTTAGAATCAAGTTTTAACGCTTTATTAAACATCTCAATAGATTCATCGGGTTTATTAAGATTGTGCTTAGCTTGACCTAATTGGTAGTATATTTCCTTATCGTTCTCATCCAGCTCGGCGGCTTTTTGTAAGTCGCTTTCAGCTCCTTGGTAGTCCTGAATTTTAAGTTTAAATATTCCCCGTTGTTTGTAGGCCGTGGATGTAGCCTCAGCTCCTTCAATCATTTTGTCATAATCATCAATGGCACCCATAAAATCGTCCAGGTGGGCTCGGGTTTCGCCGCGGCTATAGAATGCTTCAAGGTTTGAGCCATCCAGCTCAATGCTGCGGTTGTAATCTTCAATAGCCTCGTCGTAGTTATGCTGAGAAGCTTTAAGGAGCCCTCTCTGGAAATATGCGCTGGCATTGGAGTCGTTAAGGGTAATTGCCTGGTTAAAATCGTCCATCGATTTTTCCAGAGCCCTTAGTTTTCTATATGTGGTTCCGCGATTTAAGAAAAAGTTAGATATGGTATCGCTTATGCTAATGGCTTTATTGTAATCCTCAAGCGCCATAGAGTCTTTGTTTGTAGCATCGTATGCCAGGCCTCGGGCATGGTAGAATTGAGCTGGTTTTTTGTTCAGTTTTATGGCCCTTGTAAACTTGTCAATAGCTTGCTCATACTTAGCCGAATCTGCAAGTTCAAGACCTGCCTCGTATGATTTTTGGGCAAAATGTGGACGGAGAAGAACGAATGCAAC
>JAWLEY010000030.1:0-18283 GCA_041685855.1 Perlabentimonas sp. | reverse complement strand
AAAGTTGGTAAAGGACGACTCATCAAGCAAAAAGGAACGTTTAAAACCCCGAAAAAGAATTGAAGAGATGGATGGGAGCGGTATTAAAAGGCGTTGATAGATACAAAGTGTAAAGATTCAGAATATCATGCCCACACATTTTAGATGTAAAAAAAAGGTCTTTTTATCAAAATCGAAAATAAAAGTTACTTCCAAAATATTATAGATTGCTATATTAGCCATTAATAATTGTTAACCTGTTTCCAGATGAAAAAATTACACCAATATAAGCTAAGCACTGCTATTGTAGCATTACTTCTGCTTCCCACCCTAATCTTTTCTCAAAATCGTGAGCCACAAAATATTTACCGCGTTACGGTAAACTCCCGCTACGTGCTTGAGGATGGCGAACGAACCAAACAGTTTTTTGCTATTAATCAGCAAATTTCTGACTCTCTGGGCCGAATGCATACCGAGATTGATTACGACTGGGAAACCCACCATCCAAACAACTACCGTTGGCATTACTTTGAGGGGCAAACAAAAGTAAAAACCGATTTTTTTGAGGACGAGAAGTTACGCCGCATTCATAAGTTTAATTATCAGGACGATGGGAAACTGAGCGAACTTAAAGTTCTATGGGTTACCGAATCGGACACCACGCTTCAGGTTAGGGAGGAGTACACCTACAGTTCCGATGGGCTGCTAACTAAGGTTAAAGGCTATAACAATAAAGGCCGAAGAGGCTTTCGTGCCCAATACAAGTACGATGAGCAAGGGAATGAAATTAAACGCAGGGTTAGGGGAAGAAGAGCGGTTCCCTCAGATTCAATCCGAAAATTGGAAAGAACCCTCTCCTACGATTCGCTTAACCGCATAACCTACGAAACAATTACCGTTGATAAGGTTAACCAACCACAGAAAACCCGCTCCATGGAATACGCCTACGATGAGGATGGAAATTTGGTTGAAAAATCAATTTACAATAGTCAAAAAAATCTGGTCAGGCGCGAGGAATTTGTGTACCGCAAAAGGGATAATAGAATCCAACAAAAAATGGTTTACGATGCAGATGGCAATCTGATTGACCACCAAGCCTGGCGATACGAGATTTATAAAACTTCCGATAGGAGAAGGCGGGTGTTGGAATAACTCTCCTCAAAAAATCAGAACTTTACTGAACATCTAAATCTTCCAATATAAGTGCTGCAGCTCCAAGTACCGCGGCATTTTTCCCTGTTAGCCCCGAGGGCAATATTGGCACCTTGTTCTTAAAAATTGAGAACATGTTCTTCTCCATGTGCCGCTTAGTGGGTTCAAAAATTACTTTACCAGCATTACTTAAACCTCCAAAGAGGAATATGGCCTCTGGGCTAAGCGTGGCTACCAAATCGGCCAGCTTCATCCCAAGTATTGCTCCTGTGTACTCAAAGGCCTCTTGAGCAAGGCTGTCGCCCTCATACGCTAAAGTGGCAATTTGTTTTGAGTTGATGCTATCGTAAGAATAGTGCCTAAGCTTACTGGGCATGTTGGAGTTGGCCAGCAGCTTAAAAGCTGTTCTTCTTAAACCAGGTGCCGAAACGTACGTCTCAAGACAACCTTGCTTTCCACATCCACATTGCCTGCCATAGGGTTTTACCGATGTATGACCAAATTCACCTGCAAAACCATCGTTACCAAGCACCAATTTGCCATCTATTACAATGCCGCTGCCAAGTCCAGTGCCCAGAGTAATAATTACAAAGTTTTTCATGTTTTGGGCTGCTCCAAAACGCATCTCCCCCATTGCAGCTGCATTGGCATCGTTGGTAACGGCAACTGGCACGTTAAGACAATTGGTTAGCAACTCTTTTAATGGCAATGAACCTTTCCAGCGTAGGTTTGCAGCATCAATTATCTCTCCTGTATAGAGCGAACCGTTTGGGGCGCCAATCCCTACTCCTTCTAATGAATACTCTTGCTCAAACCCTTTAAGCAATCCCCTAACGGCCTCGGCAATTTGTGAAACAAATCCATCAAACTCTGCATGTTTTTGTGTTGGGAAGGAAGTTTCCTTTAGGCAGTTGCCATCGTGCGTAACAAGTCCTACAACAGTGTTTGTGCCACCAATATCAACTCCAGCTACAATACTTTTCATGAATGCAAAATAATTAATGCTTCTATGTTGAAACAGAGTTCAAAAATATAATTTATTTAAGATTGTAGCAAGGTTTACTATTGGGTTAATGTTTGGAAAACCTCCTCCATTTGCATGGGCTTTTGTTGAAGGGTTATTATAGTGAGGCCCTTTTCTGCACAGAAATTGAAAATATCAGACCTTACATCGTTTTGGCTATCGCAGCGAACAATCCATGAATTTTCCCCTTTGGGAAGAGGAATAACATCTGTTACGCCATTTATCTGCTTTAGCAGGCTGGCCTCAACTGGCTGGGTAAACTCCACTAATACGTCCCTCTTGCCAGCAGCATGATGTAGCATAATGTTTGATGTTGAATCGTCGGCCACAATATTTCCGCGATTAATAATTAGAACACGGCTACAAATGGCCTCCACCTCCTGCATAATGTGCGTTGATAACAGCACTGTTTTCTCTTTCCCTACATCGGCAATAATCCTTCTAATCTCTACTATCTGGTTTGGGTCAAGACCGCTGGTGGGCTCATCAAGAATTAATACCGATGGCCTGTTGAGTAACGCCTGAGCCAAACCAACCCTCTGACGATATCCTCTGGAAAGTTGGCCAATCTTCTTATTCTGTTCATCGCCTATGCCAGTTAGCTCAATAAGTTGATTAACCCTTTTGGCCCCAATCCGTCCAAGCTTGTAAATTTTTGCCACGAAGCAGAGATACTCCTTTACAAACATATCGGTATATAATGGGTTGTTTTCGGGCAAATAACCAATAAACCTTCTAAAGTCGGTCTCCGGATTGTCAATGGGTATTCCGTTAACCTTCACCATACCGCTAGTAGGCTTAATAAAGCCTGTAATAATTTTCATCATGGTTGATTTCCCAGCGCCATTTGGCCCAAGAAATCCAATTACCTGTCCTGCTGGTATGTTAAACGATACATTGTTAACCGCTTTTTGCTCGCCAAATTTTTTGGTAACATTCTGAACCTGTATGGCCATGGTAAGGTTATTTATTGGTGATTGGTTCTATTAATAATTTTTCGAAAAACTAGTCATCAACCTCCTCGTAATCTACATACTCTCCAACATCTTTATCAACAATTTTTTCTGTAGGCGGAGTTTTGGTTACGTGTACTTCCCCCTCCTTACGTTTATACCTACCCTGCTGTTGCTGACCCTTCTCGTACCTTTTCTGCATTCTTCTCACAAAAAATCGGAGCAGAAACCTAAAGATGTAGCCCAACAGCACTATTATTAGGAAAAATATTGCGAGAAACCTAAATATTCCCAACATAAAAGAATAATAATTATTTATTATTTACTACTTACAAATGTAACTATTGCATTCCGATTACAGAATGAGTTTACAAGTTAAAAAATGGTAAAAATTATTGCACAGCATAGTTTAACACGTAACCTGAAGAGGAACCCACAATAAGATTAAATGTTGATTTAGTATTAGAAAATCGGCCTATACTAAATGGTGTTATCCCTTGCAAAGGAAATCCATTATAAAGGCTTCCGTCGTTATTTACAAGATAAATATTGGACGATTCGGAGCACATTACTCCCAGCTTACGGTCACGTCTACCAAAATGAAAATATATTACATGCGGCTGCAGCTTGTGAGGAAACTCTTTTGAGAACAATTTGTCACCACTATTTTTATAAACCATTAGCTCATTACCATCAACAAAAACAAAATCGTTTGCTCCGTCAGCATTAACATCGGTATACATAAAAGTATGATTGGAGCTAAGGCTGGCCAGCGACTTCTCCTCCACTTTACCATCGGTACGGACAAAACGAACCATCCCTAGCGTGTCGGTAGTTACAAACTGCGCAGGTGTATTTGATGTGCTACTTTCTGAGAAGAAGGTGCTGTTTTTGGAAACAGAAAAGAAACGGTTTGGACGAACCCGGTGGTTGCCCCTTCGGTTAAGAATGTATGGACGATTCTCATCGGCTAACACTATGAAATCCCGCTCATCAATTCTAAAATGCTGTACTGGCTGATAAACAGTTTTTTCTGTACCTTCAAAATCCCAGCCTGAAACTATGTTACCATCCCTGTTGTATACATACACCTTGCGGTCTTCTCCTGCAACAAAGAACCTGTACTTGCGGTTATTGTCATAATCGAATACGGCCAATGGATTTGTTGCGGGTGAGCGAAACTTTACTGGAAACCCGCTAACGTTATTACCGTTTCTATCAACAAGATAAATATACGACCTGGTATTAAAAACCAGCTGCAACTTCCCGTTCCTGTATAGGTCTACCTGATGAACCTGCCCCAAAATTTTCTCGGGCAAGGGACGTTTCCATAGCACCCTTCCAACCTCATTAATAAGATAAATATTGTGCTTATCGTCCTGTACAAATATCTCGCGATTTTGAGTATTATGATTTATAACCAATTCTGGCTTCATGCTAAAACTTGTGTCGAGCCTAGTTTCCCAGACTGTTTGAGGTGCCTCGTATGTATGTGGAGAGTAACTAGCGCTAACATTATTAAATATCATGCTTTTTCCGCCTGTTAGCTGAAAGGCCAAACCCTGTATCTTCTTAATGCTCTCCTTTCGCGACAGGATTCTTGCTGCCGATGTAGACGATAACTTATGTCCATATAGCATCTCTGATTTTCCAGGATTTATGTAGGCAGTAAAGTTGGTTTCGGAGGCTAAACTTTTTGAAAAATCATTAAATACGCTCTCAACGGCAAGCTGCTTATTATGAATGTTTGCAATTATAAGCCGCGAAAGAGCCTCTTCAGATGCCCCAAATACCACGTAAGATTCAATGAACGTAAAATACTTATCGTTAACGGCTGTAAACAGGGAACCAAAAAGTGCTTCGTGGATTCCTGCTTTGGGCATGCGGTAAATCTTTACCGATTTCTCCCTATCTATTGCAAAGGTTGTTTCGAATGCACTAGAACTCTGACCATTCTCTTTTGCATAGTTACCAATAGCATCTGTTAGGGTGCGCCGTGCTAAACTCTGCCCTTTGGTGTTTGCTATGGCAAACCAACAGTTATTATACTCTTCTCCCTCAAACGGAATAAAAGCCAGCGCCAGCTCATTACCAAATATTGAGGAGTACAACGACTGAATACTTACCCCCAAATTGCTACTTATTGCATCAATATTACTTTTATGATTGCTAAGCGTACCTCTATTATCAAGAAAATGATGGTATGACTCGAAATACACTTTAAGGTTGGATATTCCAAAGTGAAGGAAAGCTGCTGTTTGCGCTGGTAGTACTTCGGGAATTCTCATTGGAACGGGCTTTTGCTTAGTGAATACCTTGTAAAAGGTACTAACCGTATCGGGCACCTGCGCAAAACCATTTAGGTAAAAACTGTTGTTATTCAGGGTCATATCCAACTCACTCCAGCTTGCAGTGTAGGCAAAATCCTGAATGCCCATTTTATGATTAGGATGCACCTTCTCGGTAAGGATAACCGGAAGCTTCGGATGGTTTACAAAAACGTTAGCAACCACACTCGTACCAGCGGTTTTGTATGCATCCATAAAAGTTTTGTCCTCATAAAGAGAAACATTACTACCTAGCTGACCAATTGCTGATTCTATAAGCAAAACGGATTGGCTAACCATTACAATTCCCTGGCGAATTGCAAAACTAAAACTATTGCCGTCTTCTGTATCGTTCTCTTTATAAAGGTATATTGTTGTTCCGTTGTAATCTTTCCCTTCTTTTGTATAGTTGCTACCTGCAAAATCATCTACTAATTCAATAATGTCGGAAGGTCTAACCCTTTCTGGAATGTTTGCAGCGTAAAAGAGTTCGGGAGTTCCTTTGCCTACAGCATGTGCAGATACAAAAAAATGATTGTCGTAGAGCAGCTGGTCCACCACAGATGAGCGTTTTCTATAGGATTCGGTTCTGTTAAATAGCTTTGACGCTCTGGCAAAAACATTAAACTCGTTTAAGCTACCCCAAAATTCATTCTCATTTCTATGGAGTTCCTGTATTATATTGTCATAATTGTTAACTTTAATAATTACGGAGGCATTAACTGGTACTGCACGAAGCGCATCTGAAGCTACATTGGTTCTGCCTTGTAACCATAGATACAGCAAAAATCCTGCTGAAAAAACCAGAACAGAAGTAAGAATCCATATAAATATTGTTCGTTTCATGCAAAGTAACTCTTGATACTGTATTTATGTTGATAATTGCCTAATAAAAATACTACTTCTGCGCAAACCTACAACTTTTTATTCAAGGCAATTCTAAACTCTTAAGAATGATGACTTGAATTAATAAAAATGAAGTTTGGTTGTCACAAGCTCATACCTTTATTATGAGATGTTGCAAAGTTATAAGTATTAAGGATAAAATTATAATTTGTTAAAAGTAAAAAAGTAAAAACGGTTTAGTTTATGGGGAGCAAGACATTACTAATCAGGTAAAAAAAAGCCCAAGTTTTTAACCTGGGCTTTAAAGTTTCTATAATAAAAAACTAGATATGCATTGCCTTCTTTATTTTATCAACATAATCTAACTTTTCCCAGGCAAAGAATTCAACTTCTTTCTCAACTTCTTGACTTCCGTTCCCTCCGCCTAGTTTAACCTTGCCTTTATAATAATCACGGCCAAAATGACCATAGGCAGAAGTATCTCTGAAAATTGGATTCTTAAGACCAAACCGTTTTACAATTGCACCTGGCCTCAGGTCAAAGAGCTCATTAACAATGCTTGAAATCTCTTCATCAGATTTATTAACATTTGCAGTACCGTAGGTATTAACATAAATACTTACAGGTTGTGCAACGCCAATGGCATATGCCAACTGAACCAGCACCTCTTCTGCAACTCCTGCAGCCACAAGGTTCTTTGCAATGTGCCTTGCAGCGTAAGTGGCGGAACGGTCAACCTTTGAAGAGTCCTTGCCTGAGAATGCTCCCCCGCCGTGGGCGCCTCTGCCACCATACGTGTCAACAATAATTTTTCTGCCGGTTAGGCCTGTGTCACCATGTGGGCCACCAATAACAAATTTTCCGGTTGGATTAACATGAAGAATATGGTCGCCTTTAAAAAGTTTCTGAACCCTTTGTGGCAACCTCTGCATAACCCTAGGGATTAATATCTTATCAACATCATTTTTTATGGTTGCCTGCATTTTTTCATCCGTATCGAACTCATCATGCTGGGTTGAAACAACAATTGTATGTACGCGTGAGGGTTGATTTGGCCCGTCGTACTCAATGGTTACCTGACTTTTCGAATCGGGGCGCAGGTAAGTCATCTGTTTCCCCTCCTGCCTAATTTTAGCCAGTTCCATTAGTATAATGTGCGATAGCTCAATGGGTAAGGGCATAAAATCGTCAGTTTCGCGGCAAGCATAACCAAACATCATTCCCTGGTCACCTGCCCCCTGGTCCTCTTCGCTACCCCTTACAACGCCTCTGTTAATATCAGGCGATTGCTCGTGTATGGATGAGATAACACCGCAGCTATCTCCGTCGAACATATACTCGGATTTTGTATAGCCAATATCGCGCACTACCTGACGTGCAATCTGCTGTACGTCAACGTATGCAGAGGATTTTACCTCGCCACTTAAAACAACCAAACCAGTTGTTACTAAAGTTTCGCAGGCTACCTTTGAGTTAGGGTCCTGACGTAAAAATTCATCTAACAACGCATCGGAAATTTGGTCTGCTACCTTATCTGGATGGCCCTCCGAAACGCTCTCTGAAGTAAATAGATATCCCATTTCTTTTTGATATTTTAAATGAATAAAAAAGGTAATGGAAGGTTCAATAGATTGACTGGATAAAATACTGCTTTAGCATTTTTTATCGTGGTTGCAATCAATCAAATCTTTCCACATTAAATGATTGAGCAAAGGTAAAAACATTTCTTAAAGTGAAAAGTTCATTATAAAAAATTACCCGAAATTCTATAATATTAAATGCTAACTAACAAGTTCGCTGGTTATTAGATAGCAGAATGAATAGGAACCCGCCTGTTGAAAATAGAAGTGCGTGTTTCCATAATTTACTCGTCAACGTAAAGCCCTGTTTATGGAGTTCATATGATTCTTTTGTTACCTTATAATGAATTATTATCACTCTATCCGGATTAAGCATTTTAGTCAAATCATAAACATATTGCTATCTTTCGTAAAGATTTTTTGTAAACTTTGTACGCTTGTAAATGAGTTAACCCATTATTTTAACCTATTGAAGTGGTATTATTAAAACGAATTTTCGATATAACTATCTCTTTTGTCATCTTCTTGTTGACACTTCCGTTTCTCATTGTGTTTAGTATACTACTATGGTTTATTCACAAAGAGAATCCATTTTTCCTGCAGAAGCGGATAGGCAAGAACAGTAAACCATTTACAATAATCAAATTAAAAACGCAGAGCAAGTTAATTAACCAGCATAACTCGGATTTTATAAAATATCTTCAAAAAACCCATATTGATGAGTTGCCTCAGTTGGTAAACGTGCTGTTAGGGAACATGTCTATAGTAGGGCCAAGACCCCACACCCCAGAGCATGTAATGCAATATGAAGATTGGCAGAAAGAAAGGTTAGCGGTAAAGCCAGGAATTACTTGCCTTAGGCAGCTAAAAGACCCATACAAAAAAATAATGTTTAACACCTTTATTGAGTATGATATTAAATATATTCACCAATGGAGCTTTTGGCTAGATATTAAAATATTGCTCAGAACGCTACTTGCCTTTGTAAAAATACTTCTCCGGTAAATTCAATAGCACTTCGGAGAAATTAAATGTAACCTCTGGTTAATCTGTTTATAGTTTTGTATGTAACTATTGCAGAAATTATTCCAATACCATTTGCTAAAATATCAAGAACCTCAGCGCTTCGTGAGGGGATTAAAAGTAGCTGGAACAATTCAATAACTAATCCGTAAGCAAAAGCTACTAAAGCAGCAATGAGTATTTTCTTTTTGCGGGTTATTTTAGTAGTTTCCTGCTTATTAAAGTCTGAAAGAAGCAGTACGGTAAGAATAAAGAATATGCCAAAATGCACAACCTTATCAAAGTGAGGCAGATCAAAATCAGCAACTCTATTAATGGAACTGCCAGGCATCAGGCAAGCCAACAGAATAAGCAAAGCCCACGTTAACGACTTCCAAAACTTAAATATACACATGCAATTAATATTTCTTTAAAGTAAATCAACAAGTTATAAGTATGCAAAATTAGCTAATTACATTAAAAAACGGTTTGTTTTTATCGGTCAGTAACATATCTTTGTGGGATTTTTATTTTTTATAGTATTCAAAACGCAGTAATCACAGTATTTTGTTGATTATTAGTATTATAAGTAACCCATATGGCAGACAAAGTTAAATTTAAAGAGCACAAAGCATTAGATTTATCGCAGGTAAACAAGAAGGTTCTTGAATCCTGGGAGAAGAACAAAACATTTGAGAAAAGCCTTTCGTCTCGTGAAGGTAAACCATCCTTCGTATTTTACGAGGGGCCACCATCTGCCAACGGTATTCCTGGAATTCACCATGTAATGGCTCGTGCTATAAAAGATATATTTTGCCGATACAAAACGCAACAGGGCTATCAGGTTCATCGCAAGGCCGGATGGGATACACACGGTTTGCCTGTTGAACTTGGCGTGGAAAAACTTCTGGGAATAACCAAGGAGGATATTGGAAAGTCTATCACCGTTGAAGAATACAACAAAACCTGCCGTCGTGAGGTAATGAAGTATACCGACCTGTGGGAGGAATTAACACACAAAATGGGCTACTGGGTTGATATGGACGACCCATACATCACTTACGATAACAGATACATTGAAACTCTTTGGTACTTACTAAAGGAGCTTCATAAAAAGGATCTGCTCTACAAAGGGAAAACCATACAACCCTTCTCTCCCGCAGCAGGAACCGGGCTAAGCACCCATGAGCTGAATCAGCCGGGCTGCTATCGCGACGTTAAGGACACTACCATCGTCTCCCAGTTTAAGATTGTCCGTAACCAAACCTCAGAGTTTCTTTTTAAAGATGTAGATTCTGATGTTTTTGTCCTTGCGTGGACAACAACCCCCTGGACACTGCCATCAAATACGGCGCTTGCCGTGGGGCCTAAAATTAAGTACGTAAAAGTTCGGTCGTTTAACCCATACAGCGGAGAACCAGTAACGGTAATTTTAGCTAAAGATTTGCAGAACACATATTTTGATCCCAAGATTGCCGACCTAACACTAGAAGATTACAAGCCTGGGGATAAAAAGGTTCCCTACAAAGTTATAGCCGAGTACCAGGGCAACGAACTTATCGACATTCGCTACGAACAGCTATTCCCTTTTGTGAAACCTGAGGGCGATGCATTCCGAATAATACCTGGCGATTACGTTACAACCGAGGATGGCACAGGCGTTGTTCATATTGCGCCAACTTTCGGTGCCGACGATGATAGGGTTGCTAAAGTAGCAGGTATATCACCTCTTATTCTCAAAAGTAAATTGGGTTATATAGAGCCAATGGTTGACCGTACCGGCAAATATTTTGATATAGATGATTTGGACCCTGACTTTGTTAATCAGTTTGTTAACACCGAACAATTTAAGGAGTTTGCAGGTTGCTACGTAAAAAATGAGTACGATCCCAACCCCCCAGAAAATGGCGATAGCCTCGATGTTAATCTTTGCGTTTGGCTTAAAAAGAACAACAGGGCATTCAAAATTGAAAAATATACTCACAACTACCCACATTGCTGGCGCACCGATAAGCCAATACTTTACTATCCATTAGACAGCTGGTTTGTAAGAACAACTGCACTAAAAGATAGGATGCTTGAACTTAACGATACGATTAACTGGAAGCCCGCAAGCACAGGTACAGGTAGGTTTGGTAAATGGCTTGAGAATTTGGTAGACTGGAACCTGTCCCGCTCTCGATTCTGGGGAACCCCATTACCAATATGGGTAACCGAAGACCGTAAAGAGCTAATCTGCATTGGATCAGTGGAGGAGTTTAAAAACGAATGCGCTAAGGCAGTGGAGGCAGGCTTCATGGAGAAGAACCCACTGGAAGATTTCAGCCCAAACAATTTCTCAAAAGAAAACTACGAAACATTCGACCTTCATCGCCCCTTTGTTGACGATGTAGTACTTGTTTCTCCATCAGGGAAAAAGATGTTCAGAGAGCCCGATCTTATTGATGTTTGGTTCGACTCAGGTGCAATGCCCTACGCTCAAATACATTACCCTTTTGAGAACAAGGATGGGTTTAAAGAGGTGTTTCCTGCTGATTTTATTGCCGAGGGCGTAGATCAAACCAGAGGCTGGTTCTTTACCCTGCACGCAATTGCTAGCATGCTATTCGATTCGGTTGCCTTTAAAAATATCATTTCTAACGGATTGGTGCTTGATAAAAAGGGCAACAAGATGAGCAAGCGCTTAGGTAACGCCGTGGAACCATTCGAGGTAATTGAAAAGTTTGGCTCCGACCCCCTACGCTGGTATATGATTACCAACGCCCAACCTTGGGATAACCTAAAATTTGATATTGACGGAGTAGATGAGGTTAGACGAAAATTCTTTGGAACACTATACAATACCTACTCTTTCTTTTCGCTTTACGCCAATGTTGACGGCTTTTGTTATGCCGAGCCAGAGGTGCCAGTTAACCAAAGGCAAGAGATAGACAGGTGGATAATCTCACTACTAAACTCGCTTATTGTTGAAGTTGAGGATGCATACAATAGTTACGAACCCACCAGAGCCGGGAGGGCTATTCAGGACTTTGTTTCAGAGAACCTGAGCAACTGGTATGTTCGTCTTAACAGAAAACGTTTCTGGGGCGGAGAGTATAACACCGATAAGATTGCTGCCTATCAAACGCTTTACACATGCCTTGAAACGGTTGCCATGCTTGCCGCTCCAATAGCACCATTTTATAGCGACCAGCTATTCACCGATCTCAACGAGGCGGCCTCTAAGCAAAAAGTTGAGAGCGTACATCTTTCCGACTTTCCAAAGGCAAATACAACTTTAATTGATGAAGATCTTGAAGAGAGGATGATCATTGCTCAGAGCATCTCATCGATGGTGCTTGGGCTCAGACGCAAGGTCAACATTAAGGTAAGGCAACCACTTAATAAAATGATGGTTCCGGTGCTTAACGACAAGTTTCGCAATCAGCTACAGAAGGTAGAGGACCTAATCCTTAACGAAGTGAATGTTAAGGAGCTTCAGTACCTTGACGATTCGGAAGGGGTACTTGTGAAGAAAGTAAAACCAAACTTTAAAACACTTGGACCTCGCTTTGGGAAGGCTATGAAGGAGGTTGCTGGAGCAATTGGCAGCATGTCGCAAAGCGATATTGCTTTGCTGGAGAAGGAGGGAACTTTCCCTGTCACCATTGGTGGTGAGCCTCAGCAAATTAGCCAAAATGATGTTGAAATAATCTCTGAAGACATACCAGGCTGGCTCGTGGCCAACGAGGGAAGATTTACCGTTGCCCTTGATGTAACAATTACCAATGAACTTAAGCAGGAGGGCATTGCACGGGAGCTAATTAACAGGATTCAGAATATAAGGAAAGATGCTGGCTTTGACGTTACCGACAAGGTTAAGATTAGTGTTCTTAATCATCAGCAATTGAGCCCGGCCATTAATACCCACAAGGAGTATATTGCCAGCCAAACCCTTGCACGCGAAATTTGTTTTGTTGACTCAATGCCATGTGGAACAGGTACCAACGTTGAGTTAGATGCTGATTTATTTACATCAATTAAAGTTGAAAAGATTGATGCGTAAAATTGGTAATATAAACCTTTATATTTATATTTAAACAAAATTTTTGAGCTATGGCAGAGAAGACAAGGTACAATGATGAGGAGTTGTCAGAATTTAAAGAAATAATTCTGAACAAGCTGGATAAAGCTCGTAAGGATTATGATGTCCTTAAGGGAGCCATCACAATGAGCGAAAGCAACGACACTCAGGATACTTCACCTACCTTTAAGGTTTTGGAAGAAGGAGCAGCAACACTTTCTAAAGAAGAGGCTGGCAAATTGGCCCAGAGACAAATAAAGTTCATACAGCACCTCGAGGCGGCTCTTGTTCGTATTGAGAACAAAACCTACGGTGTTTGCCGTGAAACTGGGAAGTTGATTGATAAAGACCGTTTACGGGTTGTTCCGCACGCTACCCTGAGCATCGAAGCAAAAAACAGGCAGAAATAGAATAAATTTTTATTGGCCAATGTTGATAATGTGGCAATTTAATTGTCACATTATTGTATTTTTGTGGGCAATCATTATCTCACTCAACCTTTGAAAATGTCGTTGCGAAATAAAACCCTCCTACTAATTGGATTGGTTCTCCTTGCCGATCAAACACTTAAAGTTTGGATTAAACTTAACATGGCGCTAGGTGAGAGTTACAACATCCTTGGCGATTGGTTTATTATTCACTTCACCGAGAATTATGGCATGGCTTTTGGCCTCCAATTCTGGGGTGAGTATGGCAAACTTTTTTTAAGCTTATTTAGGATTGCTGCAGTTATACTTATTGGCGTTTACATTGCCTGGCTAATAAAGAAAAAGATGCCACAGGGGCTGGTTCTGGGTATTGCCTTAATTATGGCAGGTGCCATAGGCAATATTCTCGATAGCGCTTTCTACGGGCTACTTTTTAGTGAATCGTATGGCACGCCTGCGCAATTCCTTCCACCTGAAGGTGGCTACGCATCGTTCCTGCATGGACGTGTTGTTGACATGTTCTATTTCCCAATAATTAATACAACATGGCCAGATTGGGCACCCTGGGTAGGAGGTGAGCGTTTCATATTTTTTAGACCCGTTTTTAATATTGCAGATTCTGCCATTACAATTGGCGTTTTTTACTTAATTTTATTCCAAAGAAAAATTCTTTTTCACAACGAAGAAGCACACCATGAGCAGTAGAGTTGCGCTTATTGTTGCAGGAGGTAGTGGATTACGAATGGGAAATACCGTGCCAAAACAATTCATCCCGCTAAATGGGCTCCCAATTTTAATGCGCACCCTGAATGCTTTTTACAGTCTCTCTCCTAAGCCAGAGATAATTCTGGTACTTCCTGAGCAAGAACAAAATAGATGGACTGATTTGTGTCAGGAATACTCCTATAAAGTACCGCACACAATAGTAAACGGAGGCAAAACCAGATTTCAATCAGTCAAAAATGGTCTCGATGTTTTAAAAAACGAGGGGTTAGTGGCTATACACGATGGTGTACGACCATTTATAACCACTAGTTTAATTGAACAGTGTTACACTGTTGCCCAACAAAAAGGGAACGCAATTCCAGCTATCAAACCACATGAATCAGTGCGAATTGGAACAGTAGAGAATAACAAAATTGAAAACAGAGATATGTGCTGGTTAATACAAACCCCTCAGGTTTTTCATGTTAACGAAATAAAAAAATACTATAATACCGGCTGGCAACCTCATTTTACTGATGATGCATCTGTGGCTGAGTTTAATGGAGCAAAAATAAATATTGTTGAGGGAGATAGGGAGAATATTAAAATTACAACACCGCTAGATTTAATGTGGGCCAATGCTTTTATTGAGATACGAAGCGAACAAGGACAGTAAAAATTAAACTTCCTGTTGCAGAAACAGCTTATTGTTTCAATAAATGTCTGTACAAAAGAACACAAATGCGATTTTTACTCTTCAAGAAAATCAATGATTCCATTTATGCTATCAAAATATTGCTGCTGACGTTCGGCTAAATCACCGTCGAATTTTTTATCGTTTTGTGGTTTGCTTTTAAATGGCTTATCGCACTTACTATCAAATCTATCATTAGGTTTACCATAGGTTTTGTTAACAAGCTCCTCGTCAATAAACATTCCCCCTTCGCCCTCACAAAGCCATAATGGATTTACTCTGTATCTTTTAATTAAATTTTTTAATAAAATTGCACTAATTCCAGCCTTACCCCGCTCAACATCAGAGTAGGAGCCCTGCTTAATATCAAGCGAACTACTAAAAAATCGCTGTGTATAACCAAGGTGCTTCCTAAGCTGCTTTATCCTTTCGTTCTCTGTCATACTAGGCTGATATACATTTGTATAACTAATTTTAATAAGGGCGCAAAAATACAACAATATCTTAAATAATTCCAAAATTTTTAATAACAATCTAAATAATGAACTATTTTTGTGCGATTAAAACATTAATTAATCATTATCAGCATTTTAAATGAATTCAAAGAAACAGAGCGAACAGAAAGCGATAAATATACTTGAAAAAAACATAGAGCAGCTAGACTCACTGATTAAGCAGATAGTTGACACTTCAAACAAAAACCTGCTGGTTATTTCATCCAATAGGGTGGTTCATGCCAATCCAGAATTTGTTAAAACCTTTGGCTACTCTGTAAAAGACATTTATAACATACGAATATCAGATATAGTTATATCAGATAATACACGAACGAATTTTGAAAATTTTCTGGTTAAATCAACAAGTCTAAAGTCCTCGTCATCGTACAAAAGAAATTTGAAAATTATAGACAAGAGCGGTAATGAGTACCCATGCAATTTAAAACTTCGTCGGTGCCTATGGAATGACAAAACATCTATACTCCTTTCAATCAACATAATAGACAACAATGGAGGGCTGAGTAACAAAATTAGTCAAGAGTCATTAAAGCAGCTGGATACCGCACTAATAGCATCAAATCAATGTGTTTGGGACTTAAATATTCTCTCGGATGAGTTCTATATTAGTCCTGCCTTTTATACTATGCTTGGTTATAATCCAACAGATTTTCCTACTAACCTAAAAACCTGGCTTAGCCTTTTGCACTCCAATTCTTTAGTAGAATTTGAAAAAATTCTTGAAAACATAAAGAATGGCAACGATTTCCCAAAAAACTGGGAACATAGGGTAAAAACCAAATTGAATGGATACAGATGGTTCCTGTGCGTATGGCAAATTGTTGAGTGGAACGAGAAAGGAAACCCAATTAGGCTTGCCGGAGTAAGTATGGATATAAACGAAAGAAAGAAACTTCAAATTGAAAAGGAAGGGTTTCTTGAAACCATTAGTGGTTTTATAAATAACTCTCTTGATGGTTTGGCTGTAATAGACGAGAACGGCGCAGTAATAGACTGGAATCCAGTAATGGAGGAGATTACGACTGTAAAGAGACATGAAATAATTGGCCAGTACATATCTGATATTCTTGAGGAGCTTACAAAAAAAGCAAAACCTCAAGCTGAATTGTTTAACGATTTCAACAACTTCTACACAACAATAGCCCACAAGGGCACGAACCCCTGGCAAGGTTCGTACGTTGAAAGTTCCGTTAAGGATGGAATGTACAGACCCAGAATACTTCAACATTCACTCTTTATGATTCCAACCGACAAAGGTAACAAGGTGGCTATTTCGGTAAAGGATATTACAGAGAGTAAAACCAGCAGATTAAAACTTGAAAAGAGTGACGAACGGCTGAAACTTGCTCTTAATGCAGGAAACTTAGGAATTTGGGACATTGACTTTATTACTGGTGAGAAATATTTTTCCCCAATGACATTCACAATTCTTGGATATAGACCCTGGGAAGTTGAGCCCAGCAGCACGTATTGGGAAGAAATCATTCACCCAAACGACTACCAGTGGGTTAAGGAGCAGGTTAGTGGTTTCATGTCCAGCGGCGGATCTTTGGAAATTGAATTTAGAGTGAAACGAAAGGATGGAGAATATATCTGGATTTTATCAAAGAATAGAATCCTACGCGATAATCAAAACAAAACGATTAGGGCAACTGGAACAATATCGGACATAACCCGACAAAAGACTACCGAGATTAAGCTGCTTGAAAATCAGGAAAAACTCCAAAAAAACCTTCAGCAGCACGAGCTTATCTCAAAAGTTACATACATCCTTCATTGCAATAAAAGTATAGAAGCAAAAAACAAGGAGGTTATTAAACTACTAGGCGAATTTACCAACGCCAGCAGGGTGTATATTTTTGAGAGCGACCTGGAAAAAGACATTACAGTTAACACCTACGAATGGTGTAACAAAGGAGTAGAGCCACAAATCAATAATCTTAAGGAGGTGTCGCTTAGCATGGTCTTAGACTGGAGTAAGACGGTTGACCTAATGATGACATGGAATATTGATAAGGAGCTACCTACCGATTTCGCAAAGTTCATGAAAGCTCAAAAAATACAGTCATTCATCATCTTGCCTTTACAGGTTACAGGCAAGCATTTTGGCTACATTGGGTTTGACGAGTGTACCTTTAAGCGCCAATGGAAGATGGAGGAGATTGAGTTGCTTAAAACAATTTCGAACCTCATCTCATTTTCCTTCGAACGCGAACTGGTTCATAAGCACTACCAGCTTAATGAGCAACGTTTCCGAGAACTAACCGAAAAATTACCTCATACCATTTTTAGAGTATCCCTAAATGGCCAAATTGAATTTATGAATCATATTGGACATAAAACCTTTGGCATATCAGAACTAGATATCCAGAAGGGAGCTTACATCTGGCAAATTCTATCGTTGCGAGAGGTTGTTAAGCTAAAAACAATAATAAGCAGGCTATTAAAACCAGCCAATATTGAGGAACCCATAATGCTCAGAGCCAATACAGTAACAAAAAAACAAGAACTTTTTGAGGTATACATTCGCCCAAAACTAAGAAATGGAGAGATTACTGGATTAAGTGGCATTGCACTTTGCGCTGATTAAATGTTACGAAATATTATCATCCTTTCTAAGTAAATAAAAGCTCAATTTTTTGTACTTTTACTTTAGAGTATACATCTTTAATTTTTAGCTATGCAATATTCTCTAATAGAAGTAAATAACAAAAACACAGCAGAGGCATTCCTAATACTACCAGTAAAACTATATAAGAACGAAAATAACTGGATACGCCCGCTAGATAAGGATATTAATAACGTTTTTAGCACCAAAGAGAATAAACTTTTCAGGAATGGAGAGGCCATAAGATGGATTCTAAAGAACAAAGAGGGAGAAGTGGTAGGTAGAGTTGCAGCCTTTGTAGATTATACTACGGCAAAAAAAAACGAGCAGCCTACCGGCGGAATGGGATTCTTCGAATGCATAAACTGCACGCACGCTGCCACAATTCTTTTCGATGCATGTAAAGA
>JAWLEY010000238.1:0-4176 GCA_041685855.1 Perlabentimonas sp. | reverse complement strand
AACCAAACTAGCTATTTTTATTCTTTTAGCGATATTTAGCTCTTGTACAAAAGAAGAAATTTTTAAAAATGAAAATAGTTTTAAAAATAAATTTGATTCAAATACCAAGGAGATTAGCTCGTATGGGTCTGTAGTAATTGATAAGGAATTTGGAAAATACACCAAAGAGCTTACTATTTATGATGCTAAGAAGGAAAATTCTGCTGTAATTTTAGTGGGTTCAGATGATGATTCGATATTGAAACTGTGGGGTTCCGAAAATTTTAGTCTTTTGCCAAGAATGAGGGGTGAGACTTTGGCAGAAGTTGCTGATAAATACTTTGCAACAAAAGACGATGCAGTGGAAAAGAGCAATGCAGAGTTGAGTAATTTTGTTGCAGAAATCTCAACAATGTTTATAAGCAAAAAGTTGGGAAAAGGCGTTGGTAATGTTATCTTACTTACCCATGAGCCAAGTGAGTATGTTGCTAAGGGATGGTGGAGCTATGGTACTCACTATTCTGATCATTATGGACTTGGTGAAACAGGATCAATGACTTGCTTTGTATATGGTTACAATTGGTACAATAGAGGCTGGTGGGGATTAAAATTTAAAAAATCATCTAATCACTCATGGACTACTGTAGTGTCCGAATGGAAACAGATAAAAAGTGGTGATAACGATGATAGAACCCGCGAAGGATACAAAATGAGGGCAAGAAGGAAATACAGAAATAATTCTGTTCTAATAGAGTTTGACGATTAAACTAATAGAAAGACAAATGAAATGGGAGGCTGTTTCAATTTCAGAATCCCATTTCATTGCTAATTGACCAGCTGTTTTATGAGTGAAACATCATATCTGCGGAATAAATAAGTTTTAGATTTTTGCTTTTTAAAAGAGAAGGTCCCTAATAATTTAATAACAGATATATAAGCATGCCATTATTAAATCAAACATGAGGCAATTTTTTTTCTATATATTACTTCTAACCAGTCGTGTATTGCTGGCACAGCAAAGTTTTACAGTTAGTGGATACGTTAAGGATCAAAGCACTGGCGAGGCTCTTATTGGGGCAGTGGTTGCTGAGAGTTCGTTGCAAGGGGCAGTAATTACAAATGGATACGGTTACTACTCCCTAACTCTTCAGCAAGGTAGTCATACAATATCCATTTCATATATTGGTTACCAAAGCGTTTCTGTTGAGATTAATTTGCAAGAGGATGTTTATAAGGATATACTTTTGAAGGTTTCTTCACTAGAGCTTGAAGAAGTAAAAGTTGTTGCTGATTATAAGAACTCTCAGTTAAATCAAAATGAATTCAATGCAGAAAGAATGACACTCAAAAGCATCCGCCAGATGCCAAATGTTTTTGGTGAGGTGGATGTGATTAAGGCCGTGCAGTTACAATCGGGTGTAAAAACATTAGGCGATGGCTCTTCAGCTATGTTTGTAAGAGGAGGGAGCAGTGACCAAAATCTAATCTTAATAGATGAAGCTCCTGTGTATAATCCATCGCACCTTTTTGGCTTGGTGTCTGTATTCAACCCCGATGCCCTCAATCATCTCACCCTTTATAAGAGCAATATGCCAGCACATTATGGTGGGCGTGTTTCGGCAGTGCTGGATTGTAAAATGAAGGAGGGTAATTTGCGGAATTATGATTTTTCTATAGGAATTAGCCCTTTTGCAACTATTCTCACTGCCAATGGCCCAATTGTTAAGGAACAATCCTCATTCCTGGTATCTGCCCGAAAAAGTCTTGTCGATTTGGCCTTTAGCCCAGGTGAGACCATGGTGCTTGTCCCAGCTTTCCATGACTTAAATATTAAGGTAAATAGCAGAGTGGGTCGTAGAAACCGATTGTTCCTTTCAGTTTATCAGGGGGATGACCGAATAGAATCAGCAGAGGGGTTCTTCAACAAATGGGGGAACACCACAGCAACATTGAGGTGGAATACAAATATTGGCAGTAAGCTTTTTTCAAATCTTTCAATAATAAGTAGCGATTACCAAAACTATTTAGAATTTAATGATGAGGAGAAGAGTTACAAGTGGCTTACAGGAGTTAATGACATTAATTTAAAAGCAGATTTAAGTTACTATCATAATCCCGATAATGTTATTAAACTTGGCGTTTCCAGCATTTATCATAGGTTTATTCCTGGTGAATCTGCCAATACGACTCTTAGCCTGCATAGAATGCAAGCTCTTGAACACGGAGTTTACGCCTCTCATGATATTAAGATTAATAGATGGCTAGGGATGAATTATGGTATCAGAATATCAGTATTTCAAAATATTGGTAAGGCAAAATGGTACGAGTACAATCAGAATTACACACCTGCTACCGAAAGGCAAAACGCAACGGGAGTATATAACACCTACTGGACACCGGAGCCGCGTGTTAGCATAAACATCGCCCTAAGCCCCAACTATTCCCTTAAAATGGCTTATGCTCGTAATGCTCAGTACATGCAGGTACTACAAAATAATGCTCTTTCTTATACATCCCTTGAGACATGGTTCCCTGCCAATCCCAACATCCAGCCAATTGTTACTAACACATTCTCCTTGGGCTGGTTTCATAAATTATCGGAGGGCTTCTTTTTTTCAGTTGAATCCTACTATAAGGACTATCAGAACCAGATTGATTATGTTGATCATGCAATCCTAACCGATAATCCTTATATCGAAGGGGAGATTAGATTAGGAGATGCTTATGCATACGGTATTGAGATGCTACTTAAGATGGAGAAGGGCGATTTTAGCGGCAATGTAAGCTACACGTACTCCAGGGCGTTGAGGCAGATTGAGGGCATAAACAATAATGCCCCGTACTCTTCACCTTTCGATATACCTCATGATTTCAGGATAAATGGGAACTATAAATTATCCCATAAATGGAGCCTCAGTGCTGCATGGATTTATATGTCTGGACAACCCGTAACATTGCCCGTAGGCTTCTATTTCGAGAATCCCCGCGAGCCGATTCCCATATACTCAGGTAGAAATTCCAGCCGATTTCCCAATTATCATAGGCTCGATGTTGCTGCCAACTATTCAAGTCTAAATGGCAAGGGAAAACCCAGATGGAATTTTAGTTTTGGCCTTTTCAATGCTTATGCAAGAAAAAATCCTCTGGGCTATGAGTTTACAAGAAGGATAGGTGCTACAGAAATTACCAGCTCCAATGACATTGAGGTATACCAATTTTCTCTTTTTTCAATAATGCCGAACTTTTCAGTAAAATATAACTTTTAATACCATGAGAAAATCATTTTTCATTTTTGTTATACTCTTAATTTTTCTTTCATGCGATAAGACACTCGTGGATATAAATACTCTTGATTTTTCAAATGCAGAGTTGGAGTATGATATTGCCATAAATGGTTTTATCTCTACAGAGAAAACCCGCCATAAAGTAACCCTTACAAAACCAGCAGCAATAGGTGACATAATCGGCTATAATCCTATCAGTAATGCTGAAGTATCTATAAATGACGGAGATAATACTTACCCCTTCGAGTGGATTGATGAGAAACGTGCTTACTATTCTGTTGACAGCATACAGGCAGTTCAGGGTGTTGATTATACAATTGAAATTGTGTACGATGGGAAGCGTTATACCGCAACCGATAGGGTGCCAATAACTTCTATTAACGACACTATTAACCCCTTTAAAAGAACGATTATTTATGACGATAATGGAAACATAAGCCCTCCAGATGATGACTGGGTAGAATTGAGCGTTACCCAACACAATTTTGGTTTCGACAAGCATTTAATTATGCTTGTGAATGATATAATTTGCGAGGATCATGTTTCCGATTCAATAAAAAATATTTATTCTGATATTACATGGCTAAGCCAGCGGTTCAGGATACACGTTCACCAAGGAAGTTTGCCGCAGGGTGTTTTTCCTTCGGGGTTTAGAGGCACCGGTTATTCAGGCGAGCCGACAGACACCATTGAGCTTGTTTATCTCACAACATCAGATACTTACTACGAGTATCTAATATCAGTTTTTAACGAAACGGACTGGAAGTCTGGAATGTTTTCAACCATTGCAGGAAACTCCAAGAGCAATGTTAGCGGGGGAGGGATTGGCTACTTTTATGTTGTTAGTTCAAGAAGAGTTAGAATTACCTATCAAGATTTGATTAAAACCCTCATGTAAATATACGTAGTATAG
>JAWLEY010000237.1:0-4178 GCA_041685855.1 Perlabentimonas sp. | reverse complement strand
ACCTTGTAGCTTATGGTTATAGTGATTCTCAACCAGTGCCAGATTATAGTGGCAGCACTAACGTACGCCCAAACATATACTTTACTTTTGCTGCCGAGCAGGATGAATACTATTCCATTGAGTTTACTGTTCTTGGACAGGACGAACAACCACTTGAAGGCGCGGAAGTTATTGTTGGCTCTATGCCATTAACTACCTACGAATCAGGTATAACCTCACTTCAACTGCCCAGCGGAACGTATAATTATTATGTTTCTGCAGAGGAGTATATCCCTCTTGAGGCTGAATTTACTGTAAGTGATGCTCCAGAAAGCATTACCATTAATCTTGCACATATTAGTTCAACCAATGAGGTACCTCTAAGTAACCTTTCTGCTTATCCAAACCCATTTACCAGCCAGATTAAAGTAGATGGTGCAAAAGATGTCAGACAGGTTGAAATAGTGAATATGCTTGGGCAGAGGGTTGAGTTAATTAAGCTTAACAAGGCCGAAACACATGTAATATCAACAGATCACCTTACTGAAGGTATTTATCTAATATCATTTACCACAAGTTCAGGTGAGAGAACAGTTGTTAGAATGATTAAAAAATAGTTTATTTTAATACCAGTTTAAGAAAAAGAGGCATTAACGTGCCTCTTTTTCTTTTTATATATGCTTCTTTCCAAAAAATCTTTTACATTTGGGTTTGCGATTTAACAATATAATTTAACTGTAAGGCCTTTTTTTGTGAAAACAGTAACGATAATTAAGCGATCAACTAAAAGATACATCTATTTAACAATAGTCGCTCTGTATGTTATTCTCGCTTCTTTATACGTTGGTATTTCAGCATATTACCAAAAGCAAACAAGAGATATTCTCGTTAAGCAGGCAGTTAACCAATCCAATCAAAAAATTCATTCAAAATTTAACTCCATAAGCAGCGCCTTTGTTCAGGTTTCAACCCTCTCCATTAACAACTCTTTTTTTACTCAGGCACTCAAGAATAATAATCAGGAAAGCATAAAAGCTTTTCTTGATCCTTTCGCACATGAGCTAATAAATCCAATTGGAGCCTTCATGGTATTGTACGATACCAATGAAAACCCAACTTATCAATATAACTATAACAACCACGATGTAATTATTGAGTTTGACAATAATGATGCCTCAGAAAGTAGCATGTCGCAAAGTTTTTTGTTGGCTTCCGACGGGTTGTATTACTATACAAAGAAACGCATTGAAGGGTACGGGATGCTGGTGGTTGGTATTCGCGATGACCATGGACTAGACTTTATTAATGATGAGGACCTCTCGTTTTTCACTCTTATAGATACTTCAAAAGTACCTGCGGTTCCTAACAGCCTCTTTGACGAGAGGATTAACGGATTCGTTATTCGTACAATTAATAACCAGAGATTTGGAGCCTTTATTAATGAGAATTTTGGTTTAGAGTATTCTGCAAATAGTAAAATATTTACCCGTAATAATAAGCATTTCGCCGTTTCAACTGTATCAAAGTATTATCTGCCTGACGGTACACTCGCTGCGAGCTCAAACATAGCGGTTGATATTACAGAGTATCACGATGCTTACATAAACAGTTTAATATTTGGTAATATAATAGTAATAAGCATATTGCTGGTTATAATCTTAATTTTAAGTTTAACACACAAACGAATTTTTAATTTTATTACGGATTTAAGAGTCAATTTTGAGGAACGATTTTACTACAGATCGAAGGAGGTTATTGATAACAACAATGTGCTAAATCAAATTTTTAATTCTACTTCAAATGGGGTGAGGATTATTGATAGTAGTTTTAATGTTATTAGGGTAAACGACGCTTTTGTTAATATATCGGGTTTTGCAAAAACAGAAATTGAGGGCAGAAAGTGTTTCGAAGTGTTTCCTAGCACCAGCTGCTATACCGATGATTGTCCGTTGGAACAGGCTAAGAAAAAAAGGCGCTCGATTCAAAAAAATGAAACTCGATTCAAGAAAAATGGAGAATCACTAGTTGCACATTATCAGGCTAAATCTTTTTTCAATAACAAGAATGAGTTCGCAGGAATTATTGAAGATTTTAAAGATATTACCTATTATGTAAATCAGAAGCAAAAGGATCAAGCCATACAAGAGCAGTTTGAAGCTCTCCTGAATTCAATGCCAGTTGGTGTGTTTATTCGCGATTTTAAAGGGAACATGCACTACCAAAACTCATATATTAATAAAGCGTTCGGACGCTTATCTCTCAGTAATATAAACATTAACGATACTCTCCCCAAAGAACAAGTTAAACGTTTTTTAAATGAGGACGCTTTACTGAAAAGATTAGGGACGGTTGCTATTGAAGAACAACTGACAGATAATAATGGAATTGAGCGCACTTACGTAACCCATAAGTTTAAGTTCTTAGGTCCAAATAAAACCCCATTGGTTGGAGGAATATCCATTGATATTTCTAAAAGGAAGCAAGCAGAGCATAATTACTACGTTTTAACAAAAGCCATAAATAATTTACCTGTAGGTGTATTAATAACTTCACCTAAAGGAATAATTGAATTTAGTAACCCTGAGTTTAGTGAAGTAAACCTGTCTGAAAAGACTAATATTATTGGTGAACAATTTATTGGATTTAAAGAGGATTGTCCCGATCCCCATCTCTGTACCGCTATAGCCGATGCCCTTAATGGCAAGGTGCATCAATGTGAAATTTCAATGAATACAAAAAGGGGTGATATTAGATGGTACTCATTATCCGTAGCGCCCGTTTTTAATAGGCACTCTGAGGTGGCTCACATTGTTTTCGTTTTTAACGACATTTCTGAGCGCAAAACCTATGAGAAGGACATAACTATAGCCAAGGCGCAAGCCGAGGAATCTGAGCGCTTAAAAACAGCATTCCTGTCAAACCTATCGCATGAGATACGCACGCCTTTAAATGCCATACAGGGTTTTTCTACACTTTTAAACAGCAACCAGGTTACCGATGAGGATAAGTGTAAGTTGCCCAAGGAGCTTGAGAAGCACTCAAATTCACTGCTTGAAATAATAAACGATTTGATAGATATTTCGGCCATTGAAACCAACCAGTTTACTATTACGCTAAGCGAGTGCCAACTTAACAAAATGCTGGTTGATATATTTAATGATTTTAGCAGTACTATTCCTCAAAAGAATCTTAAAACTCACATCAAACTTGGCGTAGCAGAGGAATCGTTTACTGTTTTAGTCGATCCCAACAGGCTCTCACAGGTTGTTCGCCATCTTCTTTCAAATGCAATTAAATTTACTAAAGCCGGATTTATTGAGTTTGGCTACATTTTTAAAGATCCCAAAACGTTGCTCTTTTATTTTATCGATACGGGCGTTGGCTTGTCTAAGCAGGAGCAACATTTTATTTTTGACCCTTTCCGTCAGGCCGACGATTCAAATACGCGAGATTTTAACGGCCTGGGCTTAGGTCTTGCAATATCAAAGCATATTATTGAACGTCTTGGCGGTAAAATATGGGTTAATAGCCACAAGAATCAGGGCTCAACATTTTATTTTACGCTACCTTACGTACCTGTTCGCGAAAAATTTGAAGAATATACACCACCCAAAAACAAGCTGGCAAGCTTTGATTGGGATAGCAAAACAATTTTACTTGCCGACGATACTGACTCAAACTATAAATTTGTACAAACCCTTATAAAACCAACAGGTGCAAATCTATTATGGGCAAAAAATGGACGAGAAGCCATTGATTTGGTGAAAAACAACAATAGCATTGATTTAATATTGATGGATCTTGTTATGCCCGAAGTAGATGGCTTTGAAGCCGCAAAAGAAATTAAGCGTATTGATAGCAACGTAAAAATTGTATGTCAAACTGCATACCCAAGCCCCGAGAATCAGAAAGCCTGGTTCGATAGCGGTATGGATGAATTCCTTGCAAAACCAATAGCCGGATATAAGATGATGCAAGTTATTGATGAGTTTATATCGAAAAACTAAGTCATTGCGTCATTACTCCAACAACAAAAAAATGCCTGCCTATTAAAAAAATAGACAGGCACCATTGTTTTTCAGATATTTATATCTTAGAATGCCTCTATAGATTCTCGCCTCATCCTAAACTTCGTTTTCTCATCAACATCTCTCTTATGTTTGTAGATGCTCTTTTCCCACTCGCCATACATAGGGTTT
>JAWLEY010000236.1:0-4184 GCA_041685855.1 Perlabentimonas sp. | reverse complement strand
TAAAGAAGACGTTTTTACAAATGTATCTGATAATTGTGGGGTTACCGACTCCATACTTACGAAAATATATTTTGACTGTAGCGATTTGGGCGCAAATACAGTTACAGCTTACATGTATGATGGATACAACTATTCACCAACTCAGGATTTTACAGTAGCCGTTGAGGATAATATGGCACCTGAAGTATTAGTTGAAAACATTACGGTATATCTTGATGCAACCGGCAGTGCCTCAATAGTTGCTGACGATATTCTTAATAGCGTTTACGATAATTGTGAGGTTGCCGATACTGTTTTAAATAAAACAGTTTTTGATTGTTCCAATATAGGAGAGAATAACATAAATATAACCGTCTCAGATGTGAATGGCAATGAAACTATTGAAACAGCTGTTGTAACTGTTGTGGACGACGAGGTTCCCATTTTGGTAACGCAAGATCACACACTTGAATTAAATGAAAATGGAGAAGCAACGCTTTATAATGAGGATGTTGTGCTTAATGCCAGTGATAATTGTCAATTAGATACTACGTTGAGTCAAAATGTCTTTAGTTGTACCAACCTGGGTGCGAATACTATAGATGTTACTTTATCAGATGATTACAATAATCAAACAACTGAACAAGCAGAGATTACTGTAGTGGATTTGCTTGCACCGCAAGTAGTAGGGCAAGACATAACCATTGAGTTGGATGAAACAAATGCAGCTACAATTGATAAGGAAATGGTTGTGCTTTCAGCCTCTGATAATTGTACTGTTGCTGATACATTACTTAGCCAATCAGTTTTTTCAACAGGAGATATTGGTCAGGTTACTGTAAACATTACTGTATTTGATGGGAGCGGAAATAATACCACTATACCCATTGAAGTTACTGTTCTGGAGAATCAATCACCACAACTCGTAACACGCCCCATTTACTTAGGGCTCGATGAAAGTGGAAGTGCATTAATTCATGCTGCTGATGTAATTGAAAGCGTTAGCGATAATCATCAGTTAGCCGATACAATTTTAAGTCATAATGAATTCTCTTGTAATGATATAGGCCAAGTCACTATTGATGTAACAGCAATCGATATAAATGGAAATACGACTGTTGAACAGGCTCTAATTACTATTGCCGACACGCTAGCCCCAATACCGAATGAGAATGATTTGCCGACCATTACGGCTGAATGTAGTGTTACTATTAATGAAACTCCTACTGCGACTGATAACTGTGGCGGAGAAATATCTGCCAGTACCACAGATCCATTGGTTTATATGGAACAAGGATCTTATGTTATTGAATGGCAATTTGTGGATAATTATGACAATTCGGTTCTGCAAACACAAAATGTGACGGTATCTGATGTAACACCGCCAGAGATAGAATGCCCCAGTGACCAGAATTTCGAGATGGAGTCAGGTGCTGTCAATTATATTGTAAATAGTACAGAGTTAGATCCCTTGAATGTTTCGGATAACTGCGAAATAGACATTATTTCCAATAGTTTTAACAATGCTCCTTCGCTTGAAGGAGAAATACTTGAAGTTGGCATTCATCAAATCCAATGGTATATTACAGATATGGCAGGAAATGAAAGTACTTGCAGTTTTGATGTTGTGGTAAACGTGTTTGTTGCCATATCCAAATTGCAACAGCAGGGTGTGGAAATTTATCCTAACCCTGCAAACGATGTGCTTAATATTGAGTTTGCAGATAGCAACATACAAAACTTAACAATATATGACGTTATGGGGAGATTAATGGTGGAAAAAGCAGATCTTCAGGCGAAGGAGAGAATAGATCTATCAAAATTCCCAGACGGAATCTATTTGGTTAACTTAAAAATTGGAAGTGAGATTCTTACCACAAGAATTGTAAAGAACTAAAATGAACATAGTTCCAATTACAATTTAAAAAGGGTTAAATAAAAAAAGCCTGACAATTTTGTCAGGCTTTCTTAGTACCCGGAGCCGGGATCGAACCGGCACAGCCGCAATGGCCACAGGATTTTAAGTCCTGCGTGTCTACCAATTCCACCATCCGGGCCCAAAATTAAAGAACTCTTTCATTACTAAAAAGGCGGATTAAATCCGCCTTCCTTTTTTTGAGCGGAAAACGAGACTCGAACTCGCGACCCCAACCTTGGCAAGGTTGTGCTCTACCAACTGAGCTATTTCCGCAGTACATTTCTTTTATGCGTTTGCAAAAGTATAGCTAAAATGCATATCTCCCAAATAAAATGCATTTTTTTTGCAAAAAAAATACTATGCCCTTTGTAAACCTCTTTACTTATGGGAGTAAGGTGTCTCATTATGCCAATCGCAAAGATATATCACCACTACACATACGAAAATTCTCATTTTTTTATAAATTAGCGAAAAAAAATTATGGGCGCATTTCATGCATATGATATAAGGGGTGTTTACAACAAAGACTTTGACAAGCACGATGCTTATAAGATTGGATATTTTCTGGTTGGACTTCTTAAAACCAATCGGGTACTGGTTGGCCGCGATGTAAGGGTATCGTCAGACGAGATTTTTTCTTACCTGACCAAGGGTATTACCGATGCCGGTGCCGACGTTTACGATATTGGCCTGGCAACCACCCCAATGGTTTATTACTCTACTGCTAAGTACGATTTTAATGCATCGGTACAGATTACTGCATCGCATAACTCCAAGGAGTACAACGGCATGAAGGTCTCGCGCGAAAAAGCCTTGCCGGTTGGTTACGATACAGGTTTGAAAGAGATTGAGCAAAAGATTAACTCAGGTGCACAAATTGTAGTGGCCGAGAAGAAAGGTTCCATCAAGGAACTTAATGTTCGTAATGAGTATGTTAAATTCTTAAAGGGTTATGTGGGCAATTACAGCAATTTAACCATTGGTATCGACTGCTCAAACGGAATGGCTGCATTACTTATCAAGGAGTTGCTTGGCGATGTTCCTGAGTATATTTATGATGAGCTGGATGGTACTTTCCCTAATCATGAGGCGAATCCGCTGGTGCCCGAGAATGTTCTTGATCTTCAGAAGCTTGTTAAGAAGCAGAATTGCGATGTTGGAATTATCTTCGATGGTGACGCTGATCGCGTAATGTTTGTTGATGAGAATGCCCGGTTTATATCCCCCGATTTAATGATTGCACTATTAGGTCATTATTTTCTGGAGGAGAGAAACGAGAAAGGGCTGGTTCTTCAGGATATCAGAACTTCTAAGGCTGTTGGAGAGTACCTGAAACCACTTGGTGGCGAGATGCGAACATGGAGAGTGGGCCGAGCATTTGCTGCCCATAAGCTTCGTGAAATTGATGGTATTTATGGTGGTGAATTAGCTGGGCACTACTATTTCCGGGATTTTTACTACTCCGATTCAGGATTAATGGCTTGTCTTATAATTCTTAACGTTATAGCAAAATTCAAAAAGGAGGGGAAAAGCCTTTCGCAACTTATTTCAAGAATAGAAACGTACGCCAATTCTGGTGAGATTAATTTCCGTATTGAAAACAAGAAGGGTGCAATGGATGCGGTACGTGACTATTTTCTTGAAACGGAGGAGCCTACCGCCACATTCGATTTTGATGGTTATAGGGTGGAGTTTCCAGAGTGGTGGTTCAATATTCGTCCTTCTAATACCGAGCCTTACCTACGGTTTATTGCCGAGGCAAAATCGGAGGAGCTCTTAAAGGATAAGGTAGCCAAGGTTAAGTCAATTCTAAGTAGTTTTGCTTAAAGCATGTAACCTCTAAGTTTTCTTACTCCACTTTGTTAAGTAATTCCTTGTAAACAGAGGTTCGGGTTAATGCTTTATGCAGGTCATCATCATGCTTTATCTGGTTAAGCAAAGAGTTGGCAATGCTCTCCTTTGGCATTGATAGTAACACGTAAGTAGTGTACTTGCCGTTGTTTTCCAGGGTTACTTTCTCCGTTTCGGTAACGTTCTGTAACGTTGCCATAACCTTCTTTCTAATAATCGTAACCCGCTCCACTAGAACCTCGTTGCCTCTTACAACTGAATCTATTCGCGAAACCGTTGTCTCCACTACAGGTTCTACCTGTTCGGCCAGCTTAACATTTGCATCTAATCGTGCCTTCCGCTCAGAAATGTCGGCGCTAACTGAAGTTCCTTCTCCAACAGCATAGTATTTACTGCTCGATTCGGGAGGAGAGTTGACCCACAGGGGTAAATCTTG
>JAWLEY010000029.1:0-18486 GCA_041685855.1 Perlabentimonas sp. | reverse complement strand
ATGGATGAATTTACATAGCTAGCTATTAATCTGTAATAGTTTCTTATAATAAATGCTCATGTGTAGAATTTAGTTTGTGTTAACTTTTATCTATAAGCATGTTTGCCCATTTACTAAATCTTTAGCATTACCGCCTTTTTTAATCTACATGTAATGTAAAAAAACGAATGTATAAATCTAACCTAAACGAAATATTTAAAGCCCAACTTACGCAGGAAGAGTTTGATAAGCTGAGCCGTTTTATATATAAGGAGAGTGGTATAAAAATGCCACCGGTTAAAAGAGTGATGCTACAAAGTCGGTTACAAAAAAGGTTGAGGCATTTAAATATGACTAACTTTAAAGAGTATATCGATTACGTTTTTAGTAAAGAAGGGCTAAACGGCGAGATAATTCACATGCTCGATGTGGTTAGCACAAACAAAACCGATTTCTTTCGTGAACCTGTTCATTTCGATTATCTTTTTAATACTGTGCTGCCAGATTTTGTTGAGCAACGCAATTCCTCAAAATCAATAAAAATATGGAGCGCCGGATGCTCAAGTGGCGAAGAGCCTTACACCATATCCATTGTTCTTGCCGATTTTGCTGAAAAACACCCAGGTTTTGATTTCTCAATAATAGGTACCGATATTTCTACCCAAATTCTGCAGAAAGCTGTTGATGCAGTTTACAAAGACGAGCGTGTGGCTATAATACCGATTGATACGAAGAAGAAACATTTTCTCAAGAGCAAGGATAGAGTGAACCCTACAGTAAAGGTTGCTCAGCATCTACGTAAAAAGGTACGGTTTGGCCGTTTAAACTTTATGGATGCAACCTACGACCTAAACGAAATGTTCGATGTTATTTTTTGTCGGAATGTTTTAATATATTTCGATAGGGAAACACAGGAGAAAGTAATTCAAAAACTTTGCATGAAGTTAAAATCAGGTGGATACTTCTTTTTAGGGCATTCTGAATCAATAATGAATATGGATGTGCCATTAAAACAGGTTAAACCAACAATTTTTAAAAGAATATAGTTTTTCAATATAATTGCAAGTTATATTAAACCTACCAAATACAATGGGACACAAAATTACCGACGACGAGCTGCTCGATGAACTCAACAGGCGCTTTGAACAATATAAAATTGCTGTAAAGGATCTTAAGTCGCTTAACCATGAGCTTAAGGACGTGAACAGAAAGTTGGAGGAATCCGAAGCACTAAAAAGTCATTTCATATCAAACATTACAAACGAAATTATAAATCCTTTCACCTCAATCCTCGGCCTATCAAAGGCAATTCTCTCTGTTGATAAGGAGAATTGGAAGAAGGTTGTCTCTATGGTGGCGCTAATTCATTCTGAGGCGTTTACACTCGATTTTCAATTCAGGAATATCTTTGTTGCAGCAAAAATTGAAGCCGGTGAAATATTTCCTGAAATAGCTAATACAGATATTATAGGTATAGTTGAAGGTGTAATTGAAAATCATAAGTTTGAAGCCAAGAGGAAGAAGGTTGAGATTGTCTTAGACCATGAGTTTAATATGGATGACACTGGTAGTTTCCTCTTTAAAACCGATCCTGAAAAGCTCAGGCTGATTCTCACTAACCTGCTTAGTAACGCAATTAATTTTAGTTTCGAGGGGGGTAAAATTGAGATCCATGCATTTGTTGAAGATAAAACCTTAAGGGTTTCAGTTCGCGATCATGGTATTGGTATAAGTAAGGAGAATCAGAAGATTATTTTCGATAGGTTTAAGCGTCTCGACTCGGGTATTAATTCAGTTAACAGAGGTCACGGTCTTGGACTGTCGGTTAACAAAGCTATTATTGAAATGCTAAATGGTAGCATAAAAATTGAGAGCGAACTGGGTGAGGGTGCTTGTTTTACGGTTAGTATCCCTGAGAGTGATATAAATACTACAGACGTTGCTTCCGAAGCCAATGAAACATTCTTCGACTCAGAGGAGGAAACCTTCTAATTTTCTCTGTTAAATGGATCAGATAAATACTCATTTCTTATACCCGTCGGCGCTTTTTGCAGATAAAAAAACCTATCGCGTTTCAACCATTCTCGGTTCGTGCGTAGCGGTCTGCATTTACGATCCCGTGCTTAAGCAGGGAGGTATAAACCATTTTATGCTCCCCTTTTGGAACGGGCAAGGTTTGGCAAGTCCTAAGTATGGTAACATTGCTATTGAGCGCTTGGTAGAGAAGATGATGCAAATGGGATCAAAAAAATCAAACCTAAAAGCTAAAGTGTTTGGTGGTGGCGAAGTTATTGACACCAACGTGTCCCAATTCCATATTGGAGAGCGTAACATTCAGCTGGCATTTGAAATACTCGAAGAGTATAGGATTCCGGTAATAGCAAAGAGTGTTGGCGGTAAGCTTGGCCGTAAAATTGAGTTTTGTACAGGTACGGGTGAGGTTAAGCAGAGGTATATAAATAGGAGTATGGCTCCTAAAATCAAGTAACAAAGCATTTTAGTGCATTGTTGAAACATTTTTGTTTTTTCCCATAAAAATCATTGTACTTTTGCCTATATTTAAGCTTGACATTTAGGTAATTTTCCATTTCTATAATTAACCGTAGGAGTTCAATGAGTAACAACAAACTTAGAGTGCTGGTTGTCGACGATTCAGCTGTAGTTCGGCAAACTTTAAGTAGCATTATATCTTCTGACCCGTACCTTGAGGTAATGGGAACTGCCACCGACCCCTATTTTGCTGCTAAAAAAATTGCTGACGAGATACCTGATGTCATCACCCTTGATGTGGAGATGCCAAGAATGGATGGACTCACGTTCCTAAAAAAAATCATGTCTCAGCATCCTATCCCGGTTGTTATAATCTCTAGTTTGACCGAACAGGGAACGCAAACTGCCATGAAGGCTTTAGAACTTGGCGCTGTTGATATAATTACCAAGCCACAGGTAAATACAAAAACATTCTTTGAGGAATCACGCATCCGAATTTGCGATGCTGTAAAAGCGGCAGCTCATGCTAAAATATCACGAAAAAAAGTGAGGCATTACATTGAACCTCCTGTGGTTGAGCCAAAGTACTCTGCTGACGCTATACTCCCTGCTGCTACTCGCGACCTTAGCATGATCAAGACAACCGAGTATGTTGTTGTAGTTGGCGCATCAACAGGCGGAACCGAAGCTTTAACAACATTTTTAAAGGCTATGCCTTTGGATACTCCTGGAATTGTTATTGTTCAGCACATGCCCGAAAAATTCACCACCTCTTTTGCAAACAGGCTGAATGAAATTTGTAAAATCACGGTAAAGGAAGCTCAAAATGGCGATAGCGTAATTAGAGGCAGAGCACTGATAGCCCCAGGTAATTTTCATTTGCTGCTTAAAAGAAGTGGAGCGCGATATTATGTTGAGGTAAAAGAGGGGCCTTTGGTTAACAGGCATCGTCCTTCGGTGGATGTTCTTTTCCGAAGTACAGCGCGTTATGCTGGAGCCAACGCGGTTGGAGTTATAATGACTGGCATGGGCGATGATGGAGCCAGAGGTCTTCTTGAAATGAAAACGGCAGGTGCAAAAACTGTTGCTCAGGATGAAAAATCGTGTGTTGTTTTTGGCATGCCAAGAGAAGCAATTAAGCTAGGCGCAGCTGCAAGGGTGATGTCTTTAAATGATATTGCACCATATGTAATTAAGCCTTCGTAATTGTATCTATAATAATAAATTAAGTGATATGCAAAAGTTTAAAGAGACGACCGGAAAAGTATATCAGGGAAAACGAAGGCTCCCCATTTTATACCACTTTTTCTGCTGGTGTTCTGGAGCAAGATTGTATTTACTTAAACAGTGTCCAACTGAGTATAACAAGTACTATGGAATAGGAGTAATTGTTTTTCTTACTGGCGTAATGGCATCTTTGTCAGGAGGCTATGCTATTTTTACAGTTTTTCGCAATTTGCAGGTTTCCCTTGCTTTTGGTGCTTTATGGGGGTTTCTTATCTTTTCAATTGACTGGTATATAGTTGCAAGTCTTCGTAAGCATCAAAATAAATCTAAAGAGTTTGCAACTGCTTTGCCCCGTTTTGTCCTAGCTCTACTCATTGCATTTGTTGTATCCATGCCTCTTAAAATGAAATTGTTTGAGCGAGAAATAAACCAGCAAATTGTATTCGATCAGCAACAGAGTGCCATAGGTTTTCAGAATCTAGTAAACGAGGAGTTTGGTGAGATAAAAAAGCTAGAGGATGAGAATAAAATGCTTAGACAAGAAATTAAATCCAAGGAAGAGCAACGCAACAGGCTGTTCACAATGATTATTGATGAGGCTGAAGGTATGAGCCCAACCAGAACACCTGGGAAGGGGCATGTTTATAGAGAGAAAAAAATTGAATACGATAAAATTGACCAGGAGCTAAAGCAGCTGCGAGAGCAGAATAACGGCATTATTCAGCAGAATTTAATTGCTCTTGAGCAGCTTCGTGAAAAAAGAAACAGTACCATTGAGAATGCCCAAGTAACAACCGCAGAATCCGATGGTTTTTTGGCTCGTTTAAAGGCCATGTCAAACCTTACATCAAGCAATGAGAGCATTCGCTGGGCAAGCTGGTTTATTATTCTGTTATTTATAACAATTGAAAGCTCACCAATTATCGTAAAGCTCCTTTCGGGTCGTGGCCCTTATGATGATATGCTTGAAGCCGAAGAGTATATTAAGCAGGTGAAAATTAAGAGGGATGTTGTACAAACAGAACTAACAGAGGATCATCATATTGATTTGCACAGTTTACTTGAGAAAGAGAGGAATGAGAGTCTTTACGCCGTTGAGAAGCAACACATTAAGAGCGAAGCCGAAGCCTTAAGCGAAATTAATAACCTGAAAATTACTAAGTGGAAAGAGAAAGAGCTAGCTAAGCTTACTACAGCTGGTTCAAATAACCATGAAGATGAAGATAATAAAAATAGTAATGACACTGAAAGCCCTAAAAATTCCAATATAGATTTAAGTAATGAAGAAACATTGAACTCAGATGAGAATTTAATAAAGAACGATATAGAGCCCGAGCAAGAGTTTTCAGGAACCTATAGCATAAATGGTAATTCGCACGAAGAAAAAGAATCCTGAATAGAAATTTTGTAGATTAGGAAAAGGGGGTTGTAATATGATATCAATTATATTTTTTCGCAACTCTTTAGTGTCCTTTTAAAAATAATATCTATTTTTAGTCAAATTTTTGTTCTATGCAGCGCAAATACTCAAAAATATTCGTAATACGCTATACGCTAACAGCTTTTGTTTTAGGGTTACTGTTTCTCCTAATTTCATACTTTGTGCAATCATTTATGCTAAATGTTGCCTTTTCCGCAGCAGGAATTGCTGAAATTCATAGGAGGTTACCCATATTTTACTTTTTTGCAATACTGCCTTTCGTAATTGCTATTATTACGTACTTTATTTCTAAATACATTTCTGCCGTTAAAACCGAGTCATTGGAATTTTCTGAGAAGGAACTTTCCAGGCAAAGGAGGCTTTTTCGTTTTGTTCAGAGATTAAAAGATGGTGACATTGAGGCCGATTATCAGCCCGAAGAGACCGATGTACTTGGGAAGGCAATTGTTAACCTTCGAGATACTTTAAAAAGCAGTAAAGAGGAGGAAGCCCTCAGGCGTAAAGAGGATGAACAGCGAAGTTGGTCTGCTGAGGGGCTGGCGCTTTTTGGTGAGCTGCTCCGCGCAGAGAAAGATAATATAGAGGAGCTTTCCTATTCAATTATTAGCAACCTAGTTAAGTATATAAATGCCAATCAAGGAGGATTCTATTTACTTGATGATACCGATCCAGGAGATAAATTCTTCAACCTTACAGCCTGTTATGCTTACGAAAGACGGAAGTACGCTGATAGAAGAATAAACTGGGGTGAAGGACTAGTAGGGGCATGCGCTTTAGAGAGGCAAACAACCCATTTAACGAAGGTTCCCGACTCGTACCTAAACATTACCTCTGGCCTTGGGGCCGCTAATCCCAAAAATATTTTACTTGTACCCCTTAAGGTGAACGATGAGGTTCATGGGATAATGGAAATAGCCTCATTCCACCCTTTTGAAAAGCACATTGTTGATTTTGTTGAGAAAGTAGCTGAAAGTATAGCCTCTACAATTTCCAGTGTAAAAATCAATTTACAAACTGCAAAGTTACTTAAAGAATCGCAGGAACAAGCTGAAACCCTTCAGGCACAAGAAGAACAGATGCGCCAAAATATGGAGGAGTTGCAAGCTACCCAGGAGGAGGCCGCTCGACAAGCTGAAAAATTTGTGAGTTTCACAAACTCAGTTAATCACACCCTTATACGTGCCGAGTACGATGTGAATGGAATTTTACTATACGCTAACACTAAGTTCCTGAATAAATTGGAGTACTCCTCAAATTCTGAGGTTGAGGGTAAGCATATCTCAATGTTTGTGAATAAGAAGGATAGGGAGTGGTTCGATGAAATTTGGGAGAGCCTTGCAAAAGGTGGACAGCACTTTGAAGGTGACATGAAGCATGTTACAAAGAGCGGAAAAGACCTTTGGACAATTGCAACATACACCTGTGTTAGAAACCCCAATGGAGGTGTTGAGAAAATATTATTTCTTGCAATAGACACAACCGAGCAAAAGAATCAAAGCCTCGATTACGAAGGTCAGATTCAGGCACTTAATCGTTCAAGTATAAAAACTGAGTTTACTCCAACAGGCGATATTATTGAAGTTAACGATAAGTTCGAGCAAACCTTCGGTTTTACAACAACCGAAGCAAAAGCAAAATCTATTTTTGATTTATTCCACAAGAACGATCGTAAAATAATTGATAACATTTGGGATGATGTAACTCATGGTATACCCTATGAGGGGCAGCTCAAAATGGTTATTAAAACGGACGAGGAGAGATGGTTCCGAGGTACCTTCACCGCTGTAAACGATATGTATGGCGAAGTGGCAAAAATAGTTTTCATTGGTCATGATATTACTCGTGAAAAGATCATGGAAATTGAAACCAAGGAACAAACCGAGCAGCTTAAACGTCAGGAAGAGATGCTTCGCCAGAACGAAGTTGAATTGAACAAAAAGCTGCGTGAGGCTAAAGAAGATATTAAGAACCAGTTTAAGGAGATTGAGAAGGTTAAGGTACGTACAGAGAAAACCCTTGAAGGATTCCTTGATGCAATTATAACCACCGATCAGGATGGTATTGTACAGTTCTTTAACCATGCTGCAGAGGAACTATTTGGTATCGATAAAGATGAGATACTGGGCCAAAGCATCAGAATCCTGTTCTCACCAGACTCAGCTGATGATAACCAGTTTCTGGAATCATACCTTAATCCCGATAAACCCGCAATAGTTGGTGAAAGACGCGAAATAAATATCACAAATAAAGATGGCGAAGAGCTTAATGTACTCATGCTGCTAACCGAAGCCAAGGTGGGAAGAGAACTTACATTAACAGCATTTATTCAGAATATATCAGTTGATTTGTTTTAATTAGTTTATGGAAAACTTTGTAGTTTCAGCACGTAAATACCGTCCGTCAAATTTTAAAAGTGTTGTTGGGCAGCACTCATTAACCACAACCTTAAAGAACGCCATACAGCGTAAGCAGTTGGCACAGGCATATCTTTTTTGTGGACCCAGAGGTGTAGGAAAAACTACATGTGCCAGAATATTTGCGAAAACCATTAATTGTTTAAATCCAACTCAGGAGTTGGAGGCCTGCGACCAGTGTGAGAGTTGCAAAGCTTTTAATAATCAGCGTTCGTTTAATATTCATGAGCTCGATGCTGCCTCAAATAACTCAGTTGAGGGCATTCGTAAACTTATTGAGCAGGTTCGTATCCCTCCACAAATTGGAACGTACAGCGTTTATATAATCGATGAGGTGCACATGCTCTCTCAATCAGCTTTTAATGCATTTCTTAAAACCCTGGAGGAGCCCCCAGCTCATGCCATATTTATTTTAGCCACCACTGAGAAGCATAAAATTCTTCCTACCATATTATCTCGTTGTCAGATTTACGATTTCAACAGGATTAAAGTGGAGGATACCGTTAAGTACCTTGAGTTTATTGCCAAATCGGAGAATGTTGATTATGAGGTGGAAGCCCTTAATATTATAGCCCAAAAAGCTGATGGTGCTATGCGCGATGCGCTATCAATATTTGACCAGGTTGTAAGCTATAGCGATAACAATATAACCTACCAGAAGGTTATTGAGAATTTAAATGTTCTTGATTTTCAGTACTACTTCGATTTAACTGATAATTTTGTTAAGGGAGATTACGCCAGCTCCTTAAGGATATTTGATGAGCTGCTTTCAAAGGGTTTCGATTCGCAGCAGTTCATATCCGGACTAAGCACCCATTTACGTAATCTTTTAGTTTGTAAAGACCCTAAAACTGCCGATATTCTTGAGGTAGGTGCAGCAATAGCAGAGCGATATATTAAATTTGCCGCTGAATGTGACACCGATTTCCTAATTAAGGCTCTTGATGTTGTTAACCAAACCGATACGTCGTTCCGGCAAAGCGGGAATAAGCGCCTGCATGTTGAGCTCATGTTGATTAGATTATGTGGTCTTAATCAGGAAAAAAAAAAATGACATCTTCCAGTGGTTAGAGAATCCGTCTCAGGAGCTGCTGGTTCTTCTAGGTGATGATATTAAAACAAGTCCCATAGTTAAAACTAAGCCGGAAGAACCCGCTAAAAAAACACCAAAGCAAACTGTCTCCGAACCTACAGAGATTAGTCGCCCCAGAGTTAAGTCTTTTTCAATAAAAGATGCAATTGAGGGTAAGGTGCCTCAGAGTAATGAGCAGGATTCTAAGATGGAAGAGAGCATTGCTGATATTGATGATGATGACAGTGATGATTCTGTTCAGGATAATTTAATTCCTTTTACTCAGGTTGATTTAGATAATACTTGCCAAAAATTTATTGATAGCTACCTGTCCGATAGGCCAAGGTATGCTAGTCTCCTTATTACATATCAACCCATAGTGGAGAATGGGAATGATATTAAGGTAGCTTTCGATTCGCAGCTGCAAGAGGAGATGTTTAATGAAATAAAAAACGATCTGCTCGTATTTCTTAAAAAGAAGCTGGAGAATAATGCTATTTCCGTTGAGACCTCAATAAAAGCGCATGAAAATCAAAAGAATAAGCTTTATACTGTTGAGGATAAGTTTAAATATTTAAGTGAGTTAAATCCGCAGCTTATCCGCCTCAAACAGCAACTGAATTTAGACTTTGATTAGTGTTAAATATATTTGAGCTTTTTTTCTAAACGTTTGTTATTGTTATAGAATCGTTAATATTAATTATTTTCAAACCTTAAAAATAAATTACTATGTTAAAACCAAAAGTTAAGCAAGCTATTAACGAACAGATTAACGCAGAAATTTGGTCTGCTTACATGTACCTATCCATGTCATCGTATTTTGCAGCCGAGGGCCTTAATGGATTTGCCAATTGGATGCGAGTACAGTGGCAGGAGGAACTTACCCATGCCATGAAATTCTTCGATTATATGCTCGACAGAGGTGAGCAACCAATATTAAAACCTATTGAGGGTGTCCCCGAAAAGTGGAATGGTGCGCTTAATGCTATGGAGGAAACTTTAAAGCACGAGCAGCATGTTACATCCCTAATAAATAATATTATGGATATTGCCATCGATGAGAAAGATCATGCAACAAAGAGCATGCTTCAGTGGTTTATCGATGAGCAGGTAGAGGAAGAGGCTAGCGCCGAGGAACTGGTTGATTCAATTAAGTTAATTGGAGATAAAGGACACGGTTTGTTCATGCTTGATAAAGATCTTAAAGGTCGCCAATTTGTTGACGAAACGGCAGAGTAGTCAACGGTTTATATACAGAGTTTACTAAGTAACTATAATAAATAAAGGAGGCTGTTCAAAAAAGTTTATACTTTTTGAACAGCCACTTTTTTTGGTAATTTTAACCCAGATTTGTCATTATAACATTCATGTAATCTGTGTATTAATAGTATCGTTTTCTAATGGCGGTCATTATAAAAAAATCGCTAATGACAAATATGGGTTTATATCGTATTAACTGTGCCGGAACTATTTGGTATGTTAGTTTGTTACACAAATTTGACTTAGTTGTAAGTACATGAAAAACAATATCATAAACCATGTCGTTGTTTGGTTCAACTCTGAAAAATTAACTAATCATTTTTTTATAACTAGCATTTTTCCACAACTCCTAAATTTCAGCTAACTTTGCATGTTTAACAAAAACAATGAGAATAAATTATAACATTATAAGTACATGGGCTTAATTGATACTATTCTTTCCAAATTATTTGGAGATAAGGCAAAACGAGATCTTAAAGAGTTAATGCCATACGTTCAGCGGATACAAGAGGCGTATCCTAAATTTACAGATCTTTCTAACGATGAGTTAAGGGCTGAGACCGAAAGGCTAAGAAAACAGATTAGCGATTACATAGCCGATGATCAGGCGAAGGTAGAGGACATGAAGGCTAAGATGGAGTCTGACGAGATTAGCTTTGACGAAAAAGAGATAATATCAGAGGATATTGATAAGTTGAAGGAGGCAATTGATGAGAAGTTAGAGGTGGTTCTGAATGAAGTCCTTCCCGAAGCATTCTCAATTGTTAAAGAAACTGCCCGCAGATTTAAAGAGAACGAAACAATAGAAGTTACTGCAACCGACTTTGATAGGAATCTTGCAGCAAAAAAAGATTTTGTCACAGTTGAAGGAGATAAAGCTATATATAAAAACCGTTGGATAGCAGGAGGTACAGAGATTGAATGGGATATGGTGCACTACGATGTGCAGCTTATAGGTGGAGTTGTCCTGCATCAGGGTAAAATTGCCGAGATGGCTACTGGTGAAGGTAAAACTCTTGTGGCTACGCTCCCCGTATTTCTTAACGCGCTTGCAGGCATGGGGGTACATATTGTGACTGTTAACGATTACCTTGCTCGCCGTGACTCTGAATGGATGGGCCCACTTTACGAATTCCATGGTATGTCTGTTGATTGTATAGACAAGCATCAGCCAAATAGTGAGGCCCGTCGCAATGCGTACCTATCAGATATTACCTTTGGTACAAACAACGAGTTTGGCTTCGATTACCTTCGTGATAACATGTCAATATCTCCAACCGATTTGGTACAGCGAAAGCATCATTATGCTATTGTCGATGAGGTTGACTCCGTTCTAATTGACGATGCTCGTACTCCTTTAATTATTTCAGGTCCTGTACCAAAAGGCGACGACCAAATGTTTGAGGAGTATAAACCCAAGGTTGAGAAACTTTTTACTGCACAGAAAAACCTTGTAACTCATCTCCTTGCCGATGCTAAAAAACTTATTGGTGAAGGCAAAACACAGGAAGGCGGAAAAATATTACTTCGAGCATTTAAGGGGTTCCCAAAATACAAACCTCTTATCAAATACTTAAGTGAGCAGGGCGTGAAGGCCTTACTTCTCAAAACTGAGAATTTCTACATGCAGGAGAAGAACAAGAATATGCACCTTGTAACCGATGACCTGTTTTTTGTAGTTGATGAAAAGCAAAATTCGGTTGAACTCACTGAAAAGGGGATTGACCTTATTACCAGTGCCGCTGATGATCCTAAGTTTTTTATTCTGCCTGATATTGGTAGCGAGATTGCCGATTTGGAAAAGAACGATCTGCCCCATCAGAAAAAAATTGAACAAAAGGAGGAGCTTCTTCGCGAATTCTCTGTGAAGTCCGAAAGGGTTCATACTGTAAACCAGCTGCTAAAGGCATACACCATGTTCGAGAAGGATGTGGAGTATGTTGTGATGGACAACAAGGTTAAGATTGTTGATGAGCAAACAGGTCGTATTCTTGAAGGGCGTCGTTATTCCGATGGGCTACATCAGGCTATTGAGGCTAAAGAAAGAGTGAAAATTGAGGCTGCTACCCAAACATTCGCTACCGTTACGCTCCAGAACTACTTTAGAATGTACCACAAGCTGGCGGGTATGACAGGTACTGCCGAAACAGAAGCAGGTGAGTTCTGGTCAATTTATGAACTTGACGTTGTAGTTATTCCCACTAACAAACCCATTGTCCGTAAGGACATGGAAGATTTGGTTTATAAAACCAAGCGTGAGAAATACCTTGCAGCCAGCGATGAAATAGTTCAGCTGGTTAATGCTAATCGGCCGGTTCTGGTAGGTACCACGTCGGTTGAGATATCGGAGATGCTTAGCCGGATACTAAAAATGAAGGGCATTAAGCACAATGTACTAAACGCAAAACTTCACCAGCGTGAGGCCGATATTGTTGCCGAGGCAGGTAGAGCCAAAACAGTTACCATTGCCACCAACATGGCTGGTAGGGGTACCGATATTAAACTCTCAAAAGAGGTTAAAGAGGCTGGAGGTCTCGCCATAGTTGGTACCGAGCGTCACGAATCGCGACGTGTTGACCGCCAGCTGCGCGGACGTGCTGGTCGTCAGGGAGACCCTGGTACATCGCAGTTCTTCGTTTCATTGGAGGATGATTTGATGCGACTATTTGGCTCCGATCGTATTGCCCGCATAATGGACAGGCTTGGCTTAAAGGAGGGAGAGGTTATTCAGCATTCCATGATATCAAACTCCATTGAGCGAGCGCAGAAAAAAGTGGAGGAGAATAACTTTGGTATAAGGAAGCGTTTGCTGGAGTACGATGATGTTATGAACTCCCAGCGTGAGGTTATTTATACTCGTCGTAGAAATGCATTGTATGGTGAGCGCATTGATGTTGATATTGCTAACATGTTATACGATGTTAGTACTGCAATAATTAATGATACGCATGGAAACATGGAGTTCGAAGATTTCAATCTGGAGTTAATTCGTAACCTTTCCATTGAAGCACCTTTTACCGAGGAGGAATTTAATCAGCAATCACCCAATGTTTTAACAGAAAAAATTTACAGAGCTTCACTCGATAACTTTGAGCGTAAGGTTGATGCCATTTCGCGTCAAGCCTACCCTGTTATTAAGGAGGTGTACGAAAAGCAATCGGCTGTATACACGAATATCGTTGTTCCTATTTCCGATGGACAGAAGGTATATCAGATTGTAACAAACCTGAAAAAGGCCTACGAATCTGGTGCGAAGGAGTTGAACCGTTCGTTTAGCAAAACAATTATTCTGTACGTTATTGACGATTACTGGAAAGAACACCTGCGCGAGATGGATGACCTTAAGCAGAGTGTTCAGAACGCTGCTTATGAGCAGAAGGATCCGCTGTTAATTTATAAGTTTGAAGCGTACCAGCTTTTCAAGAGTATGCTCGATAAAATTAATCGTGAGGTGATATCAATCCTTATGAAAGCGCATATACCATTACGAGACCCTAGTCAGGTGCAAGAAGCTCAGGAGCGCAAGAAACTGGACATGAGTAAGTACGAAACCAGTAGGGAGGATGCTATGCAGGCTGCATCAAACAATAAGGAACGGAACAGAGAGCCTGTACGTGTTGAGAAGAAGGTTGGTCGTAATGATCCTTGCCCATGCGGAAGCGGGAAGAAGTATAAGTCGTGCCACGGCAAGATGAGCTAGGAAACTGGTTTTTGGGAACTAATTGATTTTTACATTGCACACTAAAAATAAACTTAACCTAAAAACATACCGGTATGAAATCAATTAAAATTGCTTTTTTAAGTATGCTTATTGCTACCTTATTCAGCTGTAAAACCGATGAGGTTCCACCAATTATTGACAGAGAAATCTTTTTTGATGATCCTGAAATGTCAGGCGCGCAGATCTCTCCAGATGGGGAGCATATCTCGTTCCTTAAGGCGTATAATGGCACAAGAAATATTTGGGTAAAACCTCGTAATGCATCTTTCGATGAGGCCTACCCGGTTACTTCCGAAAAGCAGCGTCCGATAAGAAGTTATTTCTGGTCGCGCGATGGGAAATATTTACTCTACGTTCAGGATAAAGGAGGCGATGAGAACTTTAATATTTACGCTGTTGATCCAACAAAAGCATCAGAGGGGAATGTTCCTGAAGCCCGAAACCTGACTGACCTAGAGGATGTGAGGGCACAGATTCAGCATATCTCTCGCGTAGATCATGACCTGATGTTTGTTGGTCTTAACGAGCGCGATAAGGCATGGCACGATCTTTACAGCCTTAACATTTCAACAGGTGAACTTAATCTTATTCGTGAAAATACAAACAGGTACACAGGGTGGCTTTTTGATTATGAGGATAATCTAAGGTTAGCTACACGCTCAAAAGAGGACGGTACCAATGAGCTTTGGAGAATTGATCCTGAGGACGAAACCCTTTTGTACTCATGGACTATGTTTGAAACAGCATACCCAATATCTTTTACAAAAGATAATAGGCACTTTTATTTTGTTTCAAATGCAGGCGATGATATTGACCTTTCCCAGTTATATCTTATGGATATTGAAACCGGGGAGATGGAGTTTGTTGAGAAGGACCCAGAAGGTAAGGCTGATTTTGGAGGAATGTTTATATCAGATAAAACTCTGGAGGTTCTTTTTACATCCTACACAGATGCATATACTCGTCGCTACTTTAAGGATGATGAGTTTGAGGAACACTATTTACATATCAAGAATCAGTTTGATGGGATGGAGGTAAGCTTATACGGAGCCACAAATGACGAGAGGTTCTGGTTGGTTAGCGTTTGGTCTGATACAAACCCAGGGCAGGTTTATTTGTATGATATGGAAACAAAGGACTTAAATTTTCAGTACGATCCCCGTCCTTCTCTGCCCACAGAGCATCTCTCTCCAATGACAAGCATTACTTACCCTTCATCGGATGGGCTTGATATACAGGCATATCTTACAATGCCTAAGGGTTATGGTAATAAGAATTTACCTTTAGTAGTTGTTCCTCACGGGGGGCCATGGGCTCGCGACAGGTGGGGGTACGATTCTTATGCCCAGTTACTTGCAAACAGAGGATACGCAGTGCTTCAACCTAACTTCAGGTCATCAACTGGTTTTGGAAAATCTTTCCTTAATGCTGGTAATAAGCAGTGGGGCGAGCTTATGCAGGACGATATTACCTGGGGAGTTAAATACCTGGTTGATGAGGGCATTGTAGATAAGGAGAGGGTTGGCATTTTTGGGATATCCTATGGAGGTTACGCTACTCTTGCTGGCCTTGCTTTTACCCCAGATCTTTATGCTTGCGGTGTTTCCTTTGTTGGGCCATCTAATTTAATAACCTTACTAAACTCAATACCTCCTTACTGGGAAGCTATACGTACAACCTTCTATGAGCGTATGGGAAATCCAAATGAGGAGAATGAGTTGGAGCAAATTAAAAGACAATCCCCTTTGTTCTCTGCAAATCAAATAGCTGCTCCACTTATGGTTGTTCAGGGGCAGAACGACCCAAGGGTTAAGGTAGCCGAGTCCGAGCAGATTGTTGTTGCTCTTCGTGATAGAGGATTTTCCGTAGAGTACATTAATGCGCCAGACGAGGGGCACGGTTTTGCCCGACCAGTCAACCGAATTGCTTTTATTGCCGCAATGGAGCAGTTCCTTGCTAAGCATTTAAACGGACGGTATCAAGAGGATATGACAGAGGAGGTAGCCAAACGCCTTGAAGAGATTACTGTTGATGTTAATAAAGTGAAGTTGTCCGAAGATTTATCTGAAGAATAGGTGTTTGTTTTTTTTTAGCACTTTGTTAAAACTATAAATAATAACCCCTCACATATTAATGTTAGGGGTTATTTCTTTTTTTAATCACTATAATTACCAAAGGTTTATTCATACTTTACTATCTTTGCCGAGTTTTTAAATTATAGAATATGTTAGTTGAACAACATCTTTCACAATCCATAAAATCTGCTGTTACCAGCCTGTATGGTGTAAATATTGAGGATAAACAGATTCAGATTCAGAAGACAAAACGTGAATTTGAGGGAGATTTTACGTTAGTAGTATTCCCTCTGCTCAAAATATCAAAGAAAAAACCTGAAGACACTGCTAATGAAATTGGTGAATATTTAAAAAGTAACCTTCCTGCTATACAATCATTTAATATTGTTAAAGGTTTTTTAAACATTAGCCTTAACCATTCTTTCTGGAGTAATGTGCTTAATACCATTGCTCAAACCGTTGATTATGGATTTGCTAAACCCAATTCTTCTGGCAAAACAAAGATGGTTGAATTCTCATCGCCAAATACAAACAAACCCCTGCACCTTGGGCATATTCGCAATAACCTGCTTGGGTTCTCAGTTGCACGCTTGCTTGAAGCAAATGGTCATGGTGCTGTTAAGGTTAATTTGGTGAATGATAGAGGAATACATATTTGCAAATCGATGGTTGCCTGGAAAAAGTTTGGTAAAGGTGAAACTCCTGAAACCAACAATTTAAAGGGCGATCATTTGGTAGGGCATTATTACGTTCTTTTCGAAAAAGAGTATAGAAAACAGGTTGAGGAACTTAAATTGCAGGGACTATCAGAAGAGGAGGCAAAGGTAAAGGCTCCAATAATTCTTGAGGCTCAAGAGATGCTTCGTAAGTGGGAGGCTAAAGATTCTGATGTTTACTCCCTATGGGAAACAATGAATCAATGGGTTTACGATGGATTTGATGTTACATATAAAGAGATGGGGGTAGAGTTTGATAAAATCTATTACGAATCGCAAACCTACCTGCTAGGCAGGGAAATTGTGAATGATGGATTGAAGAAGGGAATCTTTCATCGCAAAACCGATGGTTCGGTTTGGGTTGATTTAACTGATGACGGACTTGATGAGAAACTTTTGTTACGTGCCGATGGAACCTCCGTTTACATGACCCAGGATATTGGGACTGCATCGCAGCGGTTCTCCGAGTATCAGCTCGACGACCATATATATATAGTTGGTAATGAGCAGGAGTATCATTTCAAAGTGCTTAAGCTAATATTGAGTAAACTCGGTTATAGCTGGGCAAATCATTTGTATCACCTTTCATACGGAATGGTTCAGTTACCAGAGGGTAAGATGAAGTCCCGCGAGGGAAAAGTTGTTGATGCTGATGATTTAATGGAGGAGATGGTTGCCACAGCTTACGATATGTCAAAAGAGTTTGGTAAGCTTAATGATGCTAATGAGGATGAAGCAGCAAGCATTGTTAAAATGGTTGGCTTGGGTGCTCTTAAATATTTTATACTTAAGGTTGATCCTAAGAAAAATATGACCTTCAACCCCAAGGAGTCAATTGATTTTAATGGTAACACAGGCCCTTTTATTCAGTACACTCATGCGCGAATTCAATCTGTACTAAGAAAAGCCAATGAGTCTAACATACCAGTGCCACAAACATTAAGCAGCAGTTTAAGCATGGAAGGTAAAGAGCGGGAGCTAGTTAAGTTACTATCCATGTTTACTTCATACGTTGAGCAGGCTGGAGAGCAGCTTAGCCCGGCATTAATTGCAAACTATGTTTACGATTTGGCTAAGGAGTATAACCAGTTCTATCACGATTTTAGCATACTTAAAGAGCCTAATGAGGCCATACGTGACTTACGTTTAATTCTTTCGCGCGAGACAGGTAACATCATCCGTTTAGCCATGTGGCTACTTGGTATAGATGTACCTAGTAGGATGTAGTGAACTAGGAATATTTTACTAAAGTTTAATACTTATAATCAGTTATATAATTATGACCACAAATAAAAGAGGATTTGCCAGCGATAATAATTCGGGTGTCCATCCTGCAATACTAGATGCAATGGCAGGTGTGAACAATGGTCATACCATTGCATACGGCGACGACCCATACACAGAGCAAGCCATTGAGCAGTTTAAAAAAGTATTTGGAACTCATGTTGAAGTGTTCTTCGTATTTATTGGTTCAGCAGCCAACGTTTTGGGAATTAAAGCAGCAACTCAGCCCTACCATTCGGTAATATGCCCTGAAACAGCCCATATTAATGTTGATGAGTGTGGTGCGCCTGAGCGTTTTACAGGTTGCAAAGTACTTTCTGTGCCCACCCCAAATGGTAAACTAACCATCGATTTGGTAAAAAAGCACATGCATGGTTTTGGATTTCAGCATCACTCTCAGCCAAAAATTATTTCCATTACCCAGCCAACGGAGCTAGGTACAGTTTATACACCTGATGAAATAAAAAAACTTGCAGACTATGCCCACTCTCACGATATGTATTTGCACATGGATGGTGCAAGAATAGCCAATGCTGCAGTTTCTTTAGACCTTGATTATAAATCATTTACTACTATTGCGGGGGTTGATATTCTATCGTTTGGTGGTACTAAAAATGGTATGATGTACGGCGAAGCGGTTGTTTTTTTCCGTCCGGAACTTGCCAATGGGTTTATGTACACCCGTAAGCAGGGGTTGCAGCTAGCTTCAAAAATGCGATACATCTCAGCACAGTTTACTGCTTATCTATCAAATAACCAGTGGCAGAAAACGGCTCAGCATGCCAATAGAATGGCGAAACTTTTGGC
>JAWLEY010000235.1:0-4194 GCA_041685855.1 Perlabentimonas sp. | reverse complement strand
GTTAGAGGTGGCGTTGATATTATGCGGATTTTTGATTGCCTAAACGATTTAAATAACATGCGCTCAACCATAAAGTATGTAAAGGATAATGGAGGAGCAGCTGATTGTGCCGTTTGTTATACTGTAAACCCAAAATTTACAACTAAGCAGAAAGCCATAGCCTTTTTTAAAGGTAAAAAACTCCCAACAGACGTATTTTCTATCGATTACTTTATTGATAAAGCCAAAGAACTGGAAAAGATGGGAGCCGATATTATTACCATTAAAGATATGGCTGGCCTTATCACTCCCTCTTTATCGGGCGAACTTGTACGTAGGCTTAAGAAGGAAGTGAAACTTCCCATTGATTTTCATACACATTGCACACCAGGTTTTGGAATAGCATCTTCCCTAATGGCAATTATTAATGGGGTTGATATTATTGACACATCGCTTATGAATTTGGCTGGCGGGCCAGCTGCACCACCTTTTGAAATTATTCAGCTTTTTGCCGATAAGTTAAAAATTGATACGGGTGTAAATCTCCACGCTGCATTTAAAATAAATAATGAGATAGGCAAAATCCGAAGAGAGATGGCAGAGTATGATAACTACAAGCAGTTTCCAGTCGATTTTGATATTACCTCCGATGACCTTCCACCTAAAATTGATAAACTTTTTGATGATGCCATTGCATTTGCCAGAGAGGATAATGAGGATGAGCTGCTTAAAACGGTGCATGAAATTGAAACATGGTTTAACTTTATTGCTCCTGACCAGAAGGTTCGCGAGGCTGAGATTCCAGGCGGAATGTACACAAACATGCTTGCCCAGTTAAGGCAAATGAAGATGGATCAGCTTTTACCAAAAGTACTTGAAATGGTGCCACTGGTTAGGATTGATGCTGGTTGCCCACCATTAGTAACCCCAACCAGCCAAATTGTAGGTGCACAGGCTGTTAACTCTGTAACATCCTTAAGCAAGGGTAATGATATGTACGATAATCTATCAACCCAATTTAAAAATTTGGTTAAAGGGCAGTACGGTAAAACACCAATACCCATTGACCCGGAGTTTAGGGAGAAAATTTGTGGCCATAAAGATGAAATCCCATTCAATACTGATGATTATAAACCTCAGGAGAATCCTGTTATTCTTGAAGATCTTGGTGGAATTAAACTGGCTGCAACGGAAGAAGAAACCTTACTCCTTGAACTGTTCCCTAATGTTGCTCGCAACTATCTAACTAACAGAAAAGAATCGGAAGTTGCAGAGGTAAAGAGGCAGATTGAGTTTGAAATGAACGAGATATCAGAAGAGAAGCGTAAGGAGTTCCAAAAGTTAAGTCAGGAGGAGAAGGCTGCAAGAATTATGGATGGGTTAGTTCATGATCCCAACGATCCTAACTTGGGGAATGTTTAGTGCTATTAATACTTTTTCGTTATTATTTCTGAATAATAATTTTGTTAAAAATATAAAACGTATAAACCTTTTTCAGTTTGAATAATCAAAGTTTTTGATTAACTGTCTCATTTTAACAGTATAACATGGGAAATAATGATAAAAAAGGGTTGGGAAGAAGAGCATTCTTCAAAACCCTAACCCTTAGCGGACTTGGTGCAGCGCTTCTCCCAGTATCCTCAAAATTAAGTATTGGCAATACTGTTGAAGAACCTGCAGGTAAACCAAAAACTAATATTGATGAGGCCTTAGCATATCCAAAAGTAGATGGGTCATTACCAGGCAAGTATCCTGGGAAAGTTGTAAAAGTGTACGATGAGGAATCTTGTACAAATCGTAAGGTGAATTATGACTCAGCTTACAGAATGGTGCTTAATGGAATGTTATCATTAACAGGTGCTAATAGTATAAAAGAGGCATGGCTACAGTTTGTTAAGCCCGGTGAAAGAATTGGTTTAAAAGTAAATCCAATTGGAGGTACGCTTTTATCCACCTCGCACGAAGTGGTTCAGTCTATTATCTCACAGCTTGAGGATGCTGGAATATCCCGTAACGATATTACTATATGGGACAGACGAGAGTTTCAACTTCACGAGGCAGGATTTACTAAGGAGAAATATCCTGGAATTAGAATAGTAGGAACGGAGTGTAAAGATAGTGATGGGTCTTTTTATGGGGACGATGGGAAACTGTATAGCGAATCAAGAATAAATAAGGATTGGTACTACTGGGCTGACGTTGAGGGCGAGTACGATGAGTACACTCTTCCTTACATGGTTAATGGAGGCAAGTACTCCTACTTTACAAAAATACTAACCGATGAAGTTGACAAGGTTATTAATATTCCAATACTTAAGAATGCCGGAGCATCTATTACACTTTGCTTAAAAAATCTTGGGTTTGGAGTAATAACTAACACCTCACGACTGCACTCCAAACTATGGGCAGAAACATCAGCACAGGTTTGTGCTTTTCCGCCCGTTCGCGATAAGGTTGTACTTAATATTGCTGATGGAATTTTGGGCTGCTATCAGGGTGGGCCAGGAGCAAATCCACAATTTATACTTCCTTATCATACCATACTCTTTGGAACTGATCCCGTTGCTGTTGACAGGGTGGGGTATGATATGGTTATAAAAAAACGTATTGAGAAGAATGTTCAACAGGAAGACACCGAAAAAGGTAAGAAATTTATGCGTTTGGCATCCAAGTATGGTTTAGGTGAAGATAGTATTGAAAGTATTGATTTGAAAACTATAAAATTAACTTAATATAATGATTATTAAATTTTTAGCAAGTTCTTTGTTCCTTTTATCTACGTACATAACCTTTGCGCAAAATGCAGAGAGCCTAAAATTATCACGAGCCGATTTGGCTGGTATGGAGGAGCGCAAAAGTGATATCTATAACGAAAGTACTCTTTGGGGTTATATTAACGGTGGCGCCGATTTATATATTGAATATGGTTTTACTGAATTAATGGCACAAGATATTGTTTGGGAAACAGAACCATTCAAAATTGATGCTTACGTTATGGATAGCCCAGAGTCCGCTTTTGGAATATTTAGCATATCAAGAAATGACTGTGATTTATCTGGTGAAATTGCAAAATGGGACTGTATAACTCCCTACCAGGTTCAGGTTGCATACGGTAATTTATACTTGTCGGTTATTGCTTATAACGGAACTACAAGGAGCACAGAGTTAGCTGTTGAAATTGCTAAGAAGATTGTGAGCAAGATGCAAGGAAAATCCTTCTCCCTTCCAGCCTTTTTTACTAATGAAAATATTGTAGTGGATAAATCATCGGTTAAACTAATAAATGGGCAACTTGCAATACAGAATAGTTATGTTAAAATGGAGGGAGCCTTCGCCAGTATAGAAGATTATAAACTGTGGGTAGTTCCATTTTCTAAAGATGATACCGAACATACTATGTTAGTTGCCTCATTTAGTACTGATGAGGATTGTGATGTGGTTGCAAATAGATTGCGTGAAGATTCAGTGTACTCTATTGAGAGAAAAGGAAAGCAGCTGCATATTTTTATAGATTTTAACCAACATTCCGATTTGGGAATAGTGAGCCAAATTAGAATGTAACCAATAAATTTTTCTAGTATACCTGCAGTTTAATTATTCCTATCACAATTATTTAGCAGCCATGCTTCTGAGCAGATATTATAAATAATGATTTTTTTGAACTTGATTTCAATAACCTTTTAATCAAGTTCACAGTATACCATAAGTAGTAAAATTTCATTATTTAAAAATCAAGATTATTAGCTAGTTTTACAGGTTCATATTCTATTTAAAAGCAGTTTTTACAGTATCTAGATTTTCAGATAGTTAAAAAAATGTTTATAATGGAGTGGTTTAATTAAATGGTAGTCTGTAAAAAATGACTTGACTAATTACGATTTTTGTTACACAAATTCTTTTAGTGGAAGTCTAAAAAAGTTTGCAATTGTTTTATAATAGAACAAGCTTGATATGCAAAGACTCATAGCTTTTGTTTCTTTATTATTACTTTTAAATGGAGCTGCCTTTACAAAGGATTTGGGCCAGTTACCCCATAAGAATTTTACTCATCGAGATTATTTAGGGCACTTTCAGAACTGGGCAATTGTTCAGGATTCACGTGATATAATGTACTTTGGCAACAACTCAGGCGTAATTGAGTACGACGGAAGTAACTGGCGAACCATATCAATAAATAATGCGGTTGCTCGTAGTTTGGATGTTGATTTAATGGGG
>JAWLEY010000028.1:0-18667 GCA_041685855.1 Perlabentimonas sp. | reverse complement strand
TCAGATGCTGATATTATTCGCAACGAGGTTAGCCGTAGGGGCGATGGAGCTTATATTACCCCGCTCGGGTTTGACCGTTATACAAATCAAACTTATGGAAACAAGGACCTGCTAATAAATATGATTAATTACCTGAACGACGATAAAGGGTTAATGAATTTACGTACCCGAGAGTTTAAACTACGATTATTAGATCGTAATAAGGTGCTTGAAGACAGGGTTAAATGGCAGGTAATAAACGTTGTTATCCCTTCAGTAATACTACTTCTCTTTGTAGGAATTTGGCTTTTTATTAGAAGGAAACGATTCACAAAAAAGTAGTTTTTATGAAGATTAAAAGGATAATATTCCGTTACTGGTGGTTTTTAGTGCTTCTATTAGTTGCAGGATACTACTTGGCCAGCAATAAGGTTGATGATTTAAGGGATAATCAGGAGAAGGGTTTTTCTGTAGATAAAGTTGAGAGTATCTACAGCATAAAACTTATTCAGGGTGAAAATTCAATTCTAGTTGAACGTAGTAAGGAAGGATGGCTTGTAAATAATAGCTTTTATGCCAGCAACGATGCTGTAGAGGCTTTGCTTAGGGTCGTTTCCCGAATTAGAGCATCATCACCAATTCCCCTTTCTGTTAAAGATAGTTTAATATCACAAATTGAAAGCAATGGCGTAAATGTTAGCATTAGCTCTGAGGATAAAGTCCTCAAGAACTATTATATACATTATACTTCTACCATGAACCTTGGGTCAGTTGGTATGCTGAGTGAAGCCAGCAACGCCTTTAAGTTAAATCTCCCCAAATACGAAGGTGATATTACCTCCCTCTTAAAGCTAAATCCTGCGTATTGGCAAACTAACAAGTTTGCTGTTCCTAGCATTGGCGATATTCAATACCTTGAGGTTGAATTCCCTAAAGAACCAGAAAAATCTTTTAGGCTCGATTTTTCTGAAGAAACCAAACCAAGGCTTTATGCTATATCGCAAGGTGTTTTTGCAAATAATTACAACTCGCAAAAAATGAGTTCTTTTCTAAACGAAATGTCAAGTTTAACATACAGTGATATTGCCACCGGCTTATCTCAAATGGAAAGGAAAAGGGTGCTTGAATCACAGCCTGATATGATTTTTAACTTTAACATGACAAAAAACCGAAGTTATAAGTTGAAAGTTTTTCCTGTTCCTGTTGATGAGTATGTCGATGAACTTGGGCGCACCATACAGCACGATCCCGACAGACTCTACGTAACTCAGTCGAACGATACTAATATTTACATCATAAAATATATCGATGCCCATTCTGTTTTAAGGGATTTATCGTATTTTAAACCTATTTTTAAATAGGGCTTGCCAGTTAATGCAAAAAATTGTAATATTGGTAATTAATTCACCAGCGAAATAATAACTGATAATCAGCAGCCAAGAGTATTGGTAGTGTCAGTTTAACTTGGTGTTTTATCTCTTTTTAGTAGTTTATTGTAAGATATTAACTAGTTGTAACAATAGCAAAATAAATTAAAATCTATACGGATGAAATTTGTAGTTTCTAGTACCGAACTTCTGAGCCACCTTTCAGTGGTTAGCAGGGTAATAAGCACAAAGAATACCCTCCCAATTCTTGATAATTTTCTTTTTAACCTACAGGGTAATAACCTTGAGATAACTGCTTCAGATCTTGAAACCACATTGACAACAAGAATTGCTCTTGAGAATGTGACTGACGAGGGGCAGGTGGCTATACCATTCCGTATTCTTGTCGATACGCTAAAGGAGTTCCCAGAGCAGCCACTTACATTCGATATCGATGCCGATACGCTTGCCATTAAAGCAAGTAGCGATACCGGTGAGTTTAATATTGTAGGTCAGCCTGCCGAGGATTTTCCTGCAAAAGCCGAGGTGAAGGAAGAGAAAAAGGTCTCAATGAATGTTCCTGCAAATGCCTTGCTTAGCGGAATAACAAAAACAATCTTCGCAACGGCCGAGGATGAAATGCGCCCTGTTATGAATGGTATTCTGTTTGAACTCAACGACGAGGCGTTAACCTTTGTGGCTTCCGATGCCCACAAGTTGGTTAGATACAAGAGGTTTGATGTGAAATCTGAGCAGGAGAGTTCTTTTATTTTACCAAAAAAACCAGCAGCCCTTCTTAAAAATGTGCTTGTTAAGGAGACCTCCGATGTTGTTGTTGATTTTGATGACAAGAATGCTCAGTTTACACTAGAGAACTACACCATGGTTTGTCGTTTGGTTGAGGGCGCTTATCCTAACTACAACTCTGTGTTGCCTGACAATAATCCTAACCAAATGACCATTGACAGGGTTGATTTTTACAATTCTCTAAGGCGAGTGGCTCCATTTACAAATCAGGCCAGCAATCTGGTTAAGCTTTCGCTTAGCGGAAATCAGCTCGTTGTATCAGCTCAAGATTTGGACTTCTCTATTTCCGCTTTCGAGAGGCTCAAGTGTCAGTACGAAGGCGATGAGATGGACATTGGCTTTAAGTCCGTTTTTCTCATTGAAATTCTTTCAAATATTTCAAGCAGCGATGTAATTCTTTCGCTCTCAGACCCTTCAAGAGCAGGCCTTCTTTTCCCTGCCACAAAGGAGAACGAGGATGAGGATGTGCTTATGCTGTTAATGCCTATGATGGTAAGCTCATAATCTTTTTGTGTATAAATTAAATATTCTTAGCGAAGCTGTCAGCTAGTTGTAGTGGGCAGCTTCGCTATTTTTAATAAAAAGTTAAACATGGAATTAAACATAAAGAACCCGCTGATTTTTATCGATCTCGAAACCACAGGGATCGACATATCCAAAGACAGGATAGTTGAGATAGCAACTCTAAAGCTTTTCCCCAATGGTAAGCAGGAGGTAAGTTCGCGCAGAGTTAACCCAACAATCCCTATTCCCCCCGAATCTTCTGCAATTCATGGAATAACTGATAAAGATGTGGAGAACGAGCCAACCTTTAAGGATATTGCCAAGCCTCTTGCTCAGTTCATGGAAGGGTGTGATTTGGCTGGCTTTAACTCGAATCGCTTCGACTTCCCGCTTTTAGCCGAAGAGTTCCTTAGGGCCGAGGTAGATTTTGATTTCCGCAAACGAAAATTTATCGATGTACAAACCATTTTTCACAAAATGGAGAAGCGAACCCTTGAGGCGGCATATATGTTCTATTGTAATAAAGAGTTAGAGGGGGCACATACTGCCGAGGCCGATACCCTTGCAACCTTTGAGGTGCTTAAAGCTCAGCTCGATCGCTACAATGATCTTCAGAACGACGTTGATTTCCTTTCAGAGTATAGCTCGCACAATCAGAATGCCGATTTTGCCGGCCGAATTATTTATAATGACAATGGGGTTGAGGTGTTTAACTTTGGTAAGTATAAAGGTAAATCAGTGGAGGAGGTTTTTGCAAAAGAACCTAGCTATTATGCATGGATGATGAACGGCGATTTCCCTCTATACACTAAAAAGGTACTCACAAACATATACATAAGAATGAAGCAGGGGTAACTGCAATTGTAAGTTTAAAATATTATTTAGGACGGGCGAAAATGTGATTTACCTCAATTTCGCCCGCCTTTATTTTATGCCATCATATTTAACCATCCTAAGAAAACAGCAACGCTAATAATTATAATAATTAGCAATACAAAGAATCCCAGTAATGGCTGGTTAATGTTCCTTTCTTTGTAGAATTCAATCTGCTCTGTTAAGTACGATTTCCCTTCGTGATGATACGTATAAAGATCAAAGTAAACCTTAGTCCTGTATACCCAGAATGGGGTTAATACTATTGCAATTAGAAGAGCATGACCAATTAATGCAAATAGGGTTCCTAGTACCCACATTACGTTCGTTGCTCTTGTCGATCGTATCCTTTCATTCTCTAACGATTTAGCTACAATATGATTAACTTCAATCTTGTTAAGCCTGGTTTTTAAATTATTATAGCGCTCCTTTTCATTGTCAATCCTCTTTTCGAGGTTGGCGTTGTCGGGGTTAGCCTCAAAGTTGGCAGTAAGCTCAGCAATCTTCGTTTCTGCGTCCTCAATGGCATTGCTTATTTTTTCGTGATCCCTTTTATAGTCCTGGTCAATAAATTTAAGATTATTCCTGTTGGAGTCAGTATCTCTTATTCCTCCAGGCAGATTTCTTAGTATTGCAAACCAATCGTTGGTAAATTGATTGAGGGAGAATATTCTTGACTCCAGAATTGCTATTCGTCTGGCATTATCTTTGGTTATTTCTTGAGCCTGTCTGGGTAGTATTTTTGTGTCGATTGTTTTACGCAATACAGTTTCCTCCTCATTTAATTCTGTATTTAGTCTATCCAGCGCCCTTTCACAAAAAATCTCTTTAGTTGTGTTGGTCGACCACCAAAGCAACGCCCCAATTAGTAGAGTTGCAATGGATGCTATTGCTCCACCCAGTAGCACAAAGGGTGTAGCGCCAATTATCCTCGGAAGCCTTATGCCTGTATTAATTAAAAAATCTTTTGTTTCAAATAGGCCATTACTTTCATACATGTAGGCAGGCATAATGGTATTGGCAAAAATCGATATAATAATTGTTATAACAAAAAGTATTGTGAGTACTTGTGTTATTGGGAAAGAGATACCTAGTATTGGAAGTTGTACTGAGGTGCCTGCAAAAAGATGCAGAGCAATAATTACTGAAATGCTAATGATGCTAGTGGTTACTATAATGGCCAATTTTGAGATAACAGTGCCGGTCCAGAACTCGTTAAATGTACGATTTGGGTCGTTGTAAAGGGTATAGATAGAGAAAAATACAATGCCAAATAAGAATGCGAATACTATTATAATATAAATCCAGGGTTGAGCCAAAATGCTTCCCAAGTAAAAAAGTAGCAGTACAATAAATGAGATAGAAAGTACAGATAAGAAACCATTCTTGGCAGTACTCAAAGAGTATGCCTCGGGTATTCGGGTTATTGCTAATTTGAAAAATCTCCAACTCCAGATTATTATGTAATGCCAAAGTAGCTTAACAATAAAAAACACAACGGGATGAAAGAAGTTATACCATACCCACCTTACAACCCACCACAACGAGGTAAACAGGAATGCAAAAAACTCAATTACTGATATCAACCCATAAACAGACCAAGCAATAGCATTGAAGGCAAATATGAAAAGCCCCATTATTGGTAGTAGAATGGTGGTAAACGAGCTACGTGCTTGCCAGTCGTCCTGAATCTTTTTCTGATTAAGTATAAAACTGGGCTTATGGTTCGTTGTGGCCGACCTAAAGAAGCCTAAAATTGCAAGAATAACGAAAGCTACAAAATAGCTTATCCCAATTTCTGCTGGTAATGGTGCTATGCTAATCGCTAATCTGGGTGTTAGTAGTAGATTAGTATTAAGAAAAAAGAGTAAAGGGCTAATCATAGTATAAGGTTTAAGGTTGTAGTTACTTCAAATATACTATTTTTATGCAAACCCCGTATGCTTGAACATAATTTATACTCAATTTTTTTATTATCTTCGAATCTAAAAGTTCATTCTAAATAGGATTGAGCATTTGTATGTCTTTTTTAAAACAATAATGTCAGTGAGAGAAGAATTGTTGCATTTCATCTGGAAGCATAAAAATGAGTTCATAAACTCTTTTCTTGCAGATAAACTTGAAGGGTTCGAGGTTATTTCCCCTGGTGAACATAATGTGAATGCAGGCCCCGATTTCTTTAATGCAAAAGTAAAAATTGATAATGTGATTTGGGCTGGAAATGTGGAGATGCACATTAATGCCTCAGATTGGTATAGGCATGGTCATGATAATAACCCCGCCTACGATTCTGTTATTCTACATTTAGTAGCGAATGATGATAAACAGACGATTACAAGTAGTGGGAGGGAGGTAAAAACAATAGTTGTTTCAATTCCGGAAGAATTGGAGCGAGAGTTCTCTGGTTTAATGCAAAGTACAGGTTGGATTCCATGTTTCAAGCATATTAAAGAATATAACCCACTATCATTAAGTATGTGGCTGTCAAGTTTGGCTGTTGAGCGGTTAGAACAAAAAACAGAACATGTGCAGGGGTTGGTTAATGATTATAATGGCAGCTGGGAGGAAGCGTTTTACGTATCAATGGCTCGTAGTTTTGGGCTGAAAATCAACGCGCAACCATTCGAAATGTTGGCAAAAGCCACGCCAATGAAAGTGCTTGCAAAAGTTAAAGATAATATTTTAAGTGTTGAGGCAATTCTTTTTGGTCAGGCTGGCATGTTAGAAGACTCAAATGCAGAGGATGATGCTGACGAATATAAAATGGCATTACAAAAAGAGTATCGTTATCAAAAGGAAAAGTTTGGGCTGAATCCCATACCTTATCACCTTTGGAAATTCATGCGTTTAAGACCCCCATCTTTTCCAACCATTCGAATAGCTCAGTTTGCCCAGCTAATCCACAAGTCATCCGGATTGTTCTCACGTTGTATGGAATCAACAGATCTTAAACAGCTATCTATTGCCTTAAGGGTTGGTTGCTCAACCTACTGGGATAAACACTATACCTTTAGTAAAGAATCTCCATACAGGAGAAAGATGCTGGGCAGCTCAATGGTTTCAACCATCCTTATAAACACAATAATTCCTTTTATGTTTGCTTACGGCACATACAGAGGGAATCAACAGCTCCGCGACCGTGCATTATCCATTCTGGAGTCAGTAAAACCCGAAAAAAATAGCATTGTAGATGGGTTTGAAAAACTTGGAGTAAAGGCTCAAAGCGCATTTACAACGCAAGCCCTGGTTCATCTTAAAGGGCAGTATTGTAATCATAAAAAATGCTTGTACTGTCAGGTAGGAGCGAATGCTCTACTAAAAAAACTTAAATAAAACACCCTCCTCTATACATGATTCAGAAAAAAGAAATCGGATTATGCTGATGTTTAAAAAAATATATTTACCTTTGCACCTTGAATTTTGCCTTTGAATTACCCACTAATTTACTGATTAGCTATGAATTATTTAACAGCAGAAAAGAAGCAGGAGATTTTTAAAACTTACGGGAAGTCTAATACCGATACTGGTTCAGCAGAGGGCCAAATCGCAGTATTTTCCTACCGTATCAGCCATTTAACCGAACATCTGAAAAAGAATCGTAAAGATTATTCAACTCAGCGTTCATTGTTAAAGCTGGTGGGTAAGCGTAGGAGATTATTAGATTATCTTAAAGATCGCGACATTGAAAGGTATCGCGCAATCATTAAAGCTCTTAAGTTAAGAAAGTAAAAATTCAAAAGGCAATTGTTATGATTGCCTTTTTTTAAATTTACCTTTTACAATTTAATTGAGAGAATCAGAGGGATTGCGCTTCTCCTCTGATTTTCTGTTTTTAAAAAACAGACTTAATTTATTTATCAATACATAGGATATAGTATGTTTAAAGTAGTGAAAAAATCGATCGATCTTGGTGATGGTCGGATGATCAACATCGAAACAGGAAAATTGGCCAGACAGGCCGACGGGTCGGTTGTAATAAGTATGGGTAAAACCATGATGCTTGCCACTGTGGTAAGCGCAAAGGAAGCTAAGGAGAATGTAGATTTTATGCCTCTTAGCGTAGATTACAAAGAGAAATTTGCAGCGGGAGGGCGTTTCCCTGGAGGTTTCCTTAAAAGGGAGGCTCGTCCATCTGATTACGAAGTGCTTATTGCACGTTTGGTAGATAGGGCTTTACGTCCACTATTTCCGGAGGATTATCATGCTGATACCTTCGTAACCATCAATCTCATTTCAGCGGAAAAAGATATTCCACCCGATGCACTTGCTGGTTTAGCAGCTTCTGCAGCCTTATCAATCTCTGATGTACCTTTTAACGGTCCAATATCCGAGGTTAGGGTTATCCGTTTAAATGGAGAGTTCATTGTGAATCCAACATTCAGCCAAATTGAAAATGCTGATATAGATATGCTTGTAGGTGCCACCTACGATAATATTCTAATGGTCGAAGGCGAAATGAATGAAGTGTCAGAAGCCGAGATGCTTGAGGGTATCAAGGTTGCACACGAGGCAATTAAGAAGCATTGTCAGGTACAGATGGAGCTGGCCAAGGAACTTGGTATTGAGAAACGCGAGTATTGCCACGAAAACAACGACGAGGAACTTCGCAAACAGATAGAAAAGGATTGCTACGATAAGGTTTATGAAGTGGCAAAATCGATGTTACCTAAACACGAGCGAAGCGAAGCTTTTAGCGCCATTAAGGAAGAGTTCTTGTCCACACTCTCTGAAGAAGATCAGGAAGAAAAGGCCAGTTTAGTTGGTCGTTACTATCACGACGTTGAGAAGAAGGCCATGAGAGACATGGTGCTTAATGACGCCGTTAGGCTCGATGGTCGTAAAACCAATCAGATTCGTCCAATCGAATGTGAGGTAGATTTCTTACCTTCAGCACACGGTTCTGCACTGTTCACACGTGGAGAGACCCAGTCGCTTACCACTATTACGCTTGGAACTAAACTCGACGAGAAAATAATTGACGAGGTTCTTCAGCAAGGAACAGAACGTTTTGTGCTTCATTACAATTTCCCCCCATTTTCTACTGGCGACGCTAGGCCATACAGAGGTGTTAGCCGTAGAGAGATTGGTCACGGAAACCTTGCCCACAGAGCATTAAAAAACATGATACCCGTTGGCGACGACAACCCATACACTGTTAGGGTTGTAAGTGATATTCTTGAGTCAAACGGTTCATCATCTATGGCAACTGTCTGTGCAGGTACGCTAGCTCTCATGGATGCTGGTATTAAAATTAAAAAGCCGGTATCAGGAATAGCCATGGGGCTAATTACCGAACCCAAAGGTGCCAAATATGCAATCCTCTCCGATATTCTTGGAGATGAGGATCACCTTGGTGACATGGACTTTAAGGTAACTGGGACAAGGGATGGTATAACTGCTACTCAAATGGATATTAAAGTTGATGGATTACCATACGAGGTGCTTTCAGAAGCTTTGGATCAGGCACGTGAGGGCAGACTGCATATCCTTGGGAAAATGACAGAAACCATTGCCGAACCAAACCAAGATCTAAAACCACATGCACCTAGGATTGAGAGATTCACCATCCCTCGTGATCTTATTGGAGCTGTAATTGGTCCTGGTGGTAAAATCATTCAGGAGATTCAGCGCACTACTGGTGCCACTATCAATATTGAAGAGGCTAACAACAATGGTATAGTAACTGTATTTGCCGATAATGTTGAAGGTAGAAACGATGCAGTGAAATGGATTAAAGGCATTGCAGTATCACCAGAGGAAGGCGAAATCTATACGGGTAAAGTAAAATCAATTATGCCATTTGGCGCTTTTATTGAGATAGTTCCCGGTAAGGATGGTTTGCTGCATATCTCAGAGATTGACTGGAAGCGTGTTGAAAAGGTTGAGGACGTGTTCAAAGAAGGCGATATGGTTGAGGTTAAACTTATCGAGGTTGATAAGAAGACAGGAAAACTTAAACTATCTCGTAAAGTGCTTCTACCCAAGCCAGACAATAAAAAATAGAAAACAGGTTTTAAGGCAAATAATCAGAGAGCAAGTGTTCAAAATCTTGCTCTTTTTTTATGCCAGAACAGCCACTTATTGTGATTTTTCTAAAAAAAAACACTACATTTACGTGGTTTATTGTTTAAACATTTGCCTATATTTGTAACTAACATAAGACCAATTACCTAATAATAAATTTGAGAGTAAAGTTCTAATCCCATGAAAAATCTCATACTTTTTTCTTTAGCAGGTGTAATTTTGCTATCTGTTTCTTGTGACAGGAGTAAGGTTGATTATCCGGAAACAAAAAAGAAACCTGTGGTCGATAATTATTTTGGCAATGAGGTAACAGACCCATACCGCTGGCTGGAAGATAACAACTCCGAAGAGGTGGCCAATTGGGTAGAGGCACAGAATGAGGTGACCTTCGAATACCTAAGCAGAATTCCTTACCGTGAGGATATCAGAAAACGTCTTAGTAAATTATGGGATTACACCAATATTTCTTCCCCATTCATGAAGTCAGACAAGATTTTCTTTTACAAGAGGGAAGGGCTTCAAAATCAATCGGTGCTTTACGTTCAGGATTCTTTTGATGATGAGCCAAGAATTCTTATTAATCCAAATAATTTTTCGGACGATGGAACCGTTGCGTTGGCCGGTATTGGCATATCAAAAGATGCCAAGTACATTGCTTATGAAGTTGCAGATGGTGGTTCAGATTGGAGAAAGATAAAGGTACGAGAGATTGCTACAGGAAAAGACCTTGATGATGAAGTTAAATGGGTGAAGTTTTCAAGCATACAATGGTACAAAAACGGGTTCTTTTATAGTAGGTATGATGTGCCTGAAGAAGAAGGAGGCGAACTAAGCAACATCAATGAGTTTCACAAGGTTTACTACCATCAGTTGGGAACATCACAGAGTGACGATAAGCTGATCTTTCATAGTAACGAATATCCTTTAAGAAACTACACTGCTCAGGTAACTTCCGATGAGAAATTTTTAATTGTTTACGAGTCAGAGTCAACACACGGCAACTCGGTTTATATTAGGAATTTAGGTAACGATCACGATTTTATTAAGTTAACAACCAGCTTTGAGTATAATTATAAGGTGCTCGACCATATCGATGGGTATCTTTACGTGCATACAAACTACCGTTCACCAAAATATAAACTCGTTAGAATCAATATCAACAGCCTTGATGTTGGTAATTGGAGAGATGTTTTGCCCGAAAGGAAGGATGTGCTGGAGAGTTGTGTTTTGGCAGGTGGAAAAATCATGGCTACCTACATCGAGGATGTGAAAAGCAATGTTGAGGTATATAGTATTCAGGGAGAAAAGCTACATCAGCTAGAATTACCAACCATAGGAACAGTTTCAAGTATTAGCGCTTCGTTAAACAACGATTTAGCTTTCTATACCTTTAATTCTTTCACTGTTCCTTCAGTTTCATACACCTTTGATACTGAATCATACAAATCGGAAGTTTTCTTTGAGCCCGATATCGACTTCGATTTTGAACCATACGAAACAAAACAGGTATTCTATAAGAGCAAGGACGGAACCGAGGTTCCCATGTTCATAGTTCATAAAAAAGGAATTGAGCTGGATGGTACTAATCCAACCTTGCTTTACGGTTATGGCGGGTTTAATGCAACAGTTATGCCATCATTCAGAACATCTAGGTTGGTTTGGCTCGAGAACGGAGGAGTTTTTGCGCTTGCTAACATTCGTGGAGGTGGAGAGTACGGTGAAAACTGGTATCGCTCTGGTACAAAGTTAAATAAACAGAATGTTTTTGATGATTTTATTGCAGGGGCAGAGTATTTAATATCCGAAGGGTACACATCAAATAGCAAGTTGGCCATTCAAGGTGGTTCAAACGGCGGGCTACTAGTTGGTGCAGTTGTTAATCAGCGCCCCGATTTGTTTAAGGTAGCCATACCTCAGGTTGGAGTAATGGATATGCTCAGGTTCCATAAGTTTACCATTGGTTGGGCTTGGGTTAACGATTATGGTTCGAGCCAAGACTCAATACAATTCTTAAACCTTTACAACTACTCTCCTTTACATAATATTAGTAGCAGCGGTCGCTATCCAGCCATATTGGCAACAACAGCCGATAGGGATGACAGGGTTGTTCCTGCGCACTCATACAAGTATATTGCTGCGTTGCAGGATAAGCAGCGTAAAGGAGCAAATCCAAAATTAATAAGGATACAAACCAGAGCTGGCCATGGTGCAGGTAAACCCATGTCGTTAGTTATTGAGGAAACAGCAGATATATACTCATTCATATTCTATAACATGTCAGAAGATATCTCGTATTAGGGTGTTCTTTATGAGTTAAACATTAAAGGAGTTGCGGATTACCCAGCTCCTTTTTTTTAGTTTATTTATTAATTATGCAATATATTGTTATAGAGGGAAATATTGGCGCAGGTAAAACAACCCTAGCAAAAATGCTTGCCAGTGAATACAACGCGAGGTTGGTGCTAGAGCAGTTTGCGGATAACCCTTTCTTACCAAAATTCTATAATGACCCACAGCGATACAGTTTCCCTCTTGAACTATCATTCCTTGCAGAACGTTATAAGCAGCTAAATGCTGAACTGAGAGCCATGTCCCTTTTTCAACCCATGGTTATAGCCGACTATTTTTTTATGAAATCAATCATCTTTGCCCAAAATACACTGGCTAAAGATGAATATAACCTGTATCGCCAAATATTCGAGATAATTTATAGCTCTATTCCAAAACCAAGCTTATATGTTTATCTTCACGTGCCAGTGCCTGGTTTAATTAATAATATTAAAAAAAGGGGAAGAGACTATGAAAATTCTATTACATCAGATTACCTTGAGAAAATTCAGAATGGTTATTTCGAGTTTTTCAAACAGCATCCGGAGTATTCATTTTTAATAATTGATGCAGCAAATATTGATTTTGTAGAAAGTCAAGCAGATTATCAAAGAGTAAAGGATGTGATTTTTGACAAAAACACACATTCGGGGATTAAAAGGGTCTCTTTTTAACATTAAATAGTATTTTTACGGAGAAACATTTTCTATTTACTAAAAAGTGTATTAAATTTGTGAAGTGTTAACCAAAAAGACAGAAAAACCAAATTAAACTTTTATAGACTATGAAAAGAATCAAACTCAATCTACTGGCCCTATTAAGTGTTGCGGCCATCGTTTTAAGTAGCTGTGGAGTAAGTAAAATGAAGGAGCTTACTGAAGACACAAAAATCACCCTTGATCCCAATCCGCTTGAGGTGCATGGTGGTGTGGTTAAAGGTAAAATTGAAGCTACTTTCCCATCAAAGTATTTCAATAAAAAAGCAATACTAGAGATTACTCCGGTATTGGTTTACGAAGGCGGAGAACTTCCTCTTCCTGCAAAGATGTTACAAGGTGAGGATGTAGAAGATAATCATCAGGTAATTAAAAAGGATGCTGGTGGAAGCGCAAGCCACGAGTTTGAGTTCGAATATACAGACGAGATGATGGACTCAGAGCTTGAGTTACGCTTTGTAATTATTCATAAGGGTGACAGAATTCCTTTTGACGAGCCAGAGAAAATTGGCGTTGGTGTAATTGCTACATCACAGATGGTAGAGTTAGATCCTAAGCCAAGTGAATGTACACATAAATTCCAGCGTATAGTTTCTGAAGACGAAGAGGCGCAAATCAACTTTGTTATTCAGCGTTCAAATATTCGTAAATCGGAACTAACTAAGGATGATATCAATGCATTACAAGAGTTTATCGCTAAAACTTCCGATGAGGAGTCAAGGCTTGAACTTAAAGGTATTAATGTTTCTGCGTATGCTTCTCCAGATGGTCCAATAGACCTTAACGAGAAACTATCTAACGAGCGTGGTGAGAACACACAGAAATGGTTAGCTGATATCTTCAAAGAATCAGATGTTGAAGCAGATACCGAAGAATTTGTTTCAGTTGAAACAACTACAGAGGACTGGGAAGGCTTTAAGGAGAAAGTTCAAGCGTCTGACATTCAAGACAAGGAACTGATTCTACGTGTTCTTTCAATGTACTCTGATCCTGAAGTGCGTGAGAAAGAAATTAAAAACTTAAGCAAAGTTTATCTAGTACTTGCAGAGAAAATCTTACCTGAACTCCGTCGTTCTAAGATGACTGCAAATGTTGATAGAATTGGTTATTCTGACGAGGAATTTAATGAAATGGTTGAGAATGACAACTTAGATGAACTTAACGTTGAAGAAATGCTTTATGCTGGCAATCTAGTAGAAGATATGGATGCTAAACTTAATATCTATACTAAAGCCGCTGAGAAATTTAACGATGTTCGTGCACACAACAACTTAGCATATGCTAATCTTAAGAAAGATAATGTAGATGCAGCTAAAGCAGCCCTAGAAGCAGCAACTGCTATTGACGCTAACAATGCAAAAGTGAAAAACAACATGGGATGCGTTGAGCTAATTGAAGGAAATGTTGAAGAGGCAGAAAATCTATTCGTAGGTGCTGCAAATGCAGGTCCTGAGGTTAAGTACAACCTGGGTATTATTTCTATCATTAATAATAAGTATCCAGCAGCAGTTGAGTACTTAGGTGGAACTGATTCATTCAACCAAGGCCTTGCAATGCTTCTTACAGATAAGAACGATGCAGCTAAGAATACCTTCGAAAAGGTTGAAGAGCCTAAGGCGTATTATGGTCAAGCAATAGTTGGAGCACGCATTGGTGACGAGAACATGGTTCTTAATAACCTACGTACTGCTATTGGCGAAGACGCTTCTCTAAAAGAGCGCGCTAAGAAAGATCTAGAATTCCGTAACTACTTCCAAAATGACGCCTTCATGGCAATTGTTGAGTAGTATAGAGAATAAAATAATTATAAAGGGGAGTGCCAATAAGGTGCTCCCTTTTTTTATATAATTATTTTTTGAAGTGTATCCCACATTACAATTGCAGCAGTTACGGATACGTTAAAGGAATGTTTTGAACCAAATTGAGGAATTTCAATGGCACCATGGCAGCTATTAATAGCCTCCTGAGAAACGCCCTTAATTTCATTGCCAAATATAAATGCATACTTGTTTGTTTTTGTAGGCGTAAAATCAATAAGACTTGTGCTGTTAGTAGTTTGCTCAATGGCAAAAACAATGTATCCATTATTTTTCAGTTCAGCTATAGCTTCTTCGGTTGTTTTATAATATTTCCAGAAAACAGACTCCTCGGCGCCTAATGCTGTTTTATATATATCAGGGTGCGGGGGAGTGGCAGAAATACCACAAAGCATTATGCCTTCGGCACCAAGAGCATCACAACTTCTAAATACGGATCCAATGTTATTTAAACTCCTTACATTGTCAAGTACAATGACAATAGGATTCTTGGGAGTTTTCTTGTGATCATCAGCACTAATTCGGTTTAACTCATCCATTGTGAGTTTTCTGTGTTTTGTCATTTTTTAAATTTCTTGTTACTATTACAAACTAAAGTTTCTGTATTTTTGTATCTTAGTTGCACTGCAAATTAAACTTTTTTCCAATGAATATCCATGAATATCAGGCTAAAGAATTATTAAGTAGAGCTGGCGTTGCTGTGCCAGCAGGAAATGTTGCCCTTTCAAAAGAGGAAGCCATTTCAGCTGCCAAAGACATTATGAACTTAACCGGCACGAATGCAATTGCTGTTAAAGCCCAAATACACGCAGGAGGAAGAGGTAAAGGTGGAGGGGTTAAAATTGCCAAAAATATTGATGAGGTAGAGACCTACGCTTCATCAATTTTGGGCATGAACCTTGTGACTCATCAAACTGGGCCTGAAGGCAAGTTGGTTAGGAAGATTCTAATTGAACAAGGAATATACTACCCAGGACCATCGCCAGTGAAGGAGTTTTACATGAGCATTTTGCTTAATAGGGCTACCGGACGCAATATGGTTCTTTATTCAACCGAGGGAGGTATGGATATTGAGGCCGTTGCTGCTAATACCCCGCATCTAATCTTTAAGGAGGAAATCCATCCTATGGGAATTCAGCCTTATCAGGCGCGTAGAATAGCTTTTAACCTTGGGTTAACTGGGAAAGCTTTCTCGCAGATGGTAAAGTTTGTGGTGGCGCTTTATAATGCTTATATTGAGTATGATGCTACGTTGTTTGAGATAAATCCAGTTTTTAAAACTTCCGATGATTTGATTTTTGCAGCAGATGCAAAGGTTAATCTTGACGATAATGCTCTATATAGACACCCCGATTTAGTTGAACTAAGAGATTTGAGTGAGGAGGACCCTACCGAGGTAGAAGCTTCAGAGTCTAATCTAAACTTTATTAAACTCGATGGCAATGTTGGCTGCATGGTTAATGGAGCTGGATTAGCAATGGCCACAATGGATATTATTAAACTTTCGGGTGGTGATCCCGCTAACTTCCTTGATGTAGGTGGTGGAGCAAATGCAAAAACCGTTGCCGCTGGATTTAGGATAATTCTTAAGGATCCGGCAGTCAAGGCAATTCTAATTAATATATTTGGTGGAATAGTAAGGTGCGATAGGGTTGCACAGGGAGTTGTTGATGCTTACAAAGAGATAGGAAATATATCTGTTCCAGTAATTGTTAGGTTGCAAGGCACAAATGCAGAGGAGGCTAAAGAGTTAATTGATAATAGCGGGCTTAAGGTTTATTCTGCAATCTCGCTTCAAGAGGCCGCTGACCTAGTTAGTAAGGTTGTGAAAAGTTAGAAAAGGCTATGTTGCCATTGATGGCTTAATGATATATTAAAAAACCGAGTGCAATTAATACGCTCGGTTTTTTGTTTTTTATCATTGTTATTTCCAGTTTACTGGTTTACGCCTTACAGGCATGGTCATACACCTTGCACCACCTCCTCCGCGTGGAAGTTCGCTGCCATCTAACGTGATAACATACTTATTATAATTGCTTAAATCTACCTTGCCATTTACCACTTCCTTTGCTCTAATAATCTCATATCCATGATGGTTCATTGCATCCATGGTGTATGTGTTTCGGGCGTACCCAAGAACCTTGCCAGGCCCAACAGCAAAAAAGTTAGCGCCACTGTGCCACTGCTCACGTTCTTGCGGCCAGCTATCATTGCTACCCCCACATTGTATTGGAGTTAAGTTCATACCAAGATTTCTTAAGGCAGTTAAAATGTTCTCAACGTTCTTTATCTCCTTAACCTTGCCATTCTCAATTGTTATTTTAACAGTTTGGTACTTATTTGGTCTTAGTATTAGTGGCTCGAAAATCATGCAAGAATCAACATCAAGCAGGGTGAATACCATATCAAGGTGTATGAACGATTCGGGCTTATATGGTAGTTCCTGAACTATTATATGCCTCTTCTTATTGTCATTTTTTGAGCATAGTCTGTTAACTATGAAATCTATACCCTGTGTTGTTGTACGTGAGCTGTTTCCAATAAGTAAGATATCGTCACGAGCAATAAGTACATCCCCTCCTTCTATTGATATATTGCCGTTACAATTAAATGTAAGAGGGTTAATGGTGTTTGTTGTAAAAGAGTCGGAGTGATTAAAAATCGCCTCCATTATTATGGTCTCCCTATCGCGTACCTTGCTGGCCATTTTACCAATTAGCACCTCATCAAATATTGATATTGAAGCATCGCGTGTGAAGTAAAAATTGTATAATGGTGGTAGGGCGTACCTCTCGTTACTTAAAAAGCTGGTTAATGTATTGCGAGTTAATGGTAAGCCTTCAATGAGTATGCTTGCAAGCTGTTTCGAAGGGGTATTGGCAAGTTCTTCTCGCAAATGCATTACTCCCTCATGTTTGCAAATGGTTTCTATAAGTTCGTCGCGAGCTGCAGGTTTCCTAACTACTTCGTAGAGTAGTTCGCTAACCTCGTAAGTTCGGGTTACTTTAGAGAGAACCCCGCTTAGCTGGCTATACTCTTTACGTGCTACCTCAAGGTTAAGAATATCACTGTAAAGGGCACGGTGGGCGTCCATGGGGGTCATGTTTTCCACCTCGGCTCCTGGGGTGTGTATTATTACACCCTCCAACTCTCCAATTTCGGAGTGAACGTTTACATTAAGTTTGTTGCTCATGACAAATAAATTTTGTGTTGGTTTCCCGAAAAAAAATTAGCCTGCAAAGATAACCCCATGAATTATAATTGAAAACAATTCTTTTGCTGTTTAGCGGCATGAAGTTTATGCATTGTTGCCTCGTTATGCTAATTAAAAATGGAGTATGTCCATTTCTAATAAACTCTAAAGTTATACAATCTAACTTTGAATTGATATTATTTCTTTTGTAAAAATATTCTTAGCTATGGGTAGGGTTGGTAAACCTAGTTTAGCCAATAGTTCGCTTCGCTCCAAACAACCAATCGGGATTAAAAAAGTTTCGTAGTGTAATATTGCTTATTGGTCAGGATTAATAGCATGCTTATCAAAACTGTCTTGTTGGGCTTAGCTATTTAGCATATATTTGAGGTGTATGAATGAGCTATAAGCTTATTGATTACCGGTGGTTAAGTTAAGTTGTGCGGTACAAACTTTGTTTGTGCCGCACTAACTTTATAGGGTAGTCTTGTTAAGAATGTTTTAAGATTCATTGTTTGAAGGCATAGTTCTTAAGCTCAGGACGTGAATAGATACTCCAATGGCAACAACTAGAAGCAGGATTTGAGCCCAAATTACTTCCCTCATAAAATATGCACTTACAGATATGGTCCCCCAAAGGATTATCAGCGTGGTTACTTTTACACCTTTACTTATTGAGCGGTGGTGGATGTAATTACGAATATATGACCCGAACACCCTGTGGGTTAAAAGCCAGCGGTAAAGCCGTTGTGAACTTCTTAAAAAGAAATACGCAGCGAGTAAGAGGAATGGGGTTGTGGGTAGTAGTGGAAGCACGATGCCTATAACTCCCAAAGCAACACATATTAGACCCCCAACAACCATCAAATATCGAATTAGAGGTTTTAATGGCCTTTGCTTTTTGTAATACATTTTTTAAATGGCAGGTTTCTGTACAGTTTAACTATTGCCGTTATGGGAGCCATCACAAAATGGTTTGTTTTTTGAACGGCCACAAGCGCAAAGATAAACCTCTGTAGCGTTTTCGGGTGTGAATGATTGACCATCGGCTCCAACAAG
>JAWLEY010000234.1:0-4252 GCA_041685855.1 Perlabentimonas sp. | reverse complement strand
TAATTGGAAAGAATGGTTATCAGTTTTTTGAGTATATCGACCATCAGGAACTCGGAGAGAACAATTCCCTGTCTGTTAATAAGAAGAATGTTAATATTGAGAAAGATTATAATGTATTGGCCTTCTCATCGAACGATACGTTGTCAGCAACAGTAATTTTTGTAGGTTATGGCTTTGATATTTCAACCGATAGCTTAATATGGAACGACTACACAACGGTTGATGTGAATGGGAAATGGGCACTAATTTTGAGGGGACGCCCCGATAAAGAGAAAGAGGATAGCCCTTTTGAAAAGTATGCCTCCGATAGATACAAGGCTATGCTGGCAAAGGACCAAGGGGCTGCAGGTGTAATTTTTGTATCGGGGAGTGCGTACGATAAGAATGATGAGTTGGTTAAATTAAACCAAAAAACTTTTGATGTAGGAATACCCGTGGTACATGTTACCAGGAAGTTAGGTAATAGAATTATCTCTACTTCAAATAAAAGTATTTCCGAAATTGAGAATGAGATTATTAAAAACCAGAAGTCATACTCCTTTATAGCAGGTGCAAATGTATGCGCAAGAACCGATATTGTTAAAAAGAAGCGAAATACACAGAACATTGTTGGTATGATTGAGGGGAAGCACCCTACGCTAAAAAATCAGTATATTGTTATTGGTGCTCATTACGATCATATTGGAATGGGTGGCGAGGGTACATCGAGCCGTATGCCCGATACTCTAGCAGTGCATAACGGGGCCGATGATAATGCTTCTGGTGTGGCTGCCATTCTTGAAATTGGACAGAAATTTTCCGCAAATCAACCTGATAGAAGTATTGTTGTTGTTGCCTTTGGAGCGGAGGAAATGGGCTTGCTCGGTTCAAAGTATTTTGTTAATAACGCCCTATTCCCAATCGATTCAATATCAGCAATGATAAACATTGACATGCTGGGACGTTTAGATAATGAGCAGAATCTACAGGTAGGTGGATACAAAACTTCGCTTGAGGCCGAGAGTACCATAAAGCAAGTTAATGAGGAATATGGGTTTAATCTGGCCCTTGCACCACAAGGCTATGGCCCATCTGACCATGCTAGTTTTTATGGCAAGAACTTACCTGTACTCTTCTTTTCTACAGGCCCCCATACCGATTATCATACCCCCAACGACGTTATTACAAAGATTAATCTTGATGGTGAGGCAAAAGCCTCAATGTTTATTTACGATATAGTTAGTCAATTTGCAAATATGCCTCAAAAACTAACTTTTCAGGAGGCTGGTCCAGCTGCCCCATCTTCTCGTCATGGCGAAGAGCTGAAGGTTCGTTTTGGGATTATGCCCGATGTTAGCGGAGCTAAAAATAATGGATTGGAGGTGCTTGCTGTAAATGCTGATCAACCAGCAGCGTTGGCCGGTATTGAAAAGGGCGATATTATTACTGCCATAAACGGGAAAACCATCAAGAATATTCACGACTATATGTACAGGCTTCAAGAATTAGAGCCAGGAAATACCGTTTCAGTTGAAATTTCTCGTAATGATGTAACAAAAGTGGTGCTTGTTCAGTTATAAGCAAGTAGTAGTATTTTGTAACCTTCTATCCACCAAAAAATAAATGTTTACAATGAAAAGAATAGTATGGTTTTGGATTGCAGCTATTATTATAACACTAGCATCCATTGTATTTCAAAGGGTAACAGGCCCAAGCTATCCGAAAAATGTTAAGGTTGAACTCGACTCAATTGTTGAAACGGTAAAACTTCCACGAAGTTCCGAGGTTGGAGTTGAAGTGGATATTGCTATTCCTACAATTCCTTGGGACTGGACACCAACATTATACTACAGGCCTTACCCAACAAGCAAATCCTGGTCAACAGTACCCTTTATTCCTGAGGACGAAAATTTTGTGGCATCATTACCTAGTGTTGAGCAGAAAGCAGCAAAGTTGGAGTACTACATAGAAATATCAAATCTGTCAAGTGGGGAAGAAATTATTCTTCCTGAGCAGCCAGTGATTATAAGGTACAAAGGAGCAGTTCCTGCTTGGGCATTATTACCTCATATTTTACTTCTTTTTGTAGCCATGATCTTTAGTAACCTTGCAGGGGTTATGGCAATTTTTAACAATAAAGGCTTTAAAGTATGGGGGGTAGTAACTTTGCTGTTAATTCTGATAGGAGGGCTAGTTTTTGGTCCTATAGTTCAAAAGTATGCGTTTAACCATTACTGGACAGGGTTCCCTTTTGGATCGGATTTAACTGATAATAAAACGTTGATTATGTTTGTTATTTGGGGCGTTGCAGTGATTGCCAATTGGAAAAAAGATTTCCGATGGTTAACAGTGCTGGCAGCTATTATTACGCTAGTTGTTTATTGTATTCCACATAGCCTTAGGGGATCTGAGTTCAACTATGATGCTGGACAGATTGTTACAGGAATTATTCCATACTTTAAAAGTATTCTCTTCTAAAAAAACGCCACGAACAGATATAAAAAATGCCGCATATTGCGGCATTTTTGTTTTTAAACTGATTTTCTAATGATCACAGTCTTCTCCGTGCTCATGATCATCCTTTTTCTCATCTTTTTTCTCATCATGGTCATGATCGCAATCCTCACCGTGCTCATGCTCATCTGTTTTTGCTGTTGCGCAGTCGTGGTCTTCAGTTTTTGCCTCTGGGCAATCTGTAGAATCAGCTTTCTCGTGGTTACATTCTACTTCAGCTTTTTCTTCTTGTGCTTTTTCGCCTGTTGATCCACAAGATGCTACAATAAATGCGCTTACTAAAAGCATGCAGATTACAAGTAATTTACTTTTTTTCATAAAACTTAAGTTGTTTATGGTTATTAGTTTTCAATTTACAAAAATAGGGTTTCTGTTTTTAAAATAACAAAATTTTGTGACAATAATAGTGTTATTTTGCTTGTTCAAGTCTTTCGTTAGAGTAATGGCTCATATTCAGAGGGTTTTATGCCTAAGTAATATTATTGAAAATGCCTTTAACTCCAACATTTTCTATATTTACTGCATCAAAAAGCTAACCCCTAAAGAAATCCACCTTTGTGGTTGTGGTATATTGCCAATATCAATGTAAGCTTTGTTGGCCAGATTATGTACATCAACATAGGCGTTAATTTTATTGTTGTTCCATTTCGCCCGCATATTTATAAGCATAAAGGGGGCATAACTTCTTTCTATTTGGGAAGGGTAGCTGGTATATGTTCCTGCTCTGCTTTGGTAGGTAACAGACCATGAAACAGACATTTTTTTCCAGACGGAATGGTTTAGGCCTGCCGTTGCTTTATGTTTTAGATAGTCAAGAGCATAGTACGATAAAAGGTTGTCGCTGCTTTTGTCTGACTGCATATAATGATACCCAGCTGAAATATGATTAATAATTGGTATAATGCCCTTGGTGTATAGCTGCGTAAAGCATTCTATGCCCGTGGTATAAAGCATAGTGTGATTCATGGTTACCCATTGCTCATCGCCAGGATTCTTTACCCAATCAATAACATCCGTACCTTTACGGTGAAAAAGCGAAACATTTGCACGAAGTCTCGTTCCTTTATGCTTTATGCCAATTTCGTAATTTTCTGCCTTTTCGGGAGTAAGGTTAGGGTTTCCTTGGTTGGTTGGTCCGCTGTAATACAAATCGGTGAATGTTGGGTACCGAATGGCATTGTTAAATGAGGCTACAATATTTGTTCGCTTTAAAAGACGAAAACTTGCATCAATCCCAATATTCCAGTTAGTTCCAAATTGATTGTTATTTGCAATTAAACCTCCTGTTGATATAATTAGCCGATTTAAATAGAAGGTATGGTCGCCATAAATGCTAAAGGTTCTTCTTGATGCCCCGTGTGTATAGGAAGTATCAGTAAATCCCCTAATATGTTTAGGTGATGATAATGGATTTCCAAGCACGTTACTGTAAATGCTTTCGTTTCTTATCTCTGTCCCAACTCTGGTTCTGCCTAACCTATTAATTGACGATAGTTGAAGTTTTCCGCCCCAAACCCAGGTTTTATGGTAATTATGTCCATTGTACCAATTGGGAGAATCGTACCTGAAAAGTTCAAAACGGTCGGTATGGTTCCGTACGTAAACCGATGGAGATAAAGAAAGCCCCTTAATATTTTTTGTAAAACTAGCCGATGAGAATAGCGTCCCTGTTTTTTCGAATTGCTCAGGGAATTTAGGTGTGTAGAAACTTTGCGCACCAAAAGCTTTGTCTTTATATCCTGTTTGAATATTTAGCGAG
>JAWLEY010000233.1:0-4260 GCA_041685855.1 Perlabentimonas sp. | reverse complement strand
TCTGAGTACCAGAATAAAATTGAAGAGTTAACCCGCCTAACCAACGACCTTAACAACCTGCTTAAAAATACGGAGGTAGGTGCTCTTTATCTCGACAGGAACCTTTGCATACGCAAAATAACTCCTGTTGTATCAAAAATTACAAACATTCTCGACTCCGACATTGGCCGCCCCATCTCCCACATTGCCGTTATGGCAAACTACCCCGACATGGCCGATGATATTGACTCGGTAGTGGAAACCTTACGTAGCATTGATAAGGAGATAATTGGCAGTGACAACAAGGTTTGGCAGGCTCGTGTACGCCCATACCGAACCGAATACAACGCTGTGGAAGGAATAATGATAACCTTTGTGGAGATTACTCATCTTAAAAAGGTTGAGAACGAGCTAAGAAATAATGAGGATAAGTATCGCCAGCTGGTTGAAAACACTCATGCCATAGCATGGGAGTACGATATTGAGAAGGACCAGTGGACCTATGTTGCTCCTCAATCAAAGGATATTTTGGGATACAAGCCCAAGGAGTGGACAAATCTGGAATTTTGGAAAAACAATCTCCATCCCGATGATAGGGAGTGGGCATCGCTGTACTGTTCAGAATGCACCAAAAAGGGCGAGGACCATACCTTCGAATATCGATTTAAAACCAAAAATGGTAATTACTTGTGGCTTCGCGATGTGGTAAGTATTGAGTTGAGTGATAATAAGCCCAGTAAACTAAGGGGGCTTATGTTCGATATCACTACAAAGAAGGAGGCAGAGCAAAAACTTGCCCTTAGTAATGATATTTTTAAGCACTCCATTGATATGCTATGCATTGCAGGATTTGATGGGTATTTTAAAACCTTAAACCCTTCATGGTCTAGAACTTTAGGCTGGACTACCGAGGAGTTGCTGGGCAAACCCTGGCTCGAATTCGTTTATCCCGATGATAAAACAGTCACCGAAAATGCAAAGTCAACCATAGTTGATGGGCAAGAAGTTTACCAGTTTGAGAACCGCTACATCTGCAAGGATGGCTCAATAAAATGGCTCTCATGGAACTCTTTTCCTTATCCTGAGAAAAAAATAATGTTTGGGGTTGCCAGAGATGTTACTCGTCTCAAAGAAACTCAAAACGAACTAAAAGCTAGCCAGGAACTGTTACAGAAGGTTATTGACAATAGCCCGCTAGCTAAAACACTTTTAGATGTTGATGGAAATATTATATACGCCAATAAGCCTGCGGAGAATATTTTTGGTATCTCACAAAAAGAAATAAAATCCCGTAGTTATGACGCCTCCAAATGGAAAATCACAGGACTTGATGGGAAGCCTATTCCTGCTGAAAAACTACCCTTTGCAACAATAAAAAGGACAGGGAAAAGCGTTTCAGATTTTCGTCATTATATTGAAATCCCTGGTAAAAAGAAGGTACTCCTTTCAATCTTTGGGTCACCAGTTTTTAACGCAGAGGGGGCGTTTGATGGTGTGGTGTTTAGTATTGGAATAGTCTAAACCTGACAGGTTTTGAAAACCTGTCAGGTTTCAAATATCGTAGGGACAGCATATCAGTAAAAGAACAGGTTAACGCATTAACCATACAACCATGGAAAACCAAAACAATCGCAAGGAAGCTCTCCGCAAAAGGATTGAACAGGTCCTGAAAAGTCGTAACAAAGGCCTATCCGACCTTAGCGGCAAAACCATAGAGGAAGTACTAGAGGAAGTTAGCATTTACCATCAGGAGCTGGAGTTTCAGAATCTGGAACTATTGCGTATTCAGGAAGATTTGGAGCAGACTGAGAAGCACTACCAAGAACTCTTTAACAATGCACCCATTGGTTACGTACTTGTAGATTCCAACAGCATCATTCATTCCGCAAATACAATGTTTGCCCAGCTGGTTAACAAGAAACCGCAGGAACTTAAATCACAGAGCCTTACATCTTTTATTCACCCCGACTATCAGGACCAATACTATCTGCTAATAAAAAAAGTACTAAAAGAAAAGGGTAAAAGCAGCATTCTTGTCAAGCTGAACATAAAAACAAAAGAGTTATTTACCAAGCTGGAATGCAATATCTTTCAATCCCAGAACGAAGTCCATCTCCGTATTGGCTTTATTGATGTAACAAGCGAAGTTGTTAACGAGAAGCAGCTTGTCGATAGCCGGGAGCGTTACCGTGCGGTGGCCGATTATGCCTATCACTGGGAGTACTGGCAGGGCCCCAGCGGTAGACTACTCTACATGTCACCTTCATGCGAACGAATTACCGGCTATTCTAAGTACGATTTTTTTGAGAACCCAAACCTAATTGAGGATATTATTCATCCCGATGATAAGCACAAATTTGATGAGCATAAATCAATTGCAATTATCCCTGGCAAAACCAAGTTTGAGCATACAGCCGAGTACAGAATTACCCGAAAGGATGGCGAGGTTAGGTGGATTGGCCATGCATGCCTTAACATTTTTAAGGAGGACGGCACACACATAGGTTTAAGAGCCACCAATAGGGATATAACTGAGCGTAAGCGCACCAGAGAGGAGCTTAAGCAGAAAGTAGAACTACTAAACCAAACGCAGCAAATTGCAAATATCGGCAGCTGGGAGCTGAATGTGGTAACCAACGAGCTTATTTGGTCAGATGAGATATACAGAATCTTTGGTCTAAAACCTCAGCAATTTAAGGGCTCCTATGATTTTTTCCTTGAAACAATACACCCCGACGACCGCGAAGAGGTTAACGCTGCTTACATAAATTCCCTACGTGATGATACGTCACTTTATGAGATTGAGCATAGAATTATTAGAAAGGATAACAATGAGGTAAGGTACGTTTATGAAAAATGCTACCACGAGAGGGACAATACCGGCAAGGTTATCCACTCCGTGGGGATGGTACAGGATATTACAGAGCGAAAATTAAAAGAGCAAAAGTTGGTTGTTAGCGACAGAGTTTTTAATCACGCCGTTGATATGCTCTGCATTGCCGGTTTCGATGGATATTTTAAAACGCTAAACCCATCGTGGGAAAAAACTCTTGGTTGGAGTGCCAAGGAGCTGATGGCAAAGCCATGGATAGAATTTGTACACATTGAAGACAGGGATGCCACAAAACACATTAGAACAGTTCTTGTTGATGGGGAGGAGATATACCAGTTCGAGAACCGTTACGTATGTAAAGATGGCTCATACAAATGGTTATCATGGAACGCGTATCCCTATAACAAGGAAAATATTATGTTTGGTGTTGCTCGTGATGTTACCTTTAAGAAGCAGTCTGAGGAAAGACTTCGTAACAGTGAGCTCCAGCTAAAAGACCAGAATGAGGAGCTAACCGCATTGAACGAAGAGCTGAATCAATCTAACGAGGAACTCCGAGGAGTAATGGAGGAACTTCACGAGAGCAACCAGCGCAACAGCGCACTGGTAGCAGCTAACCCCGACGTAATGTTTGTTTATAATCGCAAGGGGGTTTTTCTCGATTACCATACACCAAACCCAAAATCACTCCTTTTAAAACCCAATGATTTTATAGGCAAGGCAGCAAGCGAGGTGCTTCCAGAATTTTTGGCTAAGATAAACCAGAACGCCATTGATAACCTCTTCAAAACTAAGCAACCACAGCATTACTCCTACTCACTTGAGGTTAATGGTTCCAAACGCCATTTTGATGCCCGAATGGTACGCTACGGAGAGGATAAGGCGCTTGCCATAGTAAGGGATATTACTGAAAAGAAGGTTGCCGAGGAGAGGTTACGTTTATCGCAGGAAACATACTTAGGCATTATCAACAGCGTTTCGGAATCAATTTATATTCAGGATGAGGATGGGGTTTTCCTTGAGGTTAACAACGCAGCAATAAAATCGTATGGGCTAAAACGCGATAACCTGGTTGGCAAAACACCAAACATGCTTTCTGCCCATGGGAAAAACAACCTGCCATTAATAGCTAAAATGATTAAGAAAGCATTTAATGGCGAACCGCAACGCTTCGAGTTTTGGGGCAAAAGAGCCGATGGTACGGTTTTCCCCGACGAGGTAACGCTAACTTGCGGGTCGTATTTCGGCAAAAAGGCTCTTATTGCTGTAGCAAGGAATATCTCAGAGCGTAAGCAGGCAGAGCAAGAACTTCAGCAAAGCAACAATAATATTAGCTTCCTTGCCGATAGGGCAATCTCGTTTATCAATATTAACACGCTCTCTCACTTCTACTCGTTTATTGCAGAAAGTATGCAAAAACTCAACCCTAGTGCATACATCCTTGTAAA
>JAWLEY010000232.1:0-4270 GCA_041685855.1 Perlabentimonas sp. | reverse complement strand
TAATGGGTATTACTACTCATCAATACCCTCAAAACCCCTAATATCAGTAACTCTAATGGGCCTGCCCTTGTGTAGTCCAACTCCTGTAACCTTAGCCTTAACCACCAACTTACTATCGGATTTTCGTCGAATTTCCTGAGAGAAAATGACCCTTAGGTGCCCTTCACGCCTCATGCTAGAGATAATAATAAACAGTTCTCCGCTGGTTAATGAAAGTTTATAGTCAATTTCAATGCGGCTAACTACTAGATCAACGCCTTCGGTATGCAGTTTGGCAAAATCAATACCCTGGCTAAGCAGAAAAGTATGACGGGCATGCTCAAGATAATTTAAATAAACAGCATTGTTGACTATCCCCTGAAGGTCGCACTCATAATCGCGTACAGCAAGCTCTATGGTATGTTTTTCCATGTTACTCTTGAGTTAAGTTTACTAATTGCTTCGGTACTTTTTAAATATTATGTTATAGAAAGCAGCAAAAAAGTATCGTACGTCGGTTAAAACAGGGTGCTTATCGTAAGCATCAAAGTACTTAATTTCAGATGCCATAATCTCATCCAAAGTTTTGGGCTTATCAACATAGAAGGGGGGGACAAGCCCAGGCTTATACTTTATGCGCCTCTCTTGTAACTCTTTTGAATACAAGTTAAAGTAATGTTTGCTTAAAGGGCGAACGCCAACAATTTTAAGTTCACCTCTAAAAAAGTTTATAAACATTGGCAGCTCATCTATCCATAACCTACGCATAATTTTCCCAATAGTCGATACCCTAAAATCATCCTTAAACTTACCTCCCTCTTGTAAGTTGTGCTTTTGGTAAACGTACTCCTGAAGATATTCGGCGTAGGGATGCATTGTGCGCATTTTGTAAACCTTTATATCTTTCCCTCCCTTTCCAACTCTACGGAGCTTTATAAGTGGGCCATAGGTTGCCTCCATGTCGTAGGCTGGCAATTTAATTTTTCTACAAACAACATACAGCTGATTATCAATATAGCGCTCATCAAGCACCTCAAAACCACACGAGTATAACCGACCTAAAAGTTCTGCACGGGTAATCACCCTATTCTCGCCACGGGTTAAAAAGAAGTAAATGCCCTTTGTAAGGGCAAATTTTGGGAAAATGCGTTTTATTATAAAATCAATAGTATAGTAAATGTAATTAATTATTGGAGGGAATTTCTTAAGCAGGCGTTTCTTACGGAGGTTTTTTGTTTCGGCCAGGCATATAAAAACTCCACCTCTGGGTATTTTACTGTTAACTGATTCAAAAAACTTGTTAATCCAGCGAATATCGTTCACCCTCTTAAGATTGATAATGGTGTTAAAAAAGTGTGAGGGCTGGTTATCGATATTAAATTTTGTGGTGGTTGATACTATTAGGGTTGATTCAATGGCAAGATTAATTGACTTGTTAAAAAACTTGTAAACCTCCTCTCCTAACTCATCAACAATTGCTGTGCGTATTGTTTTTTTTCGGGTCTTATCTACAGGTTTATCCGTTTCAGCTATAACAGGTAAATCTTTTACAGGTTTTACTCGTTTAGGTTTAGGGGGCTGTTCTATAACCTCATGGCTCTGCTTTATTATGAACCATAATCCAAACACAAGGTACTCGAGAAGGGTGGCAAAACCGATGGTTCCAAAAACTATGATTCTTGAGAAGCTATACGAGTAGAAGATAAACATTAAAAGTGTTGTAACGGCTAGCGAGGAAGCATTGCTTAGTAAAATATTTTTAGCAACAGGTTTAAACTCCTTACCTTTAATAACAAACTTTCTAAAAACTAATGAGCTTGATAGCCAAACGGCACCGAAAACCAGTAGGGAGTATAGGTACAAATCGATATAAAAATCTACATTGCTGGGCTTAAAGGCAATACTAATGCTAAAGGCAATAAAAACCAGTATTAAGTCAATAAGAATTAGTAGAAATCTAAAGCTCATTTTTAATATTTGAGTTACTATGCTAAGTTAACACTTTTATTACTGCAATTCAAAACATAATTCTGGGTGTAATTAATACATTTAGGTGAAAAACACAGGTTCCTCTGTAATAATTCTATTGCTTACAAGATTGTGTAACTGATTTAAACTCAACTTTTGCAACTGATGCTGCTGACATTGACCAAACAACCTATGTTTACTAAGATGCTCTGCCAGATACTCCTGCTCGGTTTGACCAGGGGTGGGTACAAGTAATGCGGTTAACCTAAGTGCTGTTAAATCCATTATTGTGCTGTAACCGGAACGACAAATTATGTGTTTAGATGATATAAGCGCAGAGGCCATCTGATGGTCGTTAAGGTGAGGTACCAGCATGGCTTTACCAACAATCTTTCCAGAACTTTTCCCTTGAGGTAATCCTTGTACCACAAGGGTTTTTAACTTAAGTCGATTAGATAGGCTTATTATGGCCTCTTCAAACTGCTTGCGATGTGGTTCTGGTCCTGATACAACTCCTACTAAATCCCACGTTTTGGTTTGTTGTGATACTGTTAACCCGTGAAACCGTGATAGCAAACCTATAAACCTGATGTTGTTAGGCATCTTGCGTGGTTGTGATAATTTACCAGAATATTTAAAATTCTGTGGGCTATCCGGAATCCAACATTCAGTGAATTTTTGCGCCTGATGCCTGACGAACCATCTACCTAAAAATTCGAAAGGCTTAAAGGGTGAGGGAAATTGTATCCATAATTGGTGGGTTATAAGTATAGTTTTTAACTTTTTGTGGTACAATCCATACCTGTTGTCAGATATTATAATATCAATATCCAGCTCTTTTACAAGGTGCTTTATGCTTCTGTTTTCGCTGTAGGTTCTTTGCAGTATTTTAAGCGCAATACCCAGAAACCTCCCATTTTGATTGCTTCCTTTTGACAGCTTAACATTTATTGATGGAAACAATCTGTAATTAATGTAATGGAAATGGGTTTTTAGGAGTTCTATTGATGTTTTGTCGGCTGCAATTGTAACATCGCAACCTTTGGCAAGCAGGGAACGAATTATTGGAATTACTCTTGTGGCATGACCCAGCCCCCATCCTAAGGGGCAAACCAGTACCTTCTCTTTACCCTTAATAGATAACATTATGCTGATACTTGAACGGGTATTCCCATTTCTTCAACTTTACCGGCAATTTCATCCAATTTCTCTTTCGGTATCTTCTCAAGAGTGCTAACTGGAGTGTCGCGGGCAATGGTGTATATCATCACCTCGTTAGGTCTTAACTCATCCACAATATCAAGCCAGCGAGTAATCTCTTCGGGGCTGGTATTATTAATGGTTACATTGTTATGCGTACCGCGTACAAAAAGAGTTTGAAGAATGAAATTACCATCAAACTGCTTTAAATTCTTAATCACCTCCTCCACGGTGGTAGGGACATGAGGTTGGTTAAGCAATTTAATGGTTGAGTTAAAACCCGAGTCGAGCTTAAGAATGTTCTGGTCAACCTTTTTAAGGGCAGCAACCACCTTGGGCTTATGGAGCATGGTTGAGTTAGATAGTACAGCAATTCGTGCATTGGGGAAAAAACTGTTCCGTAACTCAACCGTATCGTTTATGATTTCGGCAAACTCAGGATGAAGCGTTGGCTCACCATTACCTGCGTAGGTAATAACATCCAAAACGTCACCATTAAGTTTCATAAACTCAAGCCTTTCCTGCATTTTTGCTTTAACCTCCGTACGTGAGGGTAGCTTCGTAGAGCTGGCGCTGTTGGTCCAACCGCATTCGCAGTATATACAATCGAAGCTGCATACCTTGCTGCCGGTAGGTAAAAGGTTAACACCTAGTGAGACACCGAGCCTGCGGCTTTTAACGGGTCCAAATATTATCTCATCAAAAAGGAATGTTGCCATAATGGTAAAGTAAGAATAGCAAAGTTAGAAAAAGTTAACTTGATTATTTGCTTGAAATCCTTAATTGAATTGATAATGTTTTTAAACAGAGGGGTATTTATTGTATAGAGTTGCTTAACTAGTTCAGCGCTTGGTTGCTGCTAAAAATATCTGAGGAGTAAAATAAGGTCATAACATTATCACTTTCTATTTGAAAGGAGATTTAATTAAAACAACCTACTAACCCTGCTGTTTTTCAACGGTTTCATGGTCGAAAAGTTGAATGGTGATATAAGATTTAAACCAGGAGTTTTTCCTACCTCAATGCTCCCTAGTGAATAATCCAGATTGAGCGCTTTAGCACCATTGCTTGTTGCCCAAAGTAATAAGTCGGAAAAAGGAATAGAAGGGAAATGCTCGGCTAT
>JAWLEY010000231.1:0-4288 GCA_041685855.1 Perlabentimonas sp. | reverse complement strand
GCTCTTCCAGGGCTAATAGAATGATATGTTGATTGTAGGCCAAACCTTAACGTATTGTTGTTATTAAGAAAATAGTTAAAATCGAACTTTACGCTGTAGTCTTCCATGTCCGATTTCCAAACAAAAGAATCGGGTTCTCCTGGCGCAGCACCTAGGTAGTAATCGTACCTGCTAAAAATTAGCGAAGTGTTTAAGAATAGTTTAGGGCTAAAAAGATGGTTCCATCTAGCGGTGAGCGTTTGGTTTCCAAAACCAAAACCGGCAAACTCATTTTTAAACACATCCCTGCCAAAATAACCCGAAAGGAAAAACCGATTCTTATCGTCGAGCCTGTGGTTTAACTTCATGTTCAGGTCGTAAAAAAAGAGCTGGTTATCTCTGATACTCTCCTCAGCAGCAAAGGGTAGAAACAGGTCGGCATAAGTACGCCGGCCCGAGACGATAAAACTGGTATTCTCGCTCATTATTGGCCCCTCAATGGTTAATCTGCTTGATATTGTTCCGATTCCACCTGTAGTTGTGAAATCTTTTGAGTTACCATCCTTCATTCTAACATCCAGCAAAGACGATAATCGGCCACCACTTGAAGCGGGAATGTCACCCTTGTAAAGCTTTACATCCTTAATTGCATCGTTATTAAAAACTGAGAAGAATCCCATTAAATGCGAAGCATTGTAAACCGTTGCCTCATCGAGTAGAATTAGGTTATGGTCCATGGCCCCTCCCCTGACACTAAATCCAGAGGAACCCTCCGATGTACTTTGCACCCCCGGAAGCATTTGAATTGCTTTTATTACATCAACCTCGCCCATAAATGCAGGCATTTGCTGAATTGTTTTGATATCGAGCCTGGTTACGCTCATCTCAGCCCTAGTTACATTGGCATTAGGCTTTTCACTTGTTACAACTACCTCTTCGAGCAAAGAAGCCTCCTCCTGTAGCTCAACTGAGATGGTTTTATCATTATCAAGAAGAATAGTTTTTTCAAGGGGCTTATATCCTATAAACGAATAAACAAGGGTATATTCGCCAGGCTCCAAGGCAATAGAATAAAAACCATAAGCATTTGCAGATGTTCCAATGTTTAACTCTTTAACAACAACTGTTGCCCCAATAAGCTCCTCCCCATCTGCTGCATCTTTAATATGACCACTAATGCTATGTTTATTTGCTACACTTGAATTTGCAACGTTACAATTGGGATAGAGTATTACTAACAGAGAAAATATTACGATTATTAGCTGTTTCATTATTTATGAGGAATTCTTAATATGCGTAAAACGATACGTATTTATCACCTATTTTGACCCATTCTCTTTGGGGCCAAAACTACCAAAATGGAACTTGAAGGCAAGGGTTGGGCTTGATAAATCATTCTGATTGTATAGCCTTACCTTTTCGCCCATTGAGTTGGTATAAGTATCGTTATTAATGCCGTAAACAAAACGATAGCCAAGGCTTACACCAAATTTACACCAACGGGCCAGATTTATCTCCAGGTCTAGTTCAGGGGTAACAACTCCTACCCTATCGCGATGATGCTGCTCAAAATCGGAAAAGTCAAAATCCTTATCCATTAAAGCAACCTTTCCACTGCCAATCTTTAGGTTTGTATTAATATGCCATAAATTATTGGGATTATGAATATACCCCACCATAAGGCCACCGTGATTAAAACAGAGCTTATGGTTTGTATGGGTTGGTTGTAATGGGTTCTCATCAGGATGGTGCTCGGAGGGGTAAATATCCTCCATTTTATGCTTTGAATTAAGGTTCAAACTATAAATACCTACGTAAAACCTATAGTTAAACAAGAAAGCACCTGAAGCACCCGAAGCATAAGCAAGCTCGCCATTCACCAACGAAAAAACATTATTCGTATTTCCAAAACCTGTGAGCTTGGTTTCTGATAAATCAATTAAATATTTTGGCTCATCGTTATTGCTCCTACTTTGCCCTTTAGCAGTACTTACTGATAAGCTACCAAGAATAGCTGCTGCTAAAATAAAACTTACTAAAAATTGCTTTTGCATCTTTTTAAATTGATTAGTAATAAATGATGTTAGGAAAATTTCTTAATATCCTTAACGTATTCTTTCTTTGATTTGTTCTTTAAGTATATTCCCGCTATTAAATCAATAATTAGCAAGAATAAAAGTCCGGCAAAAAATCCTAAAATAAACATGGCTCAATTTTTTTGTGGTTATTATCTATAAACAGATGTATCAATCGCTGTGCCAACAAACATATAATGCTATAATTCTGCATATTAACAAAAACCACCATTATAAATACTTGTTTATAATCCTTACACTAGTGTACGGAAACGAACGGCTAAAAGAGAATCGTTTTTAGAATTTTCCAAACTTAAATGTTACTGACCCGGTAAGTGAATTAAAAGCGTTACCTGGGGTATCGACCAAATTTAAACCATTAGCATACCTGTATGAAACGCCTGCAGCAACCCTCATAAACTTCACAACATTGAGTTCGACTTCCACACCGGGCTCAAAAACAAAAAAAGCAGAGTTGTCAATAATCCTATCCTCAAAATTTGCACCGCTACTGCTTACAGGCACGTCGGAATACAACAGACCGCCAGCACCAATAATTACTGGAAAACTTAGATGCACAACCTTGTTTGGCATAAGAATATATTCAAAGAACATTCCTCCATAACCACCCTCAAGATATACTACATCATTCCCGTTAATATTATTGAAAACTGGAGAGTTTACAATGCCGTAACCTCCGCCACCTACTACAAAAGCGCTGTTAAATACAACACCACCTCTGCCGCCAACAAGCCATGCATCGCTACCATTAAACTGAGAGTAAGCAACTCTAACGCCTCCATAACCACCATAAGTAATTTCATCTTCACCAAACAGGGTTTGCATTTTTTGCTCATTATCAGCCTGAGCAAAACCAATTAACGATGCTAATACAAACATTAGCGACAACACTAGTAATTTCAGTTTCATAATAGTTGATTTTGATTAATTAATGCGAAAGCATACAAACCTAATGCCAAAAAAACAAAACCTAAACATTTTTCTGCATTAAGCGTTGCGGCAAATCAACAAAAAACTGTAATTAAAAGGATTACAGACGCTAAAGAATATACTTACACTTTTGTTACGCTAACGGCCGATAGCTTAAAAGGTGCAATTCTGCTGTAGGGGTCAAGCTCATCGCGCGTTAACCTGTTAACCTGCGCTTCGGTAAAATGCCAGGGCATAAACAGTTCGCCTTCCAGAACCTCATCGCTAACCCTAACTATTGTTTGCAATTCGCCCCTTTGCGACTTGAGTTTTACGGCATCACCACTCTTAAAGCCCGATTTTGCTGCATCTATGGGATGCATTAAAACGTATGCTTCGTTTATAAAGTCGCGGAGCGCTTTAGTACGCCGGCTCATGGTTGAAGTATGGTAATGGTAAAGCAGCCTGCCGCTGTTTAGCATAAATGGAAATTCGCTGCTAACCTTCTCGTTCTGCGGAACGTAATCTACTGGAAAAAGTTTGCCCTTTCCGTTGGGCGTATTGAATTTATCAAGGTACAGGGTTGGTGTTCCCGGGTGGTCATGGGTTGGACATGGCCACTGTATGCTCCCTTGCTCCAATCTGCTATAACTAATACCTGACATTATTGGGGTAACACGGGCCAGCTCATTAAAAATATCCGACTCATCATTATAATTACCCAATGGTTTCCCCATGCGTTCTGCCAGTTCAAGGATTATTCTCCAATCCTCCTTGGCCTCACCAGGGCATTCAACTGCCTTCCTAACCCTAAGCACACGCCTATCGCTATTTACAAACGTTCCATTCTTCTCTGCCCAGGTTGATGCAGGCAGAATAACATCTGCAAACTTTGTGGTTTCGGTATGAAAAATATCCTGCACCACAACAAAATCCATTCTCCTGAGGGCCTCCTCGGTATGATTAAGGTTTGGGTCGCTAACCATTGGGTTTTCACCCATAATATACATCCCTTTCACTTTGCCATTATAGGCAGCCTGCATTATCTCAACCGTAGTTAAGCCTGGGGTTTTGGAGAGGCTGTTGTAAGGGACATCCCAAATATTGGCTACCCTCTTTCTGTTTTCGTCGTTAGTTACCGGAATGTAACCCGGATAGTTTGAGGGGGAGCATCCAACATCGGTTGCGCCCTGAACATTATTCTGACCACGGGGCGGGTTAATGCCACACCGTTCGCGACCAACCTGCCCTGTAATAAGCATCATGTTGATTAGGCAAAAAACATTATTTGTACCTGTTACCTG
>JAWLEY010000230.1:0-4305 GCA_041685855.1 Perlabentimonas sp. | reverse complement strand
CGTGCACGGGGCGGCTCCCAGGATAATGGCTCCTGCAATATAGTAGTATGCCTCCTCAGGGTTAATCCATGCCTGATACAATTGAGTAAAAAACAGCCAAGCAAAAAAGGCCATGGTGAATGGTTTAATTAACCAGTTAATAATAACTGTCCAGATAATACCTTTAGGTTTTTTCCCAATCTGCTTAATGCTTGAAAAATCAACCTGAAGCATCATAGGGTATATCATAAGCCATATTAGAATGGCAACAGGGATGTTTACCCTGGCAATCTCGAAACTGCTGATAATCTCTATGCTATCGCCAGCAAAATGGCCAATGGCTATACCAACCAATATGCCAAGTGCTACCCAAACCGTTAGGTATTTCTCAAAAAGACCGATAGTTTTTTTAGGCTTATCGGTTATTGTAACTTCCTTAAACTCTTTGCTCATTACTTCTAATTTTTTAGAAATTATGATTTTTTTGTCCCGCTCACTGTGATTGAGAAAATTCCCTTATCACCAGAGGCAATACTTGCAAGTTCACTCTCGTTAAAATAATTCCTTAGAATATTTTCGGGAATTTCAATCTTACGCTGCTTGTGAACGGTTATATTAGCAAAACCTGAGCGTTTAATTGCTTCAAGATATTCCTCAACTTGTAAGGCTCCCGAAACGCATCCTGCGTACATCTCAGCATCGGTACGTAGCCCCTCAGGTAAATTGCCCTTAACAACCACATCAGATACACAAAAATGTCCACCAGATTTAAGAACGCGCATAATCTCGGAAAAAGCTTTCTTCTTATCGGGAACCAGATTGAGCACGCAGTTGGAAATTACCACATCAAATTGATTGTCATCTAAAGGCATATTTTCAATATCGCCTTTAATAAATGAAACGTTGGAGTAACCTAGCTTGTTTGTGTTCTGGTTTGCTCTTGCAAGCATCTCCTCAGAGAAATCGAGCCCAACAACTTTCCCAGTATTTCCAACAATTGACCTTGCTACAAAGCAATCGTTACCCGCACCGCTGCCCAAATCGAGCGCGCTATCGCCCTTTTGGATATTTGCGTATTCGGTAGGTATTCCGCATCCTAGTCCGAGGTCGGCGTCGGTATTATAACCCTCAATGTTTTGGTACTCATCGCCAATCATGCTAAAGCCAGACTCGTTGCAACAGCCAGATGAGTTGCAGCAGCCAGATTTTTGGTTTTTTAGAGCGATACCAGAGTACTTCTCTTTTACTATTTGTTTTAGTCTGTTGCTATCCGTAGCAGCCTCCGCATCCATCATTTTTTTGTATTTGAGATTTGTAAAATCCTTTAAAAGCCTCGGCAATCTCGTCGCGAATGCGACGGAACTCTAGCATTTTTTCATCCTGAGAGCCTTCAACTTCGGCGGGGTCGTCGAACCCAATATGCCAACGGTTATCAACCTTACCGTTAAATGTTGGGCAGCTCTCGTTGGCTCCTCCACATACGGTTATCACAAAGTTGAAACTATCGTTTAGAAATTTATCCACACTTTTTGGTATGTTCTTGGAAATATCGATACCCTTTTCACTCATGACCTTGATGGCCAAGGGATGAACCTGCTCTGCCGGGTCGGTACCGGCGGAATGAACCTCAATACAATCGTCGAACGATTTTAGGAAACCCTCAGCCATTTGGCTACGACAACTATTACCGGTACAGAGAATTAGAATTTTCATGTTTTGTGTTTTTTTATCAGTTAGCATTTTTGGGTGGAGCAGGTAGCCTCCTCAATATCAATGGAAGAAAAGAACTGGTTGAACAAGAAGGAAAAGCGTTCGAGACCAGTGGCATTAAGACAATAGTTAATCTTAAGACCATCGATGCTCCCCTGTATTAAACCCATATCCCTTAACTCTTTTAAATGCTGGGAAACTGTGGTGCGGCTTAACGGGAGATATTGTGAAATATCGCCAGAAATACAGGTTTTTGACTCGGCCAGAAATTTTAGTATTGACAGCCTTGCCGGATGTGAAATAACCCTGGCAAATCTAGCCAACTCCTGAAGTTCCTTTTCAAATTTATCGGACTTGTTCATGGTTTTAATGTTTAATGACGCAAACATACGACATAATTTAGAGTTTACAAAAACTACGGAATTATATTTTTAGTGAAAGTATAAGTGATAAACGATTAAATAAATGAATATTAGTGATATATGATTTTTTTTGGGCTTAATAGTTCACATTAATATAACATACAGTTGATGTTAGCATAATGTATGGAAGGTAACTTTGCCCAGAAATAAATCAAACTAAAAAACAAGAAGTGGAGAACGTATATTTTTTTTTTATTGCTGCATTATTTATTCTTGCAATTTCAGATTTGATTGTAGGAGTGGGGAATGATGCGGTTAACTTTTTAAATTCAGCCATAGGCTCAAAAGTTGCTTCGTATAAAGTGATTCTGGCTATTGCTGGGGTTGGAGTATTGTTAGGTGCTACGTTTTCAGGTGGAATGATGGAGGTGGCTAGAAGCGGTGTTTTTCATCCCGACCAGTTTTTCTTTAACGAGATAATGGTGATTTTTCTGGCTGTGATGATTACGGATATTATTCTGCTAGATGCTTTTAATACATTTGGATTACCAACATCTACAACGGTTTCAATAATATTTGAGTTGCTTGGAGCGGCAGTGGCCGTTTCATTGTATAAGATTTATTCATCGCCCGATGCTGTTCAGGATTTGGGGAATTATATAAACTCAGCCAGAACGCTAACCATTGTTTCGGGAATTCTCTTGTCGGTTGTTTTTGCATTTAGCGTGGGTGCCTTAGTTCAATTCTTATCTCGAATTCTGTTTACATTTAATTTTGAGAGGAACATGCCATATTTTGGTGCAATTTGGGGGAGTATTGCTATTACCTCAATTGTTTATTTCCTTCTGGTGAAAGGAGCAAAAGGGGCATCGTTTATGACACCCAATGTTATTGACTGGATTGGAAGTAATACCACTTTAATACTTGCTGTTTGTTTTGTAGGGTTTGCCATAATCTCACAGCTACTTATCTCACTTTTTAAAGTGAATATATTTAGGGTTATTGTTCTAATTGGAACATTCTCCATTGCCATGGCATTTGCAGGTAACGACCTGGTAAATTTTATTGGAGTTCCGTTGGCCGGATTTGATTCTTTAAAACTTTTCATGGCAGACTCGTCAATTGACCCGGCTTCCTATACAATGGAGTCGTTGCTTGATCCGGTTCGTACTCCAACCTATTTTCTAGCTGGGGCTGGTTTGATAATGATTGGAGCCTTAATTTTCTCCAAAAAAGCACATTCAGTTACCCAAACGGAGGTAGACCTTGCCAGGCAGAATGAAGGATCCGAGCGTTTCCCATCTTCGCTTTTCGCCCGTGCGTTGGTTAGGAAAACCAGAGATCTTTCCAATTTTATGAAACTCATCCTTCCTAATTCATTTTTCAAGTTCCTTGATAAAAGGTTTGACGAGTCATTGTATAAAAGGCGTAAGCGAATTAAAAGGGACGATTCGTCATTTGATCAGCTGCGCGCATCGGTAAACATGTTTGTTGCCAGTATTCTTATTGCTTTTGCAACATCATTTAAACTGCCATTATCAACAACCTATGTTACTTTTATGGTGGCAATGGGAACATCGTTTGCCGACAGATCGTGGGGGAGAGATAGTGCTGTGTATAGAATAACCGGCGTGGTTACTGTTATTGGAGGATGGTTTTTTACTGCCTTTACCGCCTTTACAGTTGCGTTTGTTATTGCACTGCTAATTAGCTGGGGCGGTATAATTGTTGCAGTTTTGGCAATTGTTTTTGCTTTTGCAATTATGATAAAAACCACTCTAATTCATAAACGTAGGAGCGAGGGCAGGAAGAAGGAGGAGCAAAAACTTTCCAAAGAGTGGACCGAAGAGGGCGTTATGCAGGAATGTTCTGGCAATATATCAAGAACCTTCAATGATGTGGCTGATTCGCTTAATGATATTGTTATAAGTTTTATAAATGAGGATAGGAAAAGGTTAAAGAAAACCCGCAAAAGGGTTAAGGGAATTAATAGTTACACCAAGGAGCTAAAAAAAGATGTTTACCTAACCCTGAAGAAACTCAAGGAAGATTCAGTTGAAACGGGTCATCATTACGTGCAAATACTCGATTATTTAAGAGAGATTGCTCATTGCCTGAATTTTATAACAGAACCAATTTATGAGCATTTAGAGAATAATCATCCAACTACCATACCAGAGCAAGAGAAGGTTCTTTTAGATGTAAGTGGTAAGATTAGTAATCTTTTTAAGGAGATTAAAGAAATAACAAGAAC
>JAWLEY010000229.1:0-4311 GCA_041685855.1 Perlabentimonas sp. | reverse complement strand
GCAATGTGCTCAGATTTTATATTCTCTGCCCCCTCAAGGTCGGCAATTGTTCGCGACACCTTTAGTATTCTATCATAGGCTCTTGCCGAAAGCCCCAGTCGCTCCATGGCATTCTTTAGCAGGGCGCCGCTAGCATCATCAAGCTGGCAGAACTGACGTATCTGTTTACTTGACATCTGTGCATTACTATAAACACCTTTCCATTCAATAAATCGCTCCTCCTGAATTTGCCTAGCCTTTACTACTCTTTTTCTTACATCCTCCGATGTTTCTGCTGGTGGTGCATCGGCTAGTTTCTCAAAGGGCACTGGAACCACCTCAACATGAATATCAATTCTATCGAGCAATGGTCCGGATATTTTATTAAGATACTTCTGAACAACACCAGCCGAGCACACACAATTCTTATCGGGGTGATTGTAATAACCACATGGGCAAGGATTCATGGAGGAAACCAGCATGAAAGACGCAGGGTATTCAACGGAGAATTTTGCTCGTGAAATATTTATCACCCTATCCTCCAAAGGTTGGCGCATTACCTCAAGTACAGTACGCTTAAACTCTGGTAGTTCATCAAGGAAGAGAACTCCATTGTGTGCAAGCGAAATTTCGCCGGGTTGCGGATAGGTTCCTCCTCCTACCAGGGCAACATCAGAGATTGTGTGGTGAGGACTTCTAAATGGACGGCGTGTCATTAATGAGGTGTTGCTATCGATTTTTCCTGCAACGGAATGAATCTTGGTAGTTTCCAGCGCCTCACGAAGGGTAAGTGGTGGTATTATTGTTGGCAACCTTTTGGCAAGCATGGTTTTGCCTGCACCGGGGGCACCTATCATAATTAAATTATGCCCTCCGGCAGCTGCAACCTCAAATGCCCGCTTTACATTCTCCTGTCCTTTTACGTCGGAAAAATCTATATCATACTCATTGGCGTGTTTCAGGAAATCTTCTCTGGTGTCAACAACTACTGGTTCAATGGTTGCTGTTTGGTTGAAAAAATCAACAACTTCCTGAAGAGTCTCCACGCCATATACCTCAAGGTTGTTGACAACTGCGGCCTCGCGAGCATTATCTTTTGGAACAATTAATCCCTTAAAGCCCTCCTCTCTTGCCTGTATTGCAATGGGAAGAATCCCTTTAATTGGTTTCACACTGCCATCGAGGGAAAGTTCTCCCATAATCATAAACTCATCCAACTCGTCGGCCTTTAATTTTTCTGATGCGGCAAGAATTCCAACTGCCAGAGGCAGGTCATAGGCAGCACCCTCCTTCCTAATATCGGCAGGAGCCATGTTTATAACTACCCTCTTCTTGGGCATCTTCTCTCTAATGGAGTGTAAGGCCGTTGCAATTCGCTGCTGACTTTCGCGCACTGCGCTATCAGGCAAACCAACCAAAAAGAAGTTAATACCCTGACTAACACTCACCTCTATGGTTATGGTTGTGGCTTTTATTCCTTGAACGGCACTACCAAATGTTTTTACTAGCATTATTCTAAAAATTTGAATTAAAGGTAGCAAAAATCGGCATACAAAAAAAGCAGCCCGGGGGCTGCATTAAAACTCTTCAAGAAGCTGTTTGTTGCTCATTATAGTTCTTCCGATATTCTTTCAGCTAAATCAATATATTCTTCTGGTGTTAGTTTTACTCTGGGTTTCTTAAAACTAATATCATTCTCGCTATTAAGGGGAACAAGATGGATATGAGCATGCGGAACCTCTAACCCAAGAACAGCAATACCAACCCTTTTACAAGGCACAACTTTCTCAATGGCTAAAGCCACTTTTTTTGCAAATACAATCATACCAGACAAAGTCTCGTCATCAATATCAAAAATATAATCTACCTCTTTCTTGGGAATCACTAGAGTGTGCCCCTTAGCCAAAGGATTGATATCAAGAAAAGCGAAGTAGCGATCGTCCTCTGCAATTTTATAGGATGGGATATCGCCTGCTGCTATTTTTGAGAAGATTGTTGGCATAATTAATTCTTTTAGCAATTATCTTGAAATGTCCATTACCTCAAATGTAACAATTCCTGACGGGATTTTCACATCCACCTTTTCGCCCACCTTTTTACCAAGCAACGCTTTTGCAATGGGCGTTCCCACAGAGAGGCGTCCTTCCTTTATATTGGCTTCGCTCTCTGCTACAATGGTGTATTCCATGAGGGCGTTATTGGTTGTATTCTTAATTTTTACCTTATTTAGAATCTGTACCTTATCGGTATCAATCCTTGATTCGTCCAAAATCCGAGCATTAGCCACGGCCTCCTCAAGCTTGGCAATCTTCATCTCAAGCATGCCCTGTGCTTCCTTGGCTGCATCGTACTCTGCATTTTCTGAAAGATCTCCCTTATCGCGAGCCTCAGCAATCATCTGCGAAATGGCAGGCCTTTCTACAATTCGAAGTTGATCAAGCTCCTTCTTAAGCTTTTCCAACCCTTCCTTTGTTAGGTAAGTTACTTTTGACATAACTCTATTCTTAGTTTTGATATGGTGTAAATAAAAAAGAATTCCGAACACTTTCGGAACTCTTTACCGTTGCAAAGATACGGATTTTTTTATAATAAAAACAATACTAGCTGTTTACTCCAACTGAAAAATATTTTGGTTTTATTACTTCTGAATAAATAATTGCTTTTTTTGCGTCAAACTCTTTAAGAAAATCTGTTTTACCTTCCATACGAGCCTGATCCTGCTCCTCCTCTGTTAAGGCATTACCTATTGCAGATTCTGCAATAACATTATCATCATAATCGTAGGAGCCAACCTCAACATCCTCTTTATCTAGCAGTTGTTCGGCTACCTCCTGCATTCTTTTCTGATAGCCTGATTCAAGCGGCTGCTCTGGCTCACTGGCTTCAACAGTTTCTTGCTGAGCGTATGTTGTTTCAACTGAGTCTTCATCCTCATCATCACCAAATAGAAAATCTAAAGGATCGCGACTCTGGATCCTTGTGCTCTCACTTTCATCGCTTGATGCCTTATCTGGGCTCAAAGGCGCTCGGCGTTCCGACTTCTTCTTTTTCTGCGCAACAGCATTTACAATAGCCAAAACTATTGCAATAATGATATATATGATGCTATCTAATTCCATAACTATTTACATTTTCTATTTCTCCAAAAAAACAATCGCTCTTTCCATGACTTTTTGGATCTATAATATTTATTTGTTTCTCGCAGGTTCCTCTTCATTCTGTCCTGAACATGATCATCCTGCTTTCTTACGTGTTCTCTTACTAACCTTCTATGCTCTCTCTTCTGCTTAAGTTCGGCCCTTCTTTTCGGGCGAGTTGCCTGTCTTGTAAGACGATTACGCTTTCTGTCGGCTCGCTTTGCAACCCTTTGCCTTTTACGTTGTTCTCGCTGAAAACTCCCTTTGTACCCCATTAAATCTCCTTCAAGGCCTGAAGGATAAATCTTTTTGCCACAAGAACCACCACCAAAACTAATCAATATTAAGAATAAAAAGAAGTAAAACCTACGTAATTTTCCAAAAAACAGCATTATAAAAGCTAATTCATCTTACATTAAACTAATTTACATATATAAACGTTAATGATTTAGTTCAATTATATATATTTGCAAAATTATGAAACTAACTAACATTATACTAATTATTTTAACTGGTTTTACCTTCATATTTACCTCGTGTACTGAGGAAGAACCAACTATAGTGCCTGATGTTTATGTAAATTTTTCAATTAATCTTGATTTACCACAATACAACTCATTACGATCAATCCAAAATTCAATTATTGAACCAAATAGAGGGTACGATGGTAATGGTGTTATTATTTATCGCTATTCACATGAAGAGTTTATTGCTTTTGATGCAACTTGCCCTCAGCACATTAACAACAGCGTTGCTGTGACCCTTGACGAAGAGGGTACGGCCGGAACAGCCACTTGCCCACATTGCAAAACAACATACTCCTTCTTTAATTTTGGGCAAGCGGATAACGGCTATCCTTTAAAACGATACCAAACAACGTTTCAAGGCAGCTTTGTTCAGGTTAGCAACTAGTGTCAAGGCAACACTACTTTAGCCAGCCCAAATCTTGTTTTAAACCAAAGATATTGTATAATTCTCAAATAGGGGGAAAGAATACCCTTAAGGTACGTTTAACATTCTATCGTCAATTAACCTGTTGTTGTACTGCTGTATAAAGGCTTTTACGAATTTCCTGTTTTGTGCAATGAGACACCCAATTTAAAAACAACAATGCTTTGCCTTGTTAGTAGGATTCTCTTGACCAGCATTCCCATTATAGTATGGCCTATTATTTTTGAAAAGCCAAGGTTTAGCC
>JAWLEY010000027.1:0-19253 GCA_041685855.1 Perlabentimonas sp. | reverse complement strand
CCTTCATACCGTTTTCTCTTGGCGTTAGCACTAATTCTGCCCCGTACGCCTTGAGTATTGTACGCCGTTCCACCGACATGCTATCGGGCATTACAAGTACCACTCGGTAGCCCTTAACTGCCCCAACCATTGCCAGCCCAATACCCGTATTGCCCGATGTTGGCTCAACAATGGTTCCTTTTGGTTTTAATAGGTCTTTTCCCTCGGCATCTTCTACCATTGCCAAAGCAATTCTATCTTTAATGCTACCGCCTGGGTTTGCCTTTTCCAATTTTATCCAAACCTCATTGTTTGGGAATAGCTTATTTAATCGTAAGTGTGGCGTATTGCCAATTAGCTCTGTTGCTGTATTTGTTTTCATTCCTATTGATTGTTTGTTTTGTTGATTGTTGATTGAAGGCTGAAGTTCGATGTGTCAATTATTACTACATCCTTCTCCAGTATTCCCACTAATTTAACGAGTACCTTTTCTGTTTCACTCTAACCCTGTCCTCATGCTGAACAAGCGAATAGGGAGGAACGCTTTTGGTAAGCCAAACATTTCCGCCAATTATGCTACTGTGTCCATTAGTAGTTCTTCCTCCTAAATTTGTGACTGTGCGAACAAGTTGTGCGAACAAGTGATATGAAAAAAGTAGCTGAAATAGCGGCTGATTCGTTCACCGTTGGAATGGAAATTAATGATAAAGGCGATAAAATAATTGTAACTTCACAGGGGAGAGCCAAATATAGAGGTGGAAACTCAGTGATGGTTTTCAATGTTGAATATTTGAAATGATTTTATTAATTTTTTACTGCATGCCATATAAAGAAACTAAAATAGAAAAGCTTTTTTCTCCATGAGCGAAGTTGCGGAGATGTTCAATATCAATGCATCAACTATTCATTACTGGGAAAAGCACTTTAGCCACCTGAAACCCAAGAAAAACAGCCGTGGCAATCGTCAGTTTACTCAGAAGGATATTGACGATATTAAGCTTATATATCATCTGCTCAAAGAGCGGAAGCTTACCATAAAAGCCGCCCAGGCCAAAATAAAAGACAATAAAAACGATGTGGTGGAAAATAGTACCATTGTCGACCGACTTAATGGCATAAAAGATATGCTTATTGAGGTACGCGAGAATCTGTAAAAAAACATACCATAAAAAACGGGACATTTTTTAGTGCCCCTTTTTTTGTGGTTACCGGGTCATTTTAAACAGTTGTGGATAAAACAACTTAGCGCCTGTCAGCTACAATTTTTTCTAAAATTCAAATATCTTCGATAAGCGAATAGTAAACAGATAACGCTTCCGGTTTATATTAAATTAACAAATTTTAATAACCAATACTTTTAATCACAAAAGGCGCGACTAAGTGTCTCCAAATCAGCGAAAATCATCGTATCAGCGATACTTACAGCATGCATTTTTCATAAAAAAAATAAATCAATTTAAAAAGTCCGCAACTTTTTTCAACTAACCAGTTTCTTTTGGAAAATTCTTTTTTTTACTGTGCTTCAATGTATTCGTTTAAATCATCAATGGTAAGTTCGTATTCAAATGCGTCATTAATTTTGTAATAATTGTTTGGATCGAAGCAGTATTGGTATGCAAATTTTGCAATTTCTAGGCGTGAATCTTCGTAATCCATCACTTCCATAATTTGTTTGATCTGATCTGCGCGCAAACAATTCGCCTTAATAATTTGCTTTGCCGTTGTAATTTTTGAATCTTCAAAAGTTTTGGACGAAATGCTGTTTTTCGCAGAATTGAAGTCTGTGGAACCCATCGGCTGACATCCCGTAGTGGTTTGTGTTGTTTCTTCTCCGGTATTTGTTGTGTTCGATTCGGTGGATGATGTGTTGATTGTAACGGTGGTATTGCCGATCATGTTTCCGCCGGTTGTTGTGGTAGTGGTTGATGATGAAGATTCGGTTACAGTCATGTTTACATCACTGTCATTAATGTTAGCGTTTACAGAAACTGTTTCACCGGTTTCTGGGTCTGTTACGGTGGCTGTTACATTTCCTGTTTCACCATCGGAATTCATGTTTGTGTTAATGGATACTTGTTCGCCGGTTTGAGTTGTAGAGGTGTTATCAACTGTTACTGTTTCTGTTTCAACAGGCTCTTGTGTAGCCTTTTTTTGTGGTAGCGGCGCTTCTCCCTGGTAACGGGTTATCCATTTCCCATTATTTTTTTGTTTTACCAGCACTTTCATCAATTTTCCCGGGCGTACCATAATGGGCTGTTTAATTTTGAGGTTGTTCTGGTTGGGGAGTGTCACCAAAACACGAATATGCTCGGCCGTAATGTCATATTCAGTAACCGACGTTTTTGGCTTATGGTTGATAACTTTTCCGTCAATACTTACCTGAAAAGGTTCACCATCTGAAAATACTTCTAGTGCAGCGGGTTGCGCCATGGCTGTAAATGCAGCCAGTAATAATACGATTGTGATGTGTAATTTTTTCATGGCTTCTCTAGTTAAGTGGTTTTTTCTATTACGTTAATGCTGCAAAAATATAAAAAAAATGTTAGGTTGATGATTTGATCTTTGCTCAATCTTTATTGTTTTATTTGGATGATATATAGCATAGTGAAAACACTAACCATAAGGATTAAAAAATCGGTCTGTTTTCCCTAACTTTACCGCATGAATCGCATCGACCGAATATCAGCCATTCTTATTCATTTGCAAAGCAAGCAGGTGGTGAAGGCACAGGAGATGGCTGAGCGTTTTGGCGTGAGCAAGCGTACAATTTACCGCGATATACGTTCGTTGGAAGAGGCCGGTGTGCCGCTTGGCGGTGAAGCCGAAGTGGGGTATTACCTCGCCGATAACTACCATCTTCCAATGGTTTCGCTTACCCGCGAAGAGGCCGGTGCATTTATTGTGGCCGCAAAATTGATGGAAAAACACTCCGATTTTGGTATCAATCAGCAGTTTCAGTCCGGTTTAACATAATTCTTACTGTCTACAAATGCACTACTTTTTGTAAACAGCATTTAATGCAGTTTGTTTATTCTAGCAAGCTATTTTTCTATTATATCAACTGCCAGTTCAATTCTTTGTATTGTTGCATCCTTGCCCACAATTTCAATTATATCGGCAATGCCCGGGCCTTTCGACTCGCCAACCAGGCATAGCCTAAGCGCATTCATTACCTTACCCATGCCAAGCTCCTTTTCGTTTATAAAGTTCTTTATGGCGGGCTCAATTTTGTCTGCCTCAAACGGCTCAACTTCTAATAAAATATCATTTATCTCCTTCATAATGGCAGGAGTATCTTCCTTCCAGAACTTCTTAACGGTTTTGTTGTCGTATTCTTTGGGTGCCTCAAAAAAGAACGATGCCTGTTCCCATAGTTCATGAACAAAACTTACTCGCTCCTTTACCTGCCCAACAATTTTCTCAACTTTAGATTGATTTGTTGTAATCCCCTTCTCCTTAAGAATTAACATGAATTGCTGTGCAATTTCAGCATCACTTTTTTTCATTAGGAAGTGATGGTTGAACCATTTGGTTTTCTCGGGGTCGAAACGTGCGCCCGATTTGCTAACGCGCTCAAGCGAGAATTGCTGAATTAGCTCATCCATGCTGAACAGCTCCTGCTCTGTTCCGGGGTTCCATCCAAGCAAGGCAAGCAGGTTAACAAATGCTTCGGGTAGGTAGCCATCCTCACGGTAGCCTTTTGACACCTCGCCGCTGGGCGATTTCCATTCCAGCGGAAACACTGGGAATCCCAACTTATCGCCATCGCGCTTGCTTAGTTTTCCATTTCCGCTGGGTTTTAATAGCAGGGGAAGGTGAGCAAACTGGGGCATATTATTCTCCCATCCTAACGCACGATAAAGCATTACGTGAAGCGGGAGGGAGGGTAGCCACTCCTCGCCACGTATCACGTGCGATATCTCCATTAGGTAATCGTCCGCCACGTTTGCCAAATGGTATGTTGGGAGCATATCGGCGCTTTTAAAAAGCACCTTATCGTCAAGCGTTGATGTGTTTACGGTAACCTCACCACGTATAAGGTCTTGCATTATCACATCCTCATTTTCGGGCATTTTAAAACGGATTACCCACTGCTCACCAGCATCAATACGTTTTTTTACCTCCTCGGCAGGTAATGCCAGTGAGGTTTTCATTCTATTTCTTATTTTGTAACCGTAGGTAAAGGTTTCGCCATTCCCTTCGGCCTCCTTGCGGAGTGCATCAAGCTCTTCAGCTGTATCAAAAGCGTAGTAAGCATTTCCCGATTCAACCAGCTGGTCGGCATACTGCTTGTATAGTTCCTTACGCTCGCTTTGGCGATATGGGCCATGAGGGCCACCTTGCTCTACTCCCTCATCAACCACAATACCGCTCCACTTAAGCGATTCATTAATATAATCTTCGGCTCCCTCAACAAAGCGCTGCGAGTCGGTATCTTCAATTCTGAGAATAAACTTACCTCCATGCTTGCGTGCAAAAAAGTAGTTAAATAGTGCTGTTCGCACACCACCAATATGTAACGGACCCGTTGGGCTTGGGGCAAAACGTACCCTAATGTTTTGTTGAGACATAATAATAATTCTTATAAATTATGATTGCAAAGATAGTAAATGAAAGTGAAAGGAACAGATTGACTTTAATTATTGGGAATAGAGTTGTAAGGCAAAATGTAATATATTTGGAGTGATTTTTAGTACTACAGAAAAAAGAAATTCCTAAAGGGAAGAACCGCGCCTGGTGGGTTTGGTTGATAATGCTGTAACATAACGTGCTAATTTATGTACTGATGGCTGCAGCTATTATAACTGCACTAATGGACCACTGGATTGACAACTGATGCCGAGAAAATGGCTCCAGGGCTTTTGGTAGTTTTAAAGTATAAAAAAGTCCCACACTAATTTCTTTGCAAAGTGTGGGCATGTTAAGTTTAACCTATTTTATCCTTACTAAGTGCTATTTGAAGTATTCTATTCAACTTCACACCAACACACAGCAATACCATTGCAAGTTGCTATTACCTGCTCAACGTGTTAAGTCCATTGACAGTATGAGACAATAAAGTTATTTTGCCAGGCCTTATTTCCCTCTTTTTGAACTTTGTGAGTTAATTTGGGTCATTAAATAACCTACTGCAACTTTCATACCCCATTTCCATGCTGATTGCTTAAGGGAGCTAATAACATTTCCCTTTAAAACATCAACACTCTTTGAGAGCATATCCTCATGAAGGAGTATTGAATACTTTAATTTCTCTTTAGCAATTTTAATATCGCTATATGTCCTGAGATTTTTATAATCTATTGGTGGCTTCATGTAATTAGTTTTCTTCGTCGGTAAAAAGAATACGTGAGAATACCTTTATCAGGTTTCTTGAGAATATAGCTTTCCTAAAAACAATTACTATAACAAGAATTAAAGCGAAGAATCCTGCAGAGATTAGGAATCCCTGATCAAGGCGACCGGTTTTGTTGCCATACCAAAAGCTAAAAGAAAACATTAGAAAGATGAAGGCAGCAAAAGCGGATATAATTACGGACACAGAAGTAAGCAGGGAAACACCTGCTTTTGTGTACTTCTGAAGCAATCCTAATTTAAAAAGGTCTATCCTAGAGTTTATATAACCTTTTATAACATCGGAAATTGCTGAGAAATTGTCTGACAATTCGGTTTTTGCCATGTTTTTGGATGTTAGTCTATAAGTTTTGTGTTAATTCTGAGTAAAATGCCATTGTAAGCCTCGCTTTTCACTACTAAACAACACAAACTTATTTATCGGTTCAATGCCGTTCTTATTTGAGCGAGCCTTCCAATGACAATTTTATGTATCTCCAGTTACTTCTTACTTCTTTGGTTGCTTAACATTCTCTTCAGCAACCTTTTCTTTTTCTCTGGCAACCTTCTCCTTTATTTCCGAGTCAATGTCATCAAACTTACCCTTAATGTCCTCAACAAAATCGTTGATATGCTCCTTCATTTTGTCAACTTGCTCGTTGAGATTATCGGTTACCTGAGAAGAAATCTTTTGGGTTTTCTTACTGATTTTTTTCCTGGTTTTACTTCCCTTATCTGGAGCAAATAGTACTCCTAATGCTGCACCAGCAGCGGCTCCGCTAATAAATCCAATTAATGCATTCGTTGTTTTGCTCATAATTTCTATGTTTTTAATAGTTAAACAATTTACTATAGCATGTGAAAAAACCTTGCCAAAAATTTAATAATGGGCTCATGAGCACACCTTCCAGAAAGAAACAACCTAATAAAAACTAGAATTATGAATTACCATATACATTATATAAACTGGCAGTTTTGAAAGATTGGTTAAGATGTCAATAGGCATCTTATCACAATTGATATTGGTTTTTACTGTTTATTGTTATCAGCATTTACCATAATTTCTGGCTTTATAGGTTTATTTTTTTACCGTTTGTTACTTTCCTCTAATTATAACTATGCACTTATTGCAATTGAAGGTTTAAATTGTAAATAAAAGTCCACAGGCTTTTGTAGTATGTGGATTTTTATACACGATAAATCTCTATCCATTGCTAAAATCAATGCCATTTTTATAATGGCAAGGTTTTTTCATTAGCATTAGTAATATCAGCAGATATTAAACGAATTACTATAAATTTTAAAAAATTGATAAACTATGAGCAATTATCATGAACCAGCTGAAGAACTCAGCAAAGAAACCAGAGATTTTTCAAGAGCTTTAAATAGCCTTAAAGAGGAGATAGAGGCTATTGACTGGTATCAGCAGCGAGTTGATGCAACCAGCGACGAACAGCTAAAGGCAATTCTAGAGCACAACCGCGACGAAGAAATTGAGCACGCTTGCATGGCTTTAGAATGGTTAAGACGTAACATGCCCGGCTGGGAGGACGAATTGCGTGATAATCTTTTTAAGGACGGCGATATAGCTCATCACGGACACGATGAGGATGAAGATGGCTCCCATGAGTCAGGAGAACTAAATATAGGAACTTTAAAATAAAAAGAATATGGATATTTTAAGAAAATCATTAGCACCCATTTCGGATAAGGCTTGGGAAGAGATAAACGATGAAGCCAAGGATACGTTAAAAACAGCCCTGTCGGCTCGAAAATTTATTGATATTCAAGGCCCTAAGGGATTTGATTTTGCGGCTGTACCAAATGGTAGGTTGGATGTGCCTAAAAATCAAGGTAAAAACAGTGTGCATTACGGCATTCATAGTGTGATGCCTCTTGTAGAGGCTCGTATTCCTTTTGAGCTGAATATTTGGGAACTTGATAATATCTCAAGAGGAAATGAGGATGTTGACCTTGATAACCTTGTTGAAGCTGCAAAAAAAATTGCCCAATTTGAAGATGAAGCAATTTTCAAAGGCTTTAAACCAGCACATATTGATGGATTGCTTAACATATCAGAGCATAAAGAATTGCAGCTGACAGGTAATTACGAAAAACTAGTTAACCTAATTTCTCAGGCAATTATTTCGTTTAGGGAAGAGGGTATTGAGGGTTCGTATAGCCTGGTAGTAGGTCATGAACTTTACAAGTACATCAATAGTTACAATATGGATTATCCGCTCAGGAAACATATTGAGTCCATTATCAATGGTAAGATTATACTGTCAGACTATATTGAGAATGCCATATTGGTAGCTAACCGTGGTGGAGACTTTAGGTTAACCCTGGGGCAGGATTTTTCTATTGGTTATGAGTCGCATAACCAGCAAAAGGTTCAGCTTTATTTAACTGAGTCCTTTACATTTCAGGTGCTAGACCCAGCAGCGGTTATTGTTTTTAAGTAGATTTAGTGGTACAACCTTAAAAAACAGGTTGTATGCTTTTCACTTTGTTGAAAATGATTAGTATAGGTAAGAGGGGGAATTCACCTCTTACCTATTAGTCTTTTAAAAGACATCAAACTGAGTCTCCCAAACGACCAGAATTGAGAGACATAATGAATTTTTCACAAAAAATTACGCACATAAAAATTGGAGGTTAATATGTTTCATGGAATGAACGGACACGGCTGGGGAATGGGATGGGGCTGGATAATTGCCTTACTCATACTTGCTGCCCTAATATGGTTTATTTTTAGAATGGTAAACCAGCAAAATCGGTCACAAGATAGAAGTAGCCAAACTCCCCTCGACATTCTAAAGGAAAGATATGCTAAGGGTGAAATTGATAAGGATGAATACGAAGAACGTAAAAACAACTTATCATGAATAAACATTCAGCCCATAATCATAATCAGAAAGAGAATAACCATCAGAAGCATGAGAGCCATCAAGGGCATGGTTCCCACAACCACTCCAGTCATCATGCCATGATGATTAAAGATTTTAAGAAGCGCTTCTGGATATCACTGGCTGTAACCCTACCAATATTGGTTCTTTCACCAATGATTCAGGGTTTGCTAGGATACAGTTTAACATTTACCTTTTCTGCATACGTGCTTTTTGTGCTGTCGGCATTTGTTTATTTCTATGGGGGCTGGCCATTTCTTAAAGGTTTAGTTGATGAGTTAAAAAAGAAACAACCAGGTATGATGACCCTCATAGCAGTTGCTATAACTGTTGCCTTTGGTTACAGTTCAGCCACTACTTTTGGGTTAGAGGGAAAAAAATTCTTTTGGGAGCTGGCCACATTAATCGACATAATGCTTCTGGGGCACTGGATTGAAATGAAATCCGTTGTGGGAGCATCCCGGTCTCTTCAAAAACTGGTAGAGATGATGCCTAACCAAGCTCATTTGTTAACCGATGGAGACACCAAAGATGTAAATGTTGATGAGCTAAAAAAAGATGATAAGGTACTGGTGCGCCCTGGCGAAAAAATTCCTGTTGATGGTATTATTTCCGAGGGGGAAAGTTCTGTAAACGAATCTATGGTAACAGGCGAGTCAAAACCAGTGAAGAAGGGGGTTGATAACAAAGTTATTGGCGGAACAATTAACGGAAACGGTTCGCTAACAATTAAAGTACAACAAGTTGGTGATGAAGCTTATTTGAGTAAGGTTATCAATATGGTGAAGGAGGCACAGAGCAAAAAATCGAAAACCCAGCACCTTGCCGACCGTATTGCCTTTTATTTAACCATTATAGCCCTTACCGTTGGTTTTGGTACGCTTGCAACATGGTTAATCATAGGTAAACCATTTGTTTTTGCCCTTGAACGCATGGTAAGCGTAATGGTCATTACTTGTCCACATGCCTTAGGATTGGCAGTACCGTTAGTTGTAGCTATATCAACATCTATTTCGGCAAAAAATGGTTTACTAATTAGGAACCGGACAGCTTTTGAAAATTCCAGAAAGATAAGCCTGCTGGCTTTTGACAAAACGGGCACGCTCACAAAGGGTGATTTTGGTGTAACCCGCTTTGGGGCATTGAACAATAAATTCAACGATAAAGAGATACTTGGTCTTGCAGGCGCACTGGAAACCAAATCGGAACACCCCTTGGCTGTTGGTATTATGGATAAAATAAAACAAGAAGAAATTGAGGTGCCAAAGGCAGAGAACTTTAATGCCATAACCGGTAAAGGCGTGGAGGCAGATATTGAGAATAAAAAAGTGAAAGTGGTAAGTCCCGGATATGTCAAAGAAAAAGGCATTGATATACCTGACGATGTGAACAAGAATGAGCAGGAAACTGTTGTTTTTGTGATAATCGACAATGAACTAGCCGGTTTTATTGCTATGGCAGATGAGATTAGGCCAGAATCTTACGAAGCTGTAAAAACATTGAAGGCGAATGGCATTAAAGTATATATGATGACTGGCGATAATGAAAAAGTGGCTAAAAGCGTTAGTGATGAATTGGGGCTTGATGGATACTCTGCAGGAATACTACCCGACCAGAAACTTGAAAAAATTAAAGAATTTCAGCAAAACGGAGAATTTGTAGCCATGACAGGCGATGGAATTAATGACGCACCTGCTTTAGCAACGGCCGATGTAGGTATTGCAGTGGGCTCAGGCACTGATATAGCCGCTGAAACGGCAGATATTATTCTGGTGAATAGTAACCCTAAAGACATAGCATCGTTGGTGTTTTTTGGAAAGGAGACCCATAAAAAAATGATACAAAATTTTGTATGGGCAACGGGTTATAACGTGGTTGCCATACCATTGGCTGCCGGTGTGCTTTATAATGCGGGTATATTGATTAATCCAGCAGTAGGTGCCATACTAATGAGCCTTAGCACCGTAATTGTAGCCGTTAATGCACAATTTTTAAAAACCAAAATGAAACTAAACAACTAAATGAAAAAGCTATGAAGTACTATATTGAAAAGACGTTGAATACCGATTTTGAAACAGCCGTTTCTAAAACCAAAGAAGCTTTAAAGAAGGAGGGCTTTGGTATATTATCAGAAATAAATATCCATGAGAAACTAAAGGAAAAATTGGATGTTGATTTTAGGAAGTATAGAATACTAGGTGCTTGTAACCCGCCTTTGGCGTATCAGGCTTTACAGATGGAGGATAAGATTGGTACCATGCTTCCTTGCAATGTTATTGTGCAACAACTTGATGATAACAAGGTTGAAATTGCAGCTGTTGACCCATCTGCATCCATGCAGGCAGTTGAGAGTGAGGAATTATCAGAATTAGCAAAGAAAGTAAAGGAGAAATTGAAGACTGTTATCTCAAATATTTCCTAATGAAGGTTCTATAACGTTTAAGTGGATTATATATTTGACCTTTTATTCATCTCTTTTTGGTTTAACCGAGTTCGCAAAAAACTTACATGTATTTAAGGATTTACATGAGGCGGTTTTAACAAAGAAATGCCGTAAGCATTTAACTTACGGCATTTCATATTTTATAATTTCTTCGAAATATATAACTCTATTTTGCGGTCATACCACCATCTATTGAATGGATGGCTCCGGTAATAAAGCTGCTATCGTCGCTTGCAAGGAATGTTGCCAGATTGGCAATGTCGTCATTTTCAGCATAACGACCCAAAGGAATCATCTGCTCAAACATTGATTTGGCGTTTTCCTTATCATCAGGACTAAAACCTTCTTCAAGCGAACGCATCATCCTGTTATCAACAGGAGACGGGTTTATTGCATTAACCCGAATATTTTGACCTGCAAGTTCAAGGGCAAGTGAACGTGTAATACCATTTAGCGCGTGTTTGCTGGCAACGTATGGACTTACATTTGCTGTTCCCCGCAATCCCGCTACCGATGAAGTTATGAGAATACTACCACCATCTTTCATTAGAGGTATAATGAATTTCATGCCAAGCCATACACCACGAACATTTACAGCCATCACTTTATCAAACTCATCAATGGGATAATCAGTTATGGGTTTTACCTGGCCTTCAACGCCGGCGTTATTAAAAAATATATCTACCTTACCAAAAAGGTCTTCAGCCTTTTGGGCATATTTTTTAACATCCTCTGTTTTACTCACATCTGCAGCAACGTAAAATACGTTATCACTGTTAAGCTCTTCCTTCGCCTTTCTTAGGTCATCCTCCTTTAAATCAATAAGCAAAACTTTAGCACCTTCATTAATAAACTGTTTGGCCGTTGCCTTGCCAATGCCTCCTGCACCTCCGGTAATTAATGCTACTCTCTTTTCTAATTTTTTCATGGTTACATTCTTTTAATTCAAGTTTTATAGTAATGTTGTTGCAATAACTCTTCCATTATTTTATGATAGTTAGAAAGCGGTTATACTGCCAGAAAACTCTACACAATAAAAAATGATTGTTGAGGAATAGTCACACCCATCGGTTGATTATGTAGAAATAGGTTCACACAATTCTATCTAATCTCTCTAACTCCTACATTATATTTAATTGGCATAATTTTAGGATATTACATTAACTCAAATAGTGTACTACTAACCATTAAAATTTAATACTATGAGTAAACATTATGCACATGCCCGTTGGATGGGAAACCTACCAGAAGGCAAAGGAAAATACATACTGAAGACCAGTGGATATGAAGGCGATTTAACGTTTTCTTCGCGTTTTGAAGATAGCAAGGATGCTTCTAGCCCCGAAGAGTTAATTGGGGCGGCTCATGCAAGCTGCTTCTCAATGGCATTTGCAAATGCATTGTCGCAAGCTGGATATAAACCCGAGAAAATTGAGACCGATGCTGTAGTAACCTTGGCTAAAGCAGCAGGTGGGTTTACTATAACTGAAATTTTGCTAAACACAACGGGCAAGGTTTCTGGTATTAATAAGCAGAAGTTTGAGGAAATTGCAAGCGATGCTAAAGAGAATTGTCCGGTTTCGAAGGCACTAAAAGCAGTTAACATTAAGCTTGAAGCAATGCTATTATAAGGGATGAGGCTGTTTTTTAATAGTGAGGCCGTGCAAACTGCTTTAAGGTTTGTACGGCCTTTATTTTGGTTTCTGAGCAACACTTAGCAAATGCTTGGCCTGGCAAATCATACGGGGGTCTTCACAGTGCTCAAGAATAAAATCCATCCAGGGTTTTTTAAGTCTCTCATCAAGCTGATGATATAGTTCAAACCTCTCTCCAAAAAAGCCTTCTGCACCTATCAGGTGAATAGGAGTAAGGCCTACCTGCTCAATTAGCGGGTTAACCTCTTCGGGTTGGGCAAAGTAAGCATTTACAAACCATTCTGTGGCCTCCACAAAATTGACATCAGTACCAGTCTCCCATAGTTTTTTAACCCCATTATCATGCAAAATTCCTTCCGGGTTGTTTTTTACACCGTAAATCATTGCTCCAATCCGTGTCATAAATGACGAGAATACATATCCTCCTGGTTTAACATACTGATAAGCAAGCTTAAGAACCTTAACCCTTCTCTCTCTACTTAACATGTGATAAAGTGGTCCAAGTATAAGAATGCTATCCCACTGCATCTTATTCCAGCCTTTGCTTTGCAGTGCATCGTTATTATCAATAAACAGAATATTTTTATTACTCTGAAGACGCTCTTTTACCAGCTCAATATTTCTATCCGACAAATCGTTTAATCCTAGCAAGTATCCCTCTTGCAGCAGCTCCATAGCTATGCGCCCTGTACCGCAGGCAACATCAAAAATCTTGTCGCCTGGTTTTAGGTATTTGTTAATATAACGTTTCGTTATGGGTATTTCAAAGGGATGATTTGTTAAGCGGTTGTCTTCCTGGTCAACGTGCGCGTTATAGTACTCCCTGACATCTTTATACGATTCCTTTGACATTTCAATGTAGCTTTAGTTTTTTGTAAAACTTGTGCTTTCAAAACCTATTTGGTTAGTCTTTCCTCAACAAATTTTTCCCATTCCTTAAAGTCTTGCTCCTTCATAACTCTTGGTACTTTAACCTGACCTCCCTTTTGGTTTGTCTCTTCCTCCCACTGATGGAATATGCTATTGGGAATAATTCTCACTTGAACCGATTTCAGAGCTTTTGAACGTGCTACTTTATAGTTCTTGTTGTTTCCTTTAATAATTTCATCAAGCCTTTGGGCTACCTCCTTTTCGTCAATTTTCTGATTGCCATTAGCGCCTAAATACCAACGATGCAGGTAATTATTTTCCTCTAGAATTGCAGCAACCGTAAACTCTTTGATATCTGTACCCAGCTCGTTGCCCAGCGCCTCTATCGCCTTGTTCATTTGAATTACCGAGAGCTGTGCGCCCACCACGTTAAGGAAATGTTTGGTTCGCCCAGTAATTTTAATCTCTTTTCGGTTAATATCAGTAAACTCAATGGTATCACCAATGGTGTATCTCCATGCTCCGGCAACAGTGCTAATAACAAGCACGTACTGCACATCCTTCTCCACCTCTTCAATTTTTAACGCCTTTGCGTTGGGGTGAATACTTCCATCGTCCATTATATTTTCATTGGTAAATGGAACAAACTCAAAGTAGATACCATTATTTGTAATTAGTGCCATTGCATCCGTATCCTTTCTTGTTTGGGTGGCAAGATACCCTTCGGAGGCAAGGTAGGTATCTATAATGATGATAGGCTTACCAGTAATCCGTTCGAAACTCTTTTTGTATGGCTCAAAAGCTACCCCACCCGAAGTATAAACCATAAAGTTGGGCCAAATCTCGTGGATGTTTTTTAGCCCGTGGTACTCTATTACCCGTTTAAGCATTAGCTCAATCCATGAAGGAATTCCAGATATTGTACCTATATCCCAGTTGGGGGCTTCCTTAGCCAGAGCATCTACTCGTTTATCCCAGTTGTCAATTGAGGATATTTCTTTGCCCGGGCGGTAGTAGCCCTCAAACCAAAAGGGCAGCTGGCTAGCGCTTATGCCGCTAATTTCTCCTTCGTAATGGTCGTTTACCCTCGCAAGGTTAGTGCTACTCCCAAAAAGCAATATCTCCTTCATGAAAAATTCTGCGGGAAGGTCAAAATCAGCAACTCCCTTTATTTGTTGAATGCCTGCCCTACGGATGGACTTTAGCATATCATCGGTAACGGGAATATGCTTTTTCTTACTGGTTGTTCCGCTCGATACCGCAAAGTACTCTACTTTCCCTGGCCAGGTAATATCTTCAGCTCCTTCAAGGGTTCTTTGCCACCATTGCTTATGCATGCTATCGTAATTGTGGTAGGGAACAGATTCCGCGAAGGCATCGCGTATATTGTCTGAAGAAAGTGTTTTGCTGAACTGGTAGTACTTTCCAAACGAGGTGTCTTTTGCCTTTTCCAGCAAATGCTTTAGCACCTCTTCCTGTGCTTCTTTAGGGTTAGGAGTAGTGAGGACTACATCTGCAACCTCAACTACTTTTTTTAATATTTCTCCAATAAAAGCCATTTTTGTTAATGCTTATCGTTTGACAAATATATTACTTGTATAGATTTTCTGTCTGTTTTCTTTCTAAACTATTTATCTGCACTTATAGCAAAATAGGATGCAGAATGCTATGCCTGTAGCTTAAAGTTATTTATTAAATCTGTGGTATGTTTTTTTAGAATTATCCAAATGGTAGATTGGAACAAAATTTGCCTTATAAAACACTAGTATCATAATTACCAACAGTTTATTAACCTAAAAAATTATTGAGTTATGGCTATTAAAAAAGTATGGATTGAGGAAGACTGTACTGCTTGCGGGCTTTGTGTTGATATTTGTCCTGAAGTTTTTGAGCTTCCCGACGAAATTGCAGTGGTTAAAGAAGGAGCAGACTTTAGCAAACACGAAGATGCGATAAAAGAGGCGGCCGAGAGTTGCCCCGTTGAGGTAATTGGTTTCGAAGAGTAGTTCCATAATTATACGCCCTTTAATTTTGGCTACTATACAGGGCAATCCTTTATAGTAGCCAATTTTTTTTAATATCAAGAAAAATTAAGATTTAAGAAATTAATTGTACTTGATATTGAAAGAGAAACCGCTAATTCAAAAATTAGCGGTTCTAATCATAGTGTAGATTTACGCATTAAATCTTTGCTCAACCACATCCCAGTCCAATAGATTCCAGAAGTTTTTAAGGTATTCTGGTCTCTTGTTTTGATAATCCAGATAATACGCATGTTCCCATACATCGCAGGTGAGAAGGGGCTTGGCTTCTCCAGTAATTGGGGTTTCGGCATTTGATGTTCCAATAATACTAATATCACCATCTTTAAAAACTAACCATGACCATCCCGACCCGAATACTCCGGCAGAAAGTTTCTCAAAATCCTCTTTAAACTTTTCGAATGAGCCAAATTTTTTGTTTATCAATTCGGCAACTTTCCCCTTGGGCTCTCTTGCTCCTTTAGGAGAGAATCCTTCCCAGTAAAAAGTATGGTTCCAAACCTGGGCAGCATTATTAAACATCCCTCCTTTTGATTTTTTTACGATATCCTCAAGGCTCAACTTTTCAAATTCGGTCCCCTCAATCATACCGTTCAATTTCTTCACATAACCCTGATGGTGTTTAGTGTAATGGAATTCTACAGTTGTTTTACTAATATGCGGCTCCAGCGCATTGAATTCATAGGGTAGTTCAGGTAGTTTAATCATAACAAATTTAATTTTTAGGTTCATTATAGGGTTATCGTATTTAACGATATTTCCCTGTTGAATTATTTTGCAATAACCATTCCTAAACAATTTGCTGAATCTTTCTCAATTTTAAATGTTCAGGAAGTTATACATATTTGGTGGTTTTATAACGCTGAAGCAAATAAACGAATAAAAGAATTGCCTTAGTCTGCTTTTTTGAGTTGTTGATTAATTTCTACAGCGTTGTTGAAAGTATGAATCATAATTGGTGGATTGAAAAAAACAGAGCGCTTTTTTATAGCTAATAATTATCGAAATCTATTAAGGGGACATAGTTAGAAACGATGCCCATTATCAGCTATTTGGAAAGGTAGAAACACGTTTTATGGCATGGTTTTTTCGCTATAAAGAACTGATTGTTAAACTAAAAAATAGGAGATATAAGCTATGGGAATGGTAAAAGTAATTGAAGTTATTGCTTCATCAGAGAGAGGTTTTACAGAAGCAACACAGAATGCATTGAGCGAGGCGTCAAGTACCGTTAAGAACATTAAATCCATTTACATTGAGAACATGAATGCCAATGTTGAGAACAACAAGATTGTTTCGTATGCGGTTAATGCAAAAATCTCTTTTGAAGTAGAGAAGTAGAATATTATTGCCTACTATTGTTTAAGGAGGTTGCGTGTAATTATATGCGGCAACCTCTTTTTCTATAGTTCAATGCCGTAGCGCTCAATCTTGTTGTAGAGCGTTTTCCTGTCAATCTTCAAGATTTTTGCAGCCAATGATTTATTGAAATTAGCCTCTTTCAGGGCCTTTTCAACCACATACTTTTCTGCCACATCCGATGCATTTTTTAGGTTAAGCGAATTGTCTGTGGGTATTTTATGCTCTGTTTCCTGAGAATACTTCAATTTCAGCTCCTCAGGTAGGGCGCTTATTGTAACATAATCAGTACGTGTAACAAGTACGCTACGCTTAATCACATTGCGCATTTCGCGCAAATTGCCATGCCATGTATAGTTCAAAAAGGCATTTATCACCTTATCATCAAAACCTTTCACGTTTTTGTTAAGGTTTTGGTTGGCCTCAGCAAGAAAATGATTAGCAAAGGTTATAATATCGTTACCCCGGTTGCGTAAAGGTGGCAGCTCAATTTTAAACTCATTTATCCTGTGGTAAAGGTCTTCACGAAAATGCCCGTCACCAAGGGCCTTCAGCATATCGCTGTTAGTTGCAGAGATAATGCGCACGTCAACCTTAATCTCTTTGCTATCGCCAACGCGCGTAATTACTTTCTGCTGAATGGCGCGCAGGAGTTTCACCTGAGTTTCGTAGGTTAGGTTACCTATCTCATCAAGGAAGATGGTTCCGCCATTGGCCTGCTCAAAATAACCGGATTTATCGGAAATTGCACCAGTAAATGCGCCTTTAATGTGCCCAAACATCTCGCTCGATGCAAGTTCGCGGGGAATAGCGCCACAGTCGATGGCCACAAACTTTTTAGCCTTGCGCGTGCTATTATTATGGATTAAACGAGCTATATACTCCTTGCCAGAACCCGTTTCTCCTTGTATGAGAACAGACATGTCGGTTGGTGCCACTAGTTTTGCCTGTTCAATTACCTCAAGCATCTTGCTGCTATCTCCCGTTATAAAATCGTCATCGGCTTGAGTGCCTTTCCCAATTTTTTTATTGGCTGCTCGCCTAACAATGTCGCTAATTTCGTCGGGGAGAATAGGTTTTGTTACATATTCAAAAGCTCCTGCCTTAATGCTATCAACAGCAGCCCTAATCTCTGCGTATGCAGTCATCATAATTACAACCGTTTCGGGGGTAAGCTGGCGAATATGCTTCAATAGTTCTGTTCCTTCAATATCGGGCAGGCGTATATCGCAAAGAACAACATCAATATGCTCGCTGCTTAGTAGCTTGAGCGCTGGTTTTCCGTTGTATGCAGTATATGTTTTGTATCCTTCTCGCTTAAAGTAATTATCGAGCAGGGTGATAATGTAGGGGTCATCATCTATAATTAGGATTGATGCTTTCATAAGTGTTTAATAAATAACTGTAAATATAACAATAAAAATGCTTTTGAAAATTCTACTTCATTCCATCTCTCGCTCCTTTAATAGACTTAATGCATAATGCTATTTCGTTTATGGCCTTCTCAATAATTTCTGGGTCATTAGTAAATGAGTTTTTTCTTAAATACCTTCTCTCAATACTCTTGAGAAGTTTAGTGGTTTTGTTAAAACCTAGCTGTTCAACCGATGGTATAAGTCGATGTATCGATTCCGCAACAGATAGATAATCGTTTTTACTAAAATCTGACTTAATTCTTTCAAGGAGATTTGTTGTGTTATCAATAAAGGTATTTAGCATCAGGATGGTAAACTCTTTGTCGCCCTTTGTAATTTTCAACAACTCTTCCAAACTATACTGATTTTCCACATTGTTGTAATCGGGTTCCTGATAATCGTTCAAATCTTCATCGTTTCTAACATTAGTGTGTGTCACAATTTTTTGGTAGAGTTGCTCCTCGGTGAAAGGTTTAAGGATAACATCGTCCATGCCAGCTTTGAGGTATTGCTCAACATGCTTTTTTAAAGCATTGGCTGTCATTGCAATTATTTTTGTTGGGATAAATTCCTCAGAATGCTTCTCTATCTCCCTTATTTGTTTTGCCACATCAATACCGCTGGTACCTGGCAAATTAATATCGAGGAGTACTAGGTGAAATCGGCCGGGCCTAAATCGTTTTATCGCTTCCTGTCCCGTTTTAGCAAACACAACGCTGACCTTGTGCTTATTAAGAATCACTTTCCCCAGCAGCTGATTTACAGGGTCATCATCAACAAACAGGATGTTTATGCCTCTTAGCAATTCTTTGTGTACTGTGGGGCTTAGGTTTTGATGTTCGATAAAAGGTTCACTGGATTTTTTAAAAGTTAATTTAAAAGAGAATGTTGAGCCCTCTTTAGGTTTGCTTGTTGCGCTTATTTCTCCTCCAAGTGACTCTACCAGCTCCTTGCAAATGGTAAGCCCTAATCCCGAGCCAAAGTAGCTCCTACCCATTGAATTGTCAACCTGATGGAATGGGGCAAAAATAGTTTCCAACTCGTGGGGCGGAATGCCAATGCCTGAGTCTGAAACATCGAAACGAATGGTATGATTCTCTGATGTGTTGCTAATGGTTGAGCAGGATAGAGTAATTTTACCGCTATGTGTGAACTTAATGGAGTTATTCACTAGATTTATTAGAATCTGACGTAGCTTAGCTGGGTCACCCTTTAGCACTTCATCATCTGGTATATCGCAATGGGTTTTA
>JAWLEY010000026.1:0-19412 GCA_041685855.1 Perlabentimonas sp. | reverse complement strand
TTCCAGCTTCCTATCTTCATCCACAATATCGGTGGCAACCTGACGGGCGTATTGTAGTATTTGACCATCCTTGCCCAGATTTGCAATTTTAAAGTCAAAGGGTAAACCGCTTTGCTGCGTTCCCTCCATATCGCCTGGACCACGGAGTTGCATATCAACCTCAGCAATCTCAAACCCGTCGTTGGTAGCAACCATGGTTTGTAACCGCTTGCGCGACTCGTTGGTTAGCTTAACACCTGACATAAGCACGCAGAAACTCTCATCGGCACCTCGTCCCACTCTGCCCCGCAGCTGGTGGAGCTGCGATAGCCCAAAGCGCTCTGCGCTCTCAATAACCATTACCGTTGCATTGGGTACATTAACTCCAACCTCAATAACGGTGGTAGCAACCATTATTTGCGCTTGCCCTTTTGCAAACAGCTGCATGGAGGCATCCTTTTCCTCGGCTTTCATTTGCCCATGAACCACCACCGTAACGTACTCGGGTGGGGGGAAGGCTCGTGATATGCTCTCGTACCCATCCTTCAAGTCTTTGTAGTCCATCTTCTCCGATTCCTTAATAAGCGGGTAAACAATATAAATTTGTCTTCCCTGCTTAATCTGCTCGCGTATTAAACCAAAAGCACGGTTCCTTTTTGTATCAGTGTAGTGAATGGTTTTAATGGGTTTTCTACCGGGTGGCAACTCGTCAATAACGCTCACATCCAAATCGCCATAAACTGTCATGGCAAGGGTGCGGGGTATTGGGGTGGCTGTCATTACCAGCACGTGCGGAGGAGTAATATTTTTTGCCCACAGTTTAGCTCTTTGAGCTACTCCAAAACGCTGCTGCTCATCAATAACCACTAACCCCAGGTTCTTATACTTTACAACATCTTCAATTAGAGCATGGGTACCAATTAGTATATTAAGGCTACCCTCTAAAAGTTCGGCATGAATTTTTGAGCGCTCACCCTTTTTTGTGCTTCCGGTTAGTAGGTTTATGTTTACGGGCAACCCTTTCAGTAATTCGCTTATTGTTTCGTAGTGCTGGTTGGCAAGAATTTCTGTAGGTGCCATAATGCATGTCTGAAAACCATTGTCAATGGCAATAAGCATTGACATAAGGGCCACCAGCGTTTTGCCGCTACCCACATCGCCCTGCAGCAGTCTGTTCATTTGCTTGCCAGAGCCTAAATCTCTGCGTATTTCGCGCATCACTCTCTTTTGCGCATTGGTGAGAGTAAAGGGTAGCTTCTCCTTATAAAACTGGTTAAAAGTATCTCCAACAACGCTAAATATGTTGCCCTTTACTTTAAGTTCCCTTACATATTTTAAATGAAGTTGACTAAGCTGCACGTAAAAGAGCTCCTCAAATTTAAGGCGCATTTGGGCCTTTTGAAGTAACGTAGCGGATTCGGGGAAATGAATATTTCGTAATGCTTCAGGAAGGGTTGTGAGTTTCAGTCGCTCAATAAGGTAGGGTGGAAGTGTCTCATTTATTTTCCCATCAAGCATCCCTGCTAGGGCTTGTTGAAGTTTAAGAATTGTTCTGGAGGTTACGTAGCTGTTTTTTAGCTTCTCGGTTGTGCTGTAAACTGCCTGCAGCTTAGCATTTAAATTCTTTTGCTCAGGATTATACTCTTCTACCTCGGGGTGAGCAATATTGTATCGTCCGCTAAACTTGCTTGGCTTGCCAAATATTACATAATTTACATTGGGTTTTAAACTTTTTGAAATCCATCGTAAGCCCTTAAACCAAACAAGTTCAAGTGTCCCTGTACCATCAGTGAAGGTTGCAGTAAGCCTCTTTTTTCGGCCCATTCCAACTTCCTGAAACCGCACTATCTTACCAATTATTTGTATATAGGGTAGGTCGCCGTCAATTTCTGAAATCTTATAAAACTTTGAGCGGTCAACGTATTTATATGGGAAGGTATAAAGTAAATCGCCAAAGGTGCTAATATCCAGCTCCTTTTTAAGCAGTTCTGCTTTTTTGGGACCAACACCCGGCAGGTACATTATATCGGTTATAAGGCTAACTCCCATATTACAAAAATAAGTAATCATTCTATTTTTCCTACATATTCACCACATTATGGGAGGACTATTAATAAATACATCAAAAAAAACATCTCTTATGCAATAAATAAGTGGAATTAACCGATACATTTGTAGGATAAAATTTTTGATTGTGATTGATATATCTAACTCAGTAAGAATTGCCCAGGACTATATGTCGTTCCTTGTATCTGCTAAATCTACGGCAGGGCATGGCATACATTCCCCCTTCGTTTTTGATTTTGTTAATGAAGTGTTGAATTCAAAGGGTAAATGGCAAAATACGCTTCATGACATTGAGTGGTTTAGGAACTGGCAAATTAACTCTGGTATAAGCCTTGGGTGCAGTACTTATGGCGCAGGAAGCAGAGTGCATACCAAACCAACCTCCTTGTGCAGGATTATTAAAGAATCTTCCGTATCTTCCAAAATGGGAAGTTTTCTGTTCCGTTTGGCAAAATGGGTTAACGCCAAAAATATTTTAGAGTTAGGAACATCGGTTGGCATTAGTACTTTGTATTTGGCTAGTGCATGCCCTAAAGGAACTGTAACAACACTTGAGGGTGATAGCCAAAGGGTTGATATTGCTAAAAATTCATTCGATTATTTAGGCTATCATAATATTAACATTGTTGAAGGAGACTTTGATTTAAGTATTAGTAATGTGCTTGATGACTCCCCAAAGTTTGACCTAATTTTCTTTGATGGAAATCACAAGGCGGAACCAACCTTGCGTTATTTTAGGCAATGTTTGGAGAATATGCATAACGATTCAGTTTTTGTGTTTGATGATATTCGTTGGAGCAGCGAGATGTTTAAAGCCTGGCAGGTAATATCTCAGCATAAGAGTGTAAGCATTAGTATTGATATGTTTAATGTTGGAGTGGTTTTTTTTAGAAAAGGTATAGCCAAGCAAAGTTTTATGATAAACTTTTAGTAGGTTTGTTGGTCAAATTGGATAATATCATAAAACAAATTATAGATGAGTAAAAAGACGCTGATTGACATTACAGATATAAAAAAATACTATAAGGTTGGTTCTGTAATTGTAAAAGCGCTGGATGGCGTTTCTCTTAAAATAACACAAAATGAGTATGTAGCAATTATGGGCCCCTCAGGCTCTGGTAAATCTACCCTTATGAATATTCTTGGGTGTTTAGATACGCCAACCAATGGAACTTACGTTTTAAATGGAACCGATGTAAGTAAGTTAGAGGATGATAGCTTAGCTGAAATTCGAAATATGGAGATAGGCTTCGTTTTTCAAACCTTCAATTTGCTTCCTCGCTACAGTGCTCTTGAGAACGTAATGCTACCATTAATTTATGCCGGGGTTAGCAAGGCAAATAGAGTTAAACAGGCGGAGGGAGCTCTAGGTAAGGTTAGCCTTACCGATAGGATGCTTCACAAACCAAACGAACTGTCCGGAGGTCAAAGGCAAAGGGTGGCCGTTGCTCGCGCTTTGGTTAACGACCCTTCAATAATCCTGGCCGATGAACCAACGGGTAACCTCGACTCAAAAACTTCAATTGATATTATGAATCTTTTTGAGGATATTTACGAACAGGGGAATACAATTATTGTAGTTACTCACGAGGAGGAAATTGCAAAGCATGCTCGTAGAATTATAAGGCTTAGAGACGGCGTAATAGAATCCGATGAAGTAAACCCTAATCCTATCAAGATTCAGGAAGTTGTTATTAACGAGAATGAGGATTAGGCGCCATCTCTCCAAATTGTATTTACGGTGAAAAAACTTATTAAAGCAATTTATGTTATTGCCTTAGTTACCTTGCTAAAGGTTGTTCAAAGTTGCGTGCTGTTTGGCGGTTGCGAATGTAGCGACGAGGTTCATTACTATTCAATTAACTCGTTTGAGGTTTCTAATGTTGATAACTCTGGTTTATACCCTGTTGCAACTGAAGCGAGTACAATGTATGCTTCGGCTGTAGCCTTTAGCGTTAGCATGGTAGATACAACCTACGCCGATTATTACGCATGCAATTGTATAACAAAAACTGGATTAGGTTTTAATTCTGCCTATGCATGGTCGTGCGATTGTTCCATGAATTTTTTGCCCGCCGAAACTGTAGAAAGTTTTAAAGCATACACTCTTTTTGATATTAACGATACCATACCTGCTGGTTCAGATGTTGCTAAGTACTTTTTGGCGCAAGAATCTTATGGTTATGGTAATAATTTATACATGGAGCTTGATGAAACTCTAAAACAGATGAACATCACCACTCAAGATGCACCAAGTATTCATTTCAGTATTTTTTTAAGTGTTCCCGTGGAGGAGTCTGAGGCTGAGTTTGCTCTGGAAATTTTGTTAGATAACGGAGAAGTATTAACTGTAAATACCGACAGGGTTAGTATAACTCAACCCACTATTTAGCATGTCAACATCGAATCGTTTTATTATAGTTATAGTAGCCGTTTTGCTACCAACACTTGTATTCTCGCAACAAGTTAACAAAAAGCAGCTTGGGTTTAGCATTGGTTTGCAGGGTAGGTCCTGCGCAACAATTCCTAACGATACTCATTTAGATTTCTTAAACTATATAGATACCGACAACTTTACTGGCAACTATCTGTACATAAATCTTAACGGGAATTTTAGCTTTAGCAATCATTACTATATGAACATGGTGGTGGGTATGTACTCCGATTTGGCTCCGGTAAAGTACAATTTTGCCCTCTCATACATCCCATGGAATAAGTTTGGTTTAGGAGTTAGCTTTTTAGGGTACCCTGAGTATATTAACGAGATAACTCAATTCCATTGGGATAATCATCAGGGAATGTATGGAAGTACCGATTCTAACTACTGGCAAAGGAGTAATTATAATATGGGGCTTGCTGTAGGGCCTGAGTTTAAATATGAGTATAGAGCATTGTCGGTAGATTTTAGGGTACACGCTGGGTTTAGGTGGGTAAAACGCTTTGATACCGGTATTGCCCAAAAAGAGTTGTATGGGAATTATCGTAGAGTTTTAAAATATGATGTTGGTAGCAATTTTAATCCGTACATACTTCCCGAATTTGAGTTTAGGGTTAATATGTTTTCAGTTTCAGAATCGATAATTGGTATAAAAATTCGTGCAGCAGGCGAGTTTTCAAACCGCACGCTAAATTACCAGCAAACAACATACAACTGGACTGCACAAAATATTAGTGTGAATGATGTTACCCTACCAAAACACTCATATAGTACTTTTGAGTTCGATTTTGGATTATTTGCAAGATGGTAATGCATTATAGTTTCATCTTTCCAGATATTTTTTTATCTTATGCATTGAACATTTATATATTTTTTACATTATTACCATAATACATGATTTTTTTAAAATATGAAGATATATACTAGAACCGGAGATAAAGGAGAAACAGCTTTAATTGGAGGCAAGAGGGTTCCTAAATTCCATGAGCGTATTGAGGCCTATGGAACAGTTGATGAGCTTATGGCTTTTGTTGCCCTTCTACGCGACCAGAATATTGATGAGCAATGGAAATCTGTATTGGTGCAGATACTCGACCGTTTAATGAGTTGTGCATCAATACTTGCTGCGGACTGTTCCGATTGTGAGGTAAAAATCCCTGAAATTTATGATGCCGACATCACCTTACTTGAGGATGGCATAGATGCCATGGAGGAGCACCTGGAATCATTAACTTCCTTTTTACTCCCGGGTGGGCATCAGGCCGTATCGCTTTGCCATGTTGCTCGTACAATTTGCCGAAGAGCCGAGAGGCTTACCATTAAGCTAAGTGAGAGTACTCCAGTGCCAGAAAATTTAATTATCTTTTTAAATAGATTAAGCGATTTTTTCTTTACCCTTTCAAGAATTTTAGCAAAAGAACTAGAAATTTCTCAAATTATTTGGAAACCTAGAGTTTGATTTAGAATTTTTTTTATATTTGCATTAAAGAGTAAAAACACAAGTATTTGTAAATCAAAAACTTAACGTATTTTATATGTATTGGACACTCGAATTAGCATCAAAACTTGAGGATGCTCCTTGGCCAGCAACTAAGGAAGAACTGATTGATTATGGCATTCGCTCCGGTGCTCCCCTTGAGGTTATTGAAAACTTACAAGAATTAGAGGATGAAGGGGATATTTATGAGAGTATTGAAGATATCTGGCCAGATTATCCAACGAAGGAGGATTTTTTCTTTAACGAGGATGAGTACTAGAGTGAGGATGCTCCTCTAGTTTAATTGATTTATCAAAACCATTAGTCCCTGTAAAATCAGACAACGATTTTACGGGGCTTGTTTTTTTCTGGCGATAAAGGTTCGCTTTTCTCTCAATAGGCATATAGAAATCCTGTTTAAAATTATCAGGAAATATATCTAGCTTACTCAAGGGGCGCTTGCTGTTATGCCATTCAAAACCGCTTAGCATAACATCTTGTAATTCTGCCTTTGCAATGGGGAATAGGGTTGCTTTGGGTTCATTCCTAAACAAAATGCTAGATATCTTGCTGTCTCTTAAAGCTATAGTGAGCCGGCTGCTTTCTGCTTTATTAACAGCCGATAGTTTACCCTCATCGCGAACGTAATAAATGGTTTCTCCGTTACCGTTCACATTAAGTTTAACCAGGTTGCCATCTTGAAAGTAGCCAATCATTTCTCTGCCTTTTATCTGGTTAAATCTTGTGGAGTCCTCCTGAGAACTCACAAACGAAGCACCATGAAACTCCATTCTATCAATGTTATCGTTTTTAAAGAGAATTTGTATATCGTTAGCAGTTAGCTGATGGCTCTCGTTCCAAAGTATTGGAGACTTGTGCATAAATAGGATTGAGTCCTGCTCATGAAAGGCCATAGAGTCGCAAACGCCCTGAATATCCTTTCTATAGAAGCGAACGTTACCATCTCCCTTTAATAGTTGGTACAGGGTTGAGTCGGTGTTTATTGAGTCTTTAATTGATTCTCCAATTAGCAAATCAGCCCTATAATATAGTGAATCGCCCTGATCGGATATGGATATGGCAAGCGGGTCTTTTCTAACCTCTGAGTACTCCGTTTCTTCAAAATACTCAATCTCGTGACCGTATAGAGTTAGTTTTCTTGTGGAGTCAATAATGCATCCATTGTCAGTTAGCTTTGCATATCCCTTCTGCTGGTCATAAAAAACGATATCACCAAACAGGCGTTGATCCCCATTGTCGATATAGGTGTTAGTTTGAAATTCCGATTGGTTATTGCTCCTGTTGTGCCAACCCTGCTCGCTATAAAGGTACTCCTTCTCGCCATAAATTCTTGATGGTCCAAAAAAGTAAATGGTTTCGGTATTGGAGTGATACTCAAGAGAATCAGTATTAACAAGGATGTCTGGATCTTTATAGGCTACATCTCCGCTAAAAACGTACCTATCCTGATTTGAGTAGAAATATCCGCGTTGGCTAGAAAAGTGTGAGTCGGATGTAGTAATTATTCCCCCGTTATAAAAAAACGCAGAATTTTGCTGCGTATTAAAATCAATGAACTGGGTGATAAGGGTTGCTTCCTCATCAACCAGTTTAACGGTATCGCCTCTAACTTTTCCTGTTTTAGTATTACCGTTAAAACGAAGCGTATCACCGTATAGGGTGCTGTTCTCCTGAATAATTACAACACGGCTAAAAGCATCAAAATGGTTTGTTCCTACGTACTCGTATGCACTATCGCATTTCATGGTTACATCGTCGTGGCGAATAATTACATCGCCAATAAGCCTACGAATTTCCTGACCGTCAATTTTTAGGTTCCGCATCTGGTTGGCTTGCTCTATCACAATTTCCTTGCGCTGCTGTGCATCAACCTGTGAGTAGTAAGAGATTGTTACAGTAACTGTTAATGATATGTATAATAGAGCGTTACGAAACCTTTTCATGTAACGTTATTAAGCGTAGTTATTTGACCCAACCATCAATTTCAAAATCGCAATTGCTGAATGATGGATCTATTCTTACGTATGTTGTTTTGATATTTGTGTTAATCCATTCCATGAAGAGCTCTTGCTTTTTGCTATTTTCGGCCATATTCTGAATTATGGCGTAGTCGTCTTCCATGTTAGCTTTATGTTGTGGGATAATACGTGTTAGTTTTACCACTTTATTTACAGCGTTGGCGTGCTCATCGCGCGATTCAAAAGGCTCGCTAATTTCGCCTACCTTCAGGTTACGAATTACGTAAAAATCTGATGGTGGAATATGATCGCGCTCAAAAAGTGAGGTTCCTGTGTATTGGTTTATAGCCAAACCGCCGCTAAGGCGCGTTTTATCATGCTCTGAAAAACGTTGTGCAGCTTTTTTGAAAGTTAGTGAATCGGCCCTTATTAGGTTAACAATACTGTCGAGTTTGTTTTGGTTTGCTTGCAGCTGACTTCTGGTGTATGAAGGTTTCATGAGTATATGTCGAACATTTACCTGATCGTTCCTTCTTTCAATCAGTTGAATTAGGTGAAAGCCATACTCCGATTCAACAATTTGGCTAACCTGTCCATCGCGTAGGTTAAATGCTACATCAGCAAAATCCTTAACAAGCTCGTCTCTTGATCTAAACCCTAACTCGCCACCACGGGAGGCACTAGCCCTATCTTCCGAGTAGGCAACTGCCAGAGTGGAGAAACGTTCCCCTTTAAGAATCCTCTCTCTTAGCTCAAGAAGTTGCTCACGAACTCCCAGTTTGGCCTCTTCAGAGGCGGGAGGGTTAAGAACTATTTGCCTGTATTCGTAATACTCTGGAATAGTTGGCAGGCTATCTTTTGGGAGCTGATTAAAGAACTTCTCAATATCAGATGGGGTTACCGTAGCATTTTTTACAATCTTTTCCTGCATTTGCTGAGCTAGAAGGTTCTCTTCAATTGTCTTTCTTAAATCTTCCTTAATTTGGTGAATCGATTTATTGAAGTAACCCTCTAGGGCGGCTTCCGATCCTGCTTGGCTTATGAAATGGCGTAGGCGACGTTCAAGTTCACCTTCAACCTGACTACTGGTAACAACTATGCTGTCGAGTTCTGCATGGTGCAGCATTAGCTTATGAACCAGCAAATCTTCAAATACTTTGCATTTAATATCTCCTTTAATATCTTCCCCCTGCATTTGTATTCTTAATCGTTCTTGCTCAATATCTGAAAGCAGTATTTTTTCTTTGCCAACTACAGCGAGCACCTCATCAATTACATTTTGTGCCGTTGCGTTTGTGTTTAAAAGGAATGATACTGCAGTAAGAAGTATGGCTAGTTTTGTGAAATGTTTTCTGTTAATCATTTTTAAGGCTTGATTTAGTCAAGGTACAATGTTATGTGATTATGATTCCTTGCGTCGTTATACATCTTTTTTTCGAGTTCGCTAATAAGCAGCTTTTTTCTTTTGTTAAGAAGAATGTTTCGAATGTTCTCCTTTTCGTATGAGAATGGGGACTGCTCCCCAGTTGTTAGTACATCTCTCAGGTTAACAAAATATGCGTAGGTTCCGTCGTTCATTTCAATACTTCTGTTTCTTGAGAGAAAGTGGTCAATATTCTCAATTGTTTCTGGAAGTTCCCTTTGGATTTTAGAGAATGATACCCAATCATCGTTAAAAAAATCATACTTAACGGCTACCTGATATGCTAAATTGTCGATTGTTTTAATATCCTCCTCTTTGTTTGATTTATACAGCTTTTTGATTCTATCGTAGTACTGATCATCCAGAGGGATCTTAATGAATAGGGCTTTTACAATACTCTCATCAAGTATGAAATTTGAATTGTTGTTTGTATAAAATTCTTCAATCTCCTGGATGGTAATAACTGTATCTAACTTTTGCCTTATGAACTCCTGCTCATACTTGAATATAAGTAGTGAGGTTCTGTAATCTTCCAGCTGTTGGGTTACATTCTTCTGCTTTGCCGTTAAGTTTTTTTCTGCCTTCTCTAGAAGCAGCTGCTTACGTACCCACCTGTCAACATAGGCCATAAGTATTTGCGTACTATCCGACTTGGTTGCGTTGGCAGGAAAAATGTCCTCAATATCAGAATGATATAAATATTTATTGTGTACTCTTGCAATTGGTTCGCCATTATCGGAGTACTGATCAATACAGCTTGTAATTGGTAAAACTATAAGTAGTAAAACCAATGCGTATAGGAATATGTTTTGTAAACGAAGACTCATTGTATAATATCCTGACATTTATAATCCACAAAGATTACCATAATTTATTGAGTAAAAAAGCTAATTTAAGCTAGAAGAGATTCTTTCAAGAACATCATTATTCACTTTAATCTCATACTTTTCTCTTAGGCTTTCAATCCATTTTTCCTCTAAATACTCTTGGTAATCAGCAATTACCTTTCCTTTTACCTGGTCAAGGGGTTTTGGTACATCATTTTTTGTTGAGATATACTTAACAAATGAAGCTCCATTTTCATTTGTTAAAATACTTGACATGCTATTATCCCAATTCTCGTGGCCATCAATCAGGTTATCATTTGGGAGTAAATCTTTTTCTGTAATTGTTAGCAGGGTATCGCCATTGGATATAAACCATTTGTTAATAAATGTTTCATCGTCAAGCCTTCTTCCTCTCCATGATTTGGCTCGCTTTCTAGCTTTCTCTGCTGTTTTATTATCGTTGCTACTATAAATTTTTACGTTAATCAGTTTGTCCCATTTGTATTTGTCGATGTTTTGCTTGTAAAACTCCTTTAATCCTTCCTCATCTTCGGCAGCTTTTCTCCACACATTCTTGTCCATAATTTCAAAAAGCAATATACCATCGTGATACTCTTTAAGCAGGTATTTGAAATCAGAGTTATTGTTAACTAGTTGGTTCTCTTCATAATTAATTACAACCTTTTCAACTAGCTGGTTAAGCATTCTTTTAGGAATTAACCTTAGTGGTGTATTCTTAAGCTGATTATGATTTTCTGTTATGTATTGGTGAAAATCTTTAAGTGTATAGTTCTGCTCTGCAAATTCAAACAGTACTTTGCTTGAGTAGGATCTTGGAAGTCTCCAATTTCCTTTATATACCGATGAGTCGATTAGATGAACGGTAGTTTCGAGTGTATTTGTATCCAAAGAGAAGTTGTACTTATCCTTTAGTTTTTCAATAAATGCATTTCTGCTAATTCGTCCTCTTTCATCTCTAGCAACCCTGCTTTTTAACTCTGGGTACATCTCTTTGAATGTTCCAACAGTCTTCTTTTCAAGAAGTTTTACAATATGCCACCCAAACTGAGTTTTAAAAGGTTTAGATGATTCACCAGACTCCTCAAGCGAGAAAGCTACCTTCTCAAATTCAGGAACCATTCTGCCAGAGCCAAACCAGGGTAGTTCACCTCCGTTTTTTGCGCTTCCAGGATCCTGGCTGTGCTTACGAGCTAACTCAGAGAAATCCTCATTGTTTAGCACCTCTTTGTATATGTTGTTGATTTTTTCTTTTGCTTCTGCTTTTTGCTCATCGGTTGCATTCTGTGGAATACCAATCATTATATGAGCTGTTTTAACCTGCCCCATGGTTGGGCGTTTATCGTGTACTTTTATAATATGGTAGCCATAACGTGAACGAATGGGCATGGATATTTCACCAACTTCGGTGTTAAATGCTGCACTCTCAAAAGGATAAACCATTTGGAAAGCAGTAAAGTAACCTAATTTTCCTCCATTCTGTTTTACTGATGGATCGTCGCTGGTGGCTCTGGCAACCTCCTGAAAAGGTTCTCCATCAAGAATACGCTCCCTTATTTTTAAAGTCTTGTTGAATAGCATTAAAGTATCCTCTGGGGTAGCTTTTTCTGGAACACCAATAAGTATATGGCTTACGCTAATCTCGTATTTTAACCTTTCGTAAGCTTCCCGTATTATTTCATCTTCAGTTTCTTTATCAACTAGTTGAGGTTGTATTAGTTGATTTTTATAGTTATTGAGCTCCTGCTTAAACTCTTCGGTTTCATGAAGTCCTTGGTTCATTGCTTCCACAACCTTAAGCTTGTAGGTAACAAAAAGATCAAAATACTCCTCAAGAGTTTTCTTGTCGGTATCGGCAACCATCTGGTTGTTCTTAAGGTAAATGCGCTCAAACTCGCTGCGTGTTACTTCTTCATCACCAATTGTTACAAGCACCTCTTCGCTATGTTGTGCCATTAAAGTAGTAAAGCAAAGTAAGCTAAATAGGTTTATAAGGAATATTCGTAACATTTTCATATCAAAATTAGGTTAAGTTTTGAAAAATCGTTTTTATCTGCTATAGTTAGGAGCTTCACGTGTAATGGCCACATCGTGCGGGTGACTTTCGGTTACTCCTGCATTAGTTATTTTAACAAACTTGGCATCTTTAAGAGTGTTGATATCTTTGGCCCCACAGTAACCCATACCGGCTCTTAAACCACCAATCATTTGGTAAAGAACCTCCGACAATGTTCCTTTGTAAGGGACCCTGGCTACTATACCTTCAGGTACTAGTTTCTGAATATCATCCTCAACATCCTGAAAGTATCTGTCTTTTGACCCCTGCTGCATTGCCTCAAGAGACCCCATTCCTCTATATGACTTAAACTTTCTGCCATTATAAATTATTGTTTCCCCTGGCGATTCGTCAACGCCGGCAAACATGGAGCCCGCCATAATTGAATCGGCTCCAGCTGCTAATGCCTTTACAATATCGCCCGAATACCTTATGCCTCCATCGGCAATAACCGGAACGCCTGTTCCTTTTAATGCTGTAGCAACATCATAAATTGCATTAAGCTGCGGCACGCCAACACCTGCAATTACCCGGGTTGTACAAATTGAGCCTGGACCAATGCCTACCTTTACTGCATCGGCTCCAGCATCAACAAGTGCTTTTGCAGCTTCGGCAGTTGCAATATTCCCTACTACAACGTCAAGTTCTGGGTATTGTTGCTTAACCCGTTTTAGCATATCAACAACTCCCTGGCTATGTCCATGAGCCGTATCAATTACAATAGCGTCAGCCTTAGCATCAACCAAAGCTTTTATTCTTTCCATTGTATCGCTGGTAACGCCAACGCCTGCAGCAACCCTTAGTCTTCCTTTGGAGTCTTTGCAACCTTTTGGGTTATCTTTAGCTTTGGTTATATCCTTGTATGTAAGTAGGCCAACCAGTTTGTAGTTGTCGTCAACAACGGGCAATTTCTCAATTTTATACTCTTGAAGTATTGCTGCTGCTTCGTCAAGGTTTATGGTTTTAGTTGTTGTAATTAGCCGCTCGGTAGTCATAATATCTTTAATTGGAGCGGCAGTATTCATTTGAAAACGAAGGTCTCTGTTGGTTACAATCCCAATTAGTTTTTTCTCTGGATTTACAACAGGAATGCCACCAATCTTATACTCTTTCATTAACTTAAGGGCATCCTCAACGGTTGCCTCAGGGTTAATTGTAACGGGATCGTAAATCATTCCACTTTCTGCTCTTTTTACAGTTTTCACCTGTTTGGCCTGAGCTTCAATGGGCATGTTTTTATGTATTACACCCATGCCCCCTTCTCGTGCAATAGCAATAGCAAGTAACGATTCCGTAACTGTATCCATAGCTGCCGAAATAACGGGAGTATTTATTCTTATATTCCGGGTAAGCATGGTTGAAATGTCAACATCGCGGGGAAGGATGTTAGAATATGCAGGAACAAGAAGAACGTCGTCAAACGTAAGTCCTTCGTATACAATTTTTTTGTTTGAAAAAGACATAGAGTAAAATTTTAAATTTTCAGACCGCCAAGTTACAAAAAAAAGTAGTTATGAATAGGCTTGTTTTTTAATAATAAACCTTGTTCTGGCACTAAATCCTTTTACTTTTGTAATTACTATTATATAAGTATTGTGAATACATTTGAAAAAATATTATATAAATACTGGGGATTCACCAGTTTTAGGGCAATTCAGCAGGATGTTATAGAGTCTGTTTTTAATGGTAAGGACACTCTTGCCCTAATGCCAACAGGTGGTGGTAAGTCTATTACCTTTCAGGTACCAGCTTTGGCCAAAGAGGGAATATGCATTGTAGTTACCCCTTTAATTGCCTTAATGAAAGACCAGGTTGAGAACCTGAAGAAGAAGGGAATAAAGGCTGTGGCTATTCACTCGGGCCTTACTAAGCACGAGATTGATGTAGCGCTGGATAATTGTGCTTATGGTGATTATAAGTTTATTTATCTCTCTCCGGAAAGGCTAACTACTGAACTCTTTAGGGTCAGGCTGCGTAAGCTGAACGTTAACTTAGTTGCTATTGATGAGTCTCACTGTATTTCGCAGTGGGGGTACGATTTTAGACCATCGTACCTTAAGATTGCCGAACTAAGAGAACTGCTTCCTGATACACCATTCCTGGCTGTTACAGCAACCGCAACACCTCAGGTTGTTGATGATATTCAGTTTCGATTAAGTTTTAAGGAGAAGCATGTTCTTAAAATGAGTTTTGAGCGAAAGAATTTGGTGTATCTGGTTAGGAATGTGGAGGATAAGAACAAGCATCTGCTAAAAATTGTAAATGCAATTCCGGGTACCGGAGTGGTTTACGTGAGAAACAGGCAGAAAACCAAGGATATAGCTGAGGTGCTACAAAAGGAGGGCTTTAAAGCTGATTACTACCATGCTGGTTTATCTTCCGATATACGTAGCAGTAAGCAGGACGATTGGCAGAGCGATAGAACACGAATAATTGTATCGACCAATGCATTTGGAATGGGCATTGATAAGCCAGAGGTGCGTTTTGTTGTGCACATGGATTTGCCCGATTCACCCGAAGCCTACTTTCAGGAAGCGGGCAGGGGAGGGCGCGATGGAAAGCTGGCCTACGCCATTTTGCTATATAACAACACCGATAAGGTTAAGGTAGAACAAAGAGTTGAATCATCATTCCCTGACCCTGCCGAAATTAAACGATGTTACAACGCACTTTGCTCATACCTGAATGTTTCTATTGGTGCTGGTAAGGGTGAGGTGTACGATTTTAACCTCATTGATTTTGCATCAACATTTAAGTTTAATTTCATTAATGCTTATAGCAGCCTAAAATTTCTCGAGCTTGAGGGATATATTGAATTAACCGACGAGCTGGATAATCCCAGCAGGATTATGGTTCTTGTTGATAAAACGGAACTCTATAAGTATCAGGTGGCCCATGCAGAAATGGATAGTTTTATTAAATTGCTGCTACGCAATTATGCAGGTTTATTCTCTACTTACGTTAGAATTGATGAGGCGTACATTGCAAAACTAGCTGGCCTTCCTTATAAATCAGTAACTGAAAATCTGATTAAGCTCAGCAGAGCCAAAGTAATTAACTATATCCCCAGAAAGAAAACGCCGCTTATAATTTTTACTGAGGAGCGTTTGGACGATAAAAACTTGAGAATTAGTAAAGAGCACTATCACCAACGAAAGGAGAGGTATCTTAAACGTATTGAGGCAATGGTTAGCTACGCCTCGGGTACTGCAAAATGTAGGAGCGTATCGTTACTTGAGTATTTTGGTGAGAAGAATGCTTATCGTTGTGGTAAGTGCGATGTTTGTACCACAAGAAACGAGCTGGATATTAGCAAGTATCAGTTCGACCAAATATTGGATGATTTAAAAGAGGCGCTTTGTGAGAAGGAGGTTGGCCTTGAGGAACTTGTGGATAGTATTAACCACTCTGCTGAAAAAACAACAGTTGTAATTCGTTGGTTATTGGATAACAATAAAATAACAAAAACAGAGCAAGGTTTGTTAACCTGGAAAGTTAAGTAGATTAATTATTCAGATGATTGTTTTTTTGTATATTCTGGTTTTTTTGAGAATAATTGTTTTAAATTTAATAATCTAAATTCTAATAAATTGAAAGTTGCAGTTATTGGTTCGGGAGTTGCTGGATTGGCTATTGCCATAAGGCTTGCAGTTAAAGGTTATCGTGTAACAGTGTTTGAGAAAGCTGCTAAATCTGGTGGTAAACTCAATGAGATTAGAATGGGTGATTTTAGGTTTGATACGGGACCATCGCTGTTTACATTGCCCAGCTTGGTTGACGAGCTGTTTACACTTGCAGGTGCTGATGCAGAAAATACTTTTAAATACAAGAAACTTGAAAATGTGACCCGTTACTTCTATCCCGACGGTAAGGTACTAAATTCCTGGTCTAATCCTGAACTTTTTGCTAACGAGGCGCAATCCGTTTTTAATGAACCTGCTGAAAATATTGAAAAGTACTTAAAAGAATGTAGCGAGCTTTACAGGCTTACATCCAATATGTTTATTTTTAATCCATTTCCAACGTGGGAGGGGTTTACTTCCAGTGAAGCCAAGGAAATAGGCATGAACATAAAGAAACTTAAGGCTTTTTCAACCATGCATAAGGTGAATAAGCGGAGCTTTTTGCAGAATCATACAATTCAGCTGTTTAACAGATTTGCCACTTACAATGGTTCAAACCCATATAAAGCACCAGGAACCTTAACAATTATTCCACACCTTGAACATAATGTAGGAGCCTATTTCCCTGAAAAGGGAATGTACTCCATTGCCCAGTCTTTGGAAGGACTAGCTAGAAAACTGGGTGTGGAATTTGAGTTTAATTGCCCTGTGCAGAGAATCGACTATAAAGGGGGGAAGGTTGCAGGAGTAACCGCAAAAGGTGTTCATGCACCTTACGATATGGTTGTAAATAATACCGATATCTTTACGGCTTACCCCGAATTGATGCCCGACAGAAATCTTAGCTGGTTTTATGGTCGTCAGGAGCCCTCATCATCTGCTCTAATTTTTTATTGGGGTGTTAAGGGGAACTACCCGAAGCTTGATTTGCACAATATTCTTTTTAGCTCAAACTATAAGCAAGAGTTTAAAATACTTTCAAAGGGCAAAATATCATCAGACCCAACAGTTTACATTTTTATTAGCTCTAAGGCAGTTAAAGGCGATGCCCCCGATGGTCATGAGAATTGGTTTGTTATGGTTAATGCTCCGTACGATAAAGGTCAGGATTGGAAGGAGATAATTGAGACCACTCGCGTTAATATTCTGAAGAAGATTAAGAACGATTTGGGTATTGATATACTGCAAAATATAGTATGTGAAGATATTCTATCTCCTCCTTTAATTGAGCAGCGTACTGGCTCATATAGGGGTGCTCTTTATGGTATTAGTTCCAATAATAGGTTTGCTGCTTTTAGCAGGCATCCAAACTATTCAAAAAAAATTAATGGTCTTTACTTTACCGGTGGAAGCGTACATCCGGGAGGGGGAATTCCATTATGCCTGGCATCGGCAAAAATTGTTGATAATTTTATTAAGCCCTTATAATTATGTTGGAACTAATAAAAAAGAATAAACTTATTCTGATAAAGCTTCTTTTTATTGCTGGTTATGGAATCTCTATTCCGGGTCTTTGGATAATGCGAGATAACCCTCAGGCTTATCACCTTAGCTGGATTTTTACGATATTATCATTTTTGCTGTTAATGCTTTTTCACAAACCATTTAATGTCAGGTTCGCTCTAACAATTCTGGCTGTTGGCATTATTGGTTGGTTGGCAGAGGCTGTTGGAACAAATACTGGGCTAATTTTTGGCGACTATTCTTATGGCCCATCGCTTGGCCCCAAAATATGGGAAACACCCTTTACCATGCTGGTTAACTGGATGCTTTCTGTTTACCTTGTGGTGATGGTACTAAAATCAAAAATTATAAATATTTGGCGTTTGGGATTTGCGGGAGCATCGTTAATGGTTATATATGATATTCTGCTTGAGCCGGTTGCCATTCGTTTAAACATGTGGAGTTGGGGGACAGGAACACCGCCACTACAAAACTACATTGCATGGTTTGTTATATCATTTCCTTTAATAATACTACTTAGTAAATTTGTTAATAATTCAACGAATCGTTTGGCTCTGTTCCTTTTTGTTTGCCAGCTGCTATTTTTTGCAGCGCTTAATTTAATGATTACCTTTTTGGGTATGTAGTTTTATTTTACTTTATAGCTTATCGCTTGTAATAATGTTTGCCCCTTTGCTTATTAATTCATCCTTAACTTTTTCAAAATCCGATTTGTTAAGTGGGCGCGTTGCATCCTCAATGAGGGTTGTTTTAAAATTCTCTTTGAGTGAGTCCAGCAAGGTAAAGTAAACGCAAACATCGGCTGCTAAACCGCAGAAGTACAAATCAGTAGTTCCCTTTTCACGCAGGTAGCCAGCCAAACCTGTACTTTTTCTATGACCATTATCGAAAAAACCACTGTAGCTATCTATATCCACATCCATCCCTTTACGGAAAATGGCTGCAATAGCGTTTGTCTCCAAATCTTTATGAAACTCAGCTCCTTTAGTTCCCTGAACGCAATGGTTTGGCCATAGAATTTGCTCAAGCCCATGCAAATCAATGGTTTCGAATTCCTTTTTGCCAGAGTGATTGCTAGCAAAGCTTGCATGGTTATGTGGATGCCAGTCCTGTGTGGCTACTACCAAATCAAACTTTGGCTGTATTTTATTAACCACAGGAACAATAGCGTTGCCATTCTCAATGGCCAATGCCCCTCCGGGCATAAAATCATTCTGAGTATCGACAATAATAAGGGTTCTCATAACTACTCTTTTTTAAGTGCAACAATCAAATCGTTACGTTGTTTCTTTAGCTTATCGCTAATACCCACCCTGTATATATGAGGATTTTCAAAACGTTTGTACTCTTCTGGTAGCATGCCTAGCCTTTCTTTGCTATATGTTGCTATATCATTTAAACTTCGGGGTTTTGCTATACGCTTTCCGCTCTCCATTACCTTTTCAAGCAGCGGTTCCCGTTCGTAGGTTTCTATGCAGGTTGATTTATGCGGGTCGAAAGGATGGTGTATATACTGCACCTTATCATCATCCCTTAAGGTAATGGCATCGGCGCCAATCCAGTGCCCATCGCTGGTCAATATTCTGTAAACCTGTTTCCTGTGGGGTAAGGTTACCTTCTCAATATTTTCCGATAGTTTAATTCGTGGTTTATTATTGGCGAATACCAACTTATATACTCCATCAAGTGCAGCATCTGGACTACCAGTTACAAGGTTGGTTCCTACGCCAAAAACATCGATGGGTGCATTCTGTTCCAAAAGGCTCTTTATTACATATTCGTCAAGCTGGTTCGATACGGCAATCTTTACATCGTGTAAATCTGCATCATCAAGCATTTTTCTGCTTTTCTTGGCAAGGTAAGCCAAGTCGCCGCTATCGAGGCGAATGCCTTTTAGTGAATGCCCTTGAGCTTGCATCTCCTTTGCAACTTTTATGGCGTTTGGCAAACCGCTTTTGAGCGTATTGTAGGTGTCAACCAAAAGTATGCAGTCGTTGGGATGAGTCTGGGCATAATCGCGAAAGGCAGAGAGCTCGTCGTCGTAGCTTTGAATGAAAGAATG
>JAWLEY010000228.1:0-4363 GCA_041685855.1 Perlabentimonas sp. | reverse complement strand
CAACAAGATATTATTTACAATATCTCTTAAAGCGATATTGAGACATGTTCTCAGTATTTAACTTTCTAATTTTTTGTTGTGTGAAGAAAGGTTTAAAATTATTATTCACGTTATACCGACGAAGTATTTCATCTTCAATCCTTTTGTCAATTAGTCCATTTACACCAGATGAGGAAATAAAGTCACAAAGAGGATTGTAGAATATCAAATGGTCAAAAACATCATTCCATTTAAGATTGGTGCTAGCGTAGGGAAAATAGTCAAAATCATCATTGCCAAAGGGTGAGTTTTTTAAGGATAATCCGCAGGGATGGTTATTGTTAAGATAAAAGGATTTATCCCACTTTCCACCTGCAATACGTTGCCGAAACTTAAAAGTACGATTCCATGTGAAATTATTTAGCATAACATTGGTACTTTTCTCTGGTAGTTCATGCCTAATAAATGCACCAACATTATTTAAAATACGAGTTGATTTTCCTTCTTTCCTTTTTTCATTTTCGTCTGCTTTATAGGAGTAGTTCATAAAAGCATGGCGGGTATTCATTATAATCATTGCTTTTTTGCAAGTATCTTTCTTATACCAATCCATAATGAATTCTGCCATATACCTATCTCTACTCGGGAAATATTGTTTTTCGTACTCCCTCCTATCCTCCTTTGTTCTTAATTCCTCCCAATCAATTGGTATGTCTGCACCCAATAATCTAATTTTTTTATCTTGCTTAATATTCTGATTTAGATAATAGATGCTTTTAAGAAAATTGTAAAAGTTTTTATGGGGCCAAAATTCATGATGCGACATGTTGCGGTTAATATCAACAAGAAGAGCATCCAACTCTTTTTCAGCTAAGTTTTCTGCAAACAGAACTGAGTCAATTTTAGATTGAATGCTTCTGGAGGCAATTTCACAAATAACAGTTCCTACCTTTTCAACAAACCAATCTTGTGAGACAATCTCAAAAAAGAAATCGTATTGTGTGAGCTCGGGATGTTCCCGCTCACAAATTATTACTAAGTCATTTTTTTTGAATAACGAGTTAAGGTATTCTCCTGGGGGAGCGTAGTTATTTTGTATATATTCCAAATGCTCATCCTGACTAATTGCACTCCCAATATGTAAGAAACAAAATATGATAACCCACGAAAAATTCTTCATGAAAAAGTATTTAAAAGTTGTCCTAAATGTGATGATCATTAATGCTTGGAGGCAACCTCTGGTATTTTAAAGAAACAATCTACTATAAATTGAACTATACAGCAACTACCTCTACACCATGGGTCTCAATCAGTTTTTTCATGCTTGAAGAAATTCCATTATCAGTTATAACCATGTCAACTTGCGATAAATCACAGATTTTACCAAACCCTCTTCTGCCAAACTTGCTGGAATCGGCAAGTACAATAACCTTCTGTGCAGATTTTATCATAACCTGATTGAGCGACGCCTCCAAAGCGTTGGTTGTTGTTAAGCCCAACTCAGCATCAATGCCATCAACGCCTAAAAACAGCTTATTGCAACTATAGCTCTGCATCATAATTTCAGCCTGGGGACCAATAGCTGAGTTAGAACTTTTACGAATAAAGCCACCTAGCTGGTGAACCTCAACATCGTGGTTTATATTTAGAATTTGCGATACGTTCAATGATGCAGTTATTACAGTAAGGGCAGCATCAGGAGAAATGCTTCGTGCCAACTCCAGAATAGTTGAACCGGAAGCAAGTATTATGCTGTCGTTAGCCTCAAGCAAGGTTGTGGCATGATTAGCAATTCGTGATTTTTGCTCAACATTAATTTTCTCCTTATCATGAATATTTCTATCAGTAATGTAAGGATTAACCAGCGATGCGCTGCCATGAGAGCGATGCAGAAGGCTCCGGCTTTCCAATATTTTTAAATCTTTCCGAATGGTCACTAACGAAACATTAAGTTCTTCGCTTAGGTCGTTAACATTAACAAAACCCTGCTCCTTTAATCTAGCCAATATGAGTTGATGGCGCTTAGCTATACTTTTGGACATACTCAAAATTTTAATTCAAATTTATAAAAAATATTCAGTAAAGCCAGAAATAAAACAAAAAACAACCGAATAAAATCATATATCGAAATCTTTTATGTTTCGTTTTCTTTCTTTTTACAAACATATACTATATATTTGTAAAATATATTTTGTTTACTTACGCATTTAAACCAACCATTATGATAAGAGAAAAAGCTATAGAAATTTTAGAAAAGAGCGATGCTCATTTCGATTTTATTGTTGTAGGAGGCGGTGCTACAGGTATTGGCATTGCTTTGGAAGCAACAACAAGAGGCTACAAAACGCTACTACTTGAAAAATCTGACTTTACAAAATCAACATCAAGTAAAAGCACGAAGCTTGTGCATGGTGGAGTACGGTATCTTGCTCAAGGCGATATTGCTCTTGTCAGGGAGGCCTGCGTTGAAAGAGGGCTTCTTCTAAAAAATGCTCCTCATCTTGTCAGAAACCAGCCGTTCATAATTCCAACTTTTAACTGGTTTGACGAGGTTATGTACACCGTTGGACTTACATTCTACGATCTTCTGGCAGGTAAATACAGCCTGGGGCGCTCTCTTAGAATATCAAAAAAGAAAACAATAAATAAGCTCCCCACAATTAATAAGGAAAGGATTACTGCAGGTGTTCTTTATCACGATGGGCAGTTTGACGATTCCCGTCTTGCGATTAACGCAATACAAACGGCAGTTGAAAATGGTGCAACAGCCATTAACTACATGCACGTTACAGAGCTAACGAAAGACGAAAACGGAAAAATAAATGGCGTTGTGGCTTTTGATACAGAAACAAACGAATCTTTTAGCATAAAAGGTAAAACGGTTATTAATGCTACAGGAGTTTTTGCAGATGATCTTATGCAAATGGACAATCCTGAGAAGAAGAAAACTATTAGACCAAGCCAGGGTATTCATCTTGTTCTCGACAAATCATTCCTTCCATCAGACCATGCCCTAATGATTCCAAAAACGGAGGATGGCAGAGTGCTTTTTGCCGTTCCATGGCACGATAAAATTGTTGTAGGAACAACAGACACCCCAGTTGATGCCCCTGATTTGGAACCCGTTGCACTTGATGAAGAAATTGATTTTATTCTCAGAACAACAGGAAAATACCTGACAAAAACTCCAACAAAAAGGGATGTTCTTAGCATATTTGCAGGTCTGCGTCCACTCGCTGCACCAAAAAACGGAGGAGGCAAAACGAAAGAAATTTCACGTAGCCACAAAATATACACCTCGCCCTCACATCTCTTTACTATGATTGGAGGCAAGTGGACAACCTTCAGGAGAATGGCGCAGGATATGGTTGATAAGGTGGAGAAAGTTAAAGGGTGGAAGAAAACAAAAACCATTACTCGCAACCTGAAGATTCATGGATACCAGCAAAGTGTAAATCATGAGGATCCTCTTTATTTTTATGGTTCAGATAAAACTCAACTCGAAGACTTGATGAACAAAGAGCCTGAAACGAAAGAGTTAATAAGCGACAGGCTAAAAATATACCATGCACAGGTTGTTTGGGCCGTTAGATACGAGATGGCAAGAACAGTGGAGGATGTACTTTCGCGAAGGGTACGTTGCTTACTGCTTGATGCACGTGAGTCAATCCTGTTAGCAACCAAGGTTGCACAAATTATGGCAAAGGAACTAGGGAAAGATGATACCTGGCAAAAGGCACAGGTTAAGGAATTTGAAAGCATTGCAGCTAAATATTTACTTAGGTAATTTAAGTTTTCTGAATTTTTAAATAGTTTTACAATATTTAGAAAGCATTAAGCAATTATTGGTATGGAAAAATACATTCTAGCTCTCGATCAGGGTACTACTAGCTCCAGAGCATTACTCTTTGATAAGAAAGGTAATATTCGCTCTGTTGCACAGAAAGAGTTTAACCAAATATTCCCAAAACCCGGATGGGTTGAACACGACCCGGGAGAAATATGGTCATCGCAGGTTGCCGTGGCTGCTGAAGCAATGTCGAAACTAAGCATAAATGGCACCTTCCTAGCAGGGATAGGCATTACGAACCAGCGCGAAACCACCATTGTTTGGGACAAAGAAACAGGGGAGCCCGTTTATAATGCTATTGTATGGCAAGACAGGCGTACTTCCAAATTCTGTGATAAACTGAAAGACAAAGGTCTATCTGATAAAATACGTGAGAAAACAGGCCTAGTTATTGATGCTTACTTTAGTGGCACTAAAATTAAGTGGATATTAGATAATGTTAAGGGCGCCAGAGAAAAGGCTAACAAAGGGCAGCTTGCATTTGGTACTGTTGACTCGTGGTTAGTTTGGAAATTAACTCAGGGCAGAACTCAC
>JAWLEY010000227.1:1317-4365 GCA_041685855.1 Perlabentimonas sp. | reverse complement strand
GCAATGAGCCTCCCTTTGGGAGAGAGATGCTTAATTATTTCACGAGCATGTCCGCCACCACCAAAGGTCAGGTCGAGGTAGGTTCCATTGGGGTTAATATTTAACCCTTTAATGCTCTCGTGTAGCAGCACTGGTACGTGGTACGCCATTAATCGTTGTTTAAAGGTGTTGAACCAAGTATTTTCTCTGCTAATTCAGCAAATCCTTGCTCATCGGATTCGTGTGCATCGTAATTTTCCTTAGCCCATATTTCTATTCGGCTATCCTGTCCTGTGAGGACAAGATTTTTGCTTGCACTAATCATCTCCAGCAAGCGCTTTGGGATAAGGAGCCTTCCGCTTGAGTCGAGTTGGAGCTCTGCCGCTCCACGGTAGAATTCTCTTAAGAACTTATTGTGCTCACGATTGTATGGGTTTGTGTTGCGTCTAATTAGGTCGTTTTGACGCTCCCACTCTTCCATGTTGAAGAGCACCAGGCAATTTTCAAAAATATCCTTCTTTATCACGTAGCGATCTGCGGAAGCAGATTTATTCTGCTTCTTGAATGCCGAAGGGAAGAGCATTCTGCCCTTCTCGTCAACTTTGCAAGCATAATCGCCTATGAATGAAGTCATACTCTTGGTTTATTTCAAAGAGTAAAAATAAATCATTTTTTTCCACTTTCAACCACTTTTTCCCACTTTTTCCCACAATGTTGATAACTTTTTTAATAGTAAAGTATGGAGGAGGTGTTCGGAATGTTTTTCCTGGATGTTTTAAGTGCCAGGTGTACAAGGAGTTGAAAATAAAAAAGCGCTCAACCATGAGCGCTTTTTATTACTATTTTAGTCTGCTTCTTTCTAGTCGTCTGATTTGTTTCTAATCTGACGTAGTAGGTAAGTTTTAAAATCGTAATCGGCTTGATATAGCTTCATAACTTTTTTCGCGGGTAGTACCTTCTTGAACTTTGCGTTATACTCAATAAGTAGATCGGACTCCTGCTTATGGAAGTTTATGTACATGTCACCGTACCGTTCAATCTCCTTGGCTGAAAGTTCATCCATGTTCTCTGAGCAATATTTCATTGCCTTATTACGCTCCTTAATAATTTCGTTCTTCTTTTCCCAGTAGCTATTGTAGATTGGCCAAAACTCTTGTGCCTCTTCGGATGTGAGGCTTAATTTTTCTGTAAAGAATGCGATTTTCTGGGCTTTAACCCTTTCTTCTTTGTCGTTATTGGAATTTTGGGCAAAAGAGTAACTACTCCCTAAAAAAAGCAGGAGGGATACTGTTATTGTAATGTGCTGAATAAACGTTTTCATGGTAATTAGTATTGCTCAATTAATGTTGTGTAGTCAATATCGTCGTCTAGCAAATACTGAATCATTTCATCTTTTACGCTATCATTATAGTGGGCATTTGCGTTGGTGTTTGAACCCTCCATTAGTGTAGCTTCATCATAATCGTAAATGTTCCTTTTTACTATCTCAATATAATCGTCGTTGGTGAGTTTTGTGCTCGTATTATTTGTTGGCTGCATAAAATAGTAACCTATGAATGCCAGAAATGCCAGGCCAATAAATCCGGAAGCAAGGGCAAGTTGTGACCTTAGAACCTGAATGGTGCTTGTTCTTTTGCTTTCGTGAATTGGTTTCTCTGCAACACACCTTTCCTGAACCCGACCGGGTAATTGGTCGAAGTATCCTGAAGGAGTAAAGAAAGGATTTCTACGTCCTTCAGGCAAAATTGATTCTTCCTTTTTTTCTAACTCTCTCATCTTTTTAAACTTGTTTCAACTGTTTGACAGGGTATAAACCTTAGGGTTTAATCTCCTTCAACGTATTTTTCAATTTTCTTAACTGCATGGTGGTACGAAGCTTTAAGAGCCCCAACGGATGTGCCTAAAATTTCAGATATCTCTTCGTACTTAAGCTCGTCAAAATATTTCATATTAAAAACTAAACGTTGCTTTTCGGGTAAAGTTAAGATAGCCTTTTGCAGTTTGAGTTGAATTTCGTCACCGTTAACATGAGGGCTGCTCTCGAGTGTGGATGATAGTTGCTGCTCAACATCAACAAGCGGGAGAAAAAACTTGGTACGTTTCTTCTTAAGAAAAGTGAGCGCTTCGTTGGTGGCTATACGGTATAGCCAAGTGAAAAGCTGTGAGTCTTCCCTGAAACGTTCCAGCCCTGTCCAAACTTTTAAAAAGGTATTTTGTATTACATCGTCGCTATCGTCGTGCGAGATAACAATTTTGCGAATATGCCAGTAAAGCCTTTCCTGATATTTCCGAACGATAAGGTTAAAAGCGTAGCTACGGGAATCCATCTCCCGAAACATTTCAAGAAGCTCCTTGTCGCTCAGATGGCTCATTTACTAGGAAAAGAGTTGATTTTTACTACTTGCGTGATATGACTTTCTCTGCTGCCTCAACAATGTTTGGTGTGTCCAGCCCGTACTTAACCATAAGCTCATCGGGCTTGCCACTTTCTCCAAACGTATCGTTAATTGCTACAAACTCTTGTGGAGTTGGCGCAAAACGTGCCAGCACCTGCGCGATACTATCGCCCAGTCCACCGTTTATCATGTGTTCCTCGGCAGAGACTACAGCCTTAGTTTTTTGTGCTGATTTAACTATAGCATCGGTATCGAGCGGCTTAATTGTGTGAATGTTGATGACCTCAGCGGATATTCCTTTTGACTCTAATATTTCTGCAGCCTCAAGCGCCTTCCAAACAAGGTGACCCGTAGCAAAAATGGAAACATCGGAACCCTCTATAAGAGTAATTGCTTCGCCAATTTTAAACTCCTGATTTTCGGGAGTAAAATTAGGAACTTTGGGCCTGCCGAAACGAAGATAAACGGGACCGTTTAATTCAGCCGACGCAAGGGTGGCGGCCTTGGTTTGGTTGAAGTCGCATGGGTTAATAACCGTCATGTTGGGGAGCATCTTCATCATCCCTAAATCCTCAAGCATCTGGTGTGTTGCACCATCCTCGCCCAGGGTTATTCCTGCATGCGACGCAGCAATTTTGACATTCTTGTTTGAGTAGGCCACGCTCTGCCTTAT
>JAWLEY010000227.1:0-1217 GCA_041685855.1 Perlabentimonas sp. | reverse complement strand
GTGATCGCGAAGGAAAATAACAATATCCACTTCGGCCTTTTCTATCATTTCGGTAATCTGTATGTATCCGCCCGATTTTCCTGGGCTTAAGTGCTTGCATGGGATGCCTTGCTCCTCAACAAACTCTGCTGTTCTCCCTGTGGCAATAAGGTTTACACCCCTTAACCACTCTAACCGTTTGCTCAGAAACTTAACCAGTTCAGGTTTTTTAGCATCGTGAGCTATAATAACAATGTTTGTCATGTTGCAAAATTTTAATGTTTTTTAATAATCACCGATTGTTTCGGGTAGCTGCTCCATGGCTTTTTCAAACTCCTCCTTGCTTGGAGCCTTACCGTGCCATTTATGGGTACCCATCATATAGTCAACGCCCATTCCCATTTCAGTTCGCATAAGTATTACTATGGGCTTCCCTTTGCCTGTTTCCTGAATTGCTTTATTTATAACGCTTAAAACCTCTTCAATGTTGTTGCCATCCATTTCAAGAACGTGCCATCCAAAAGATTCCCATTTGGCATGAAGGTTACCCAGTGAGTTCACATCATCAACAGGCCCATCAATCTGCTGGCCATTGTAATCAACTGTTGCTATAAGGTTATCAATATTGCGTGCGGCGGCGAACATGGCAGCTTCCCAAATTTGTCCTTCCTGTAGTTCTCCATCGCCGTGAAGGGTGAAAATCAACTTCTTGTCGTTGTTAAGCTTTTTTGCCAAAGCAGCTCCGCAGGCAGCCGATAGTCCTTGCCCCAAAGAGCCTGAAGCAATTCTTATGCCAGGCAGATCTTCAGCGGTGGCGGGGTGCCCTTGTAGGCGAGAATTGATTTGCCTGAAGGTAGCCAACTCACTTGCCGGGAAAAAGCCCCTGCGAGCCAGTACGCTGTACCAGACTGCTGATAGGTGGCCGTTGGAGAGGAAGAAAACATCCTCGTTCTCGCCCTGCATGGTAAAATTGTTTGGATTGATATTTAACACTTCGAAGTATAGCGCAGTGAAAAAATCGGCACAGCCAAGTGCACCTCCTGGGTGCCCGCTTGATGGCGCGTAAACCATCCTAACAATGTCTCTGCGAACTTGCGCTGCAATATCTTTTAGTTCCTTAATATCAGCCATAATTACAAATTTATACTTTATATTGTTCCAAAATTTAATCAAAACGCAAAGTTAACCATTTTATTAACAATTTCTGAATGCTATGCGTCATCTTTTAGTTGGGTCCA
>JAWLEY010000226.1:0-4371 GCA_041685855.1 Perlabentimonas sp. | reverse complement strand
CTTTACGAGAACAAAACCGGGATGGACCATGTGGAAAAGGTGGCAGTTAGGCAATCAATTGAGCAGGGTGCTCTTATGGGTGAAGCAGCAGTTGATAAACGAAAGAAACTTTTAAAACTAATTCAGTCGCCATATTTTGGGAGGATTGATTTTAAGAGCGATAATAGCAATGCGAAGCAACCCATTTACATTGGTGTGCACAACTATACCGATGAGGAGCTAAAAAAAACGCTTATAAACGATTGGCGTGCTCCAGTTTCGTCAATGTACTACGATTTTGAGTTGGGTAGAGCACGTTACGAAGCACCTTCAGGCGAAGTTGCTGGCGAAATCACATTGAAACGGCAATACAGAATTAGAAACGGTAAAATGGAGTACATGCTGGAGAGCTCCATGAATGTTCACGACGACATCCTGCAGAAGGAACTGAGCAAGGCATCGGATGAGAAGATGAAGAATATTGTGGCTACCATCCAGCGCGACCAGAATGCTATAATCCGTAACGAAACATCGCAGGTACTGATAATTCAGGGTGTGGCTGGCTCAGGCAAAACATCCATTGCGCTTCACCGCATTGCCTTTTTACTATACCGATTTAAGGACACCATTCAATCTCAGGACATTCTAATAATCTCTCCCAACAAAGTTTTTGCCGATTACATTTCCAACGTGCTTCCCGAGCTGGGAGAGGAAAAGATTCCCGAGCTAGGCATGGAGGAATTAGCCACTGAGCTACTTGATGGCAAATACAAGTTCCAATCATTCTTTGATCAGGTAACGCATCTATTAGAAAAAACCGATGAGGCGTTTAGGGAGAGAATAAGATTTAAGGCATCGTTCGAATTCTTATCACTTTTGGCAAAATATATAATACATATTGAGAATGAGTTCTTTGAGCCAACAGACTTACCCATACGCAGAAAGTTTGTGCCCGCCTGGTTTATTCGCGAGCGCTTTGATGCATACCATCGCGTTCCTTTACTTAAACGCTTTACACTTATTACCAAGGATATTGAAGAGAACGTGGACATCTTCTTCAAATATGAGATTAACGCCAAGGAGCGTAATGAAATTCTGAAAACTGTTACAGGGATGTTCAGAATATCAAACATACGTGAGCTATATAAGCATTTCTATACTTGGATTGGCAAGCCCGAAATGTATAAGCAGGGAGCCCGCTCAAGGCTTGAATACGCTGATGTGTTCCCCCTAATCTACCTAAAAATTAAACTGGAAGGATACAAAAGCTACGCAAGGGTTAAGCACCTTTTGGTTGATGAGATGCAGGATTACACCCCTGTTCAGTATGCGGTTATAGCCAAACTTTTTGCCTGCAAAAAGACCATTCTAGGCGATGCCAACCAGTCGGTTAACCCCTACAGCTCCACCACAGCGGAAGAGATTGCCAGAGTTTTTACCGAAGCCGACAATGTTATGCTCAACAAAAGCTACCGCTCAACCTTTGAGATAACAAACTTTGCTCAGAAAATATCGCCAAACCCACACCTTGTGCCCATCGAAAGGCATGGCGAGGAACCAACGATTAAATCTTTTAAAACATCAGAAGAGGAAATTACCGAAATTAAGCGCTTGATAAAAGAGTTCCAAAAATCGGATTACCAATCCTTTGGGATTGTTTGCAAAACCCAAAAGCAGGCCGAGAAACTCTTTGAGCAGCTGGGAGGCTACGATGCCAACCTTTTTCTACTAAACACCCTAAGCACCACCTTTGCCGACGGTGTTATTGTCACCTCATCGCATATGGCTAAGGGGCTTGAATTCGACTGGGTAGCGGTTCCGCAGGCAACATCAACAAACTATAAAACGCAGGTTGATAGAAGCATGCTTTACATTGCATGCACAAGGGCTATGCACAGGCTGGTTGTAACTTGTACAAAAGTGTTTTCGGAGTTTTTAAATGTTTAACCCTTTCAGGGATTTGTTATTCGTACTATTTATTGCCAATACTTGGCAATAAATCTGCAATTAACCATACTAAAAAAACTGATGGAGCTAATCTATACAGACCTAACCTACCCCTTGCACTAGTTGCGTAACGTTACGTACACACCTGAAAATCAAAAACAAAACACTAGCAAAAGCACTTAATCCCTTAATTATCAATATCCGTTTTAATTTTTTTTTGTAACTTGCTATCAAACAACGAAAGTTTTTGAAGTCGTAATTATTGTTACATTAATAATTCCACCTATGAAAAAGATTGTTGATTATCAAATTAGCAGCCGTTATTGGCTTACCCCAATTTTGGCCGTTGGCTTTATTCTGGTTAGTTGCATATCAGCAGACAACCAAAACACCAACCAAAACGAAGCAACAATGAACTATAAAAATTATTGCGCGGGCTGTCACGGCGATAATCTCGAAAGGTTTAAAGTAAAACCATGGATGGATGAAGAAGGGATAAACCAAGCCTTTGAGAGCATTAAGCATGGAATTGTTGATATTGGCATGCCTGCATTTGAGGAAACATTTACCGATGATGAAATTAAGAAGCTCGCTAAATATGTTAAAGATGAAATTCCAAGGGATAGATCGAAGCTAAAACCAGCCTTTACAACTGATGGTGTTGTTAACTCCGAGGTTCATGACTTTGTTATTGACACGGTGGTTTCTGGCTTAAGCGTACCGTGGGGTTTGGCATTCCTTCCCAACGGCGACCTGCTCATATCTGAGCGCGCAGGAACGCTTCATCGTTTTTCCAACGGTGAACTTTCTGATCCTATCAAAGGGCTTCCGCCTATTATGGCCATAGGGCAAGGCGGTCTGCTCGACCTGGCTCTTCACCCCAACTACGATGCCAATGGTTGGATTTACATGGCTTACTCCGCTTTAAACAACGAAACTGAACAGCCAACTGGCAATACTGCCATTTTAAGAGCAAGGCTTGATGGAAACCAGCTGGTGGATCAGGAGGTGCTATTTGAAGGATCTCCCCAAACACCATTGCAATATCACTTTGGATGCAAACTCGCTTTCGACAATAAGGGACATCTTTTCTTTGGCATTGGCGATAGAGGCCAGCGAGATGATTTCCCTCAGAAGCTGGATAACCACAACGGAAAAATTCATCGTATTATGGATGATGGGGCCATTCCTCAAGACAATCCTTTTGTTGACGATTCTAATGCAATGCCCTCAATATACAGTTACGGTCATCGGAATCCGCAAGGTACATGCATACATCCCGTAACAGGTGAACTTTGGATTTCGGAACATGGACCAAAGGGTGGCGATGAGCTAAACCTTGTGGAGCCAGGGCTTAACTATGGCTGGCCTGTTATTACCTATGGAATTAATTACGATGGAACGGTTATTACCGAGCAAACGGAGAAGGAAGGGATGGAGCAGCCAGTGTACGAATGGACACCCTCAATTGCACCCTGTGGAATGACCTTTGTTACGGGAGACCAATTCAAAAACTGGGAGAACAATCTACTAATTGGCTCACTCAGTTTCCATTACTTGGAGCGGGTTGTACTGGAAGGCCATTCGGTTACACATCGCGAGAAACTTCTCGAGGGGGTTGGCCGTGTTAGAAATGTAGTAATAAGCCCCGATGGTTACGTTTATGTTTCTATTGAAGATCCAGGTTTTATTCTAAAACTTATCCCGCTAGAATAAATGAGTGCATAGTTAATAAAGAAACACATCAACATTTTTTAATTTTGATTGTATAATCCTTGTGCGGAGAATAGTAAATGTATGGCTGTTGTCTGCCAAGGATTTTTTGCTTTTATCAACATTAAATGGTCGAGTCCTCAAATCTTATTAAAAGCCTTTGCTAAATATGATTTCATCTTATAGGGTAATGATTGTTTTTCTTGTACTGTTTGCATCTTCCTTAAACCCTATGGCGCAAGAGCTAAGCGACACACTACCCAAATCATACAAGACTGACACAACCCTCATTATTGATGCTGTTACTGTTGATGCCTATCAGGTGAGTAGCGGATTAAGAACCATCCCTGGAAGCTTGTCGGTTTTGGTTGGCGAAGGGCTGAATTTATCCGATGGGTTAAGTTTTGGGACTACCATAAATACCCTGCCTGGGGTAACAATGCAAAGCGGAACCTATGCCACAAGCAGAATAGTGATTAGGGGGATGGGTAGCAGAACCCCATACAACACGAACCGAATAAAAGCTTATCTTAACGATATACCCATAACTTCATCCGATGGAATATCAACACCAGAGGAAATAGATTTGCATAACATTGGCCGGATAGAGGTAGTTAAGGGGCCAGCATCGGCTCTATACGGCTCTGGTTTGGGTGGGAGCATGAATATTTACACCCCTGTAAACCGGGTAAATAAGGGCAATGTACTTTTGCAGTACGGAGCATTTCAAAC
>JAWLEY010000225.1:2325-4373 GCA_041685855.1 Perlabentimonas sp. | reverse complement strand
CAGAATTCATTCAGAAACTTTACTTTTATCATCAAATAGTGGGGTAGGCGTACACTCGCAACTGGTCATACGCTAGCCGTTAGGCTTCATGCAAAAAAAACACTGCAAAATGCCGGTTATTGTACCATAATTTGTATTTTTGGGACAAATGAAAAGAATATGGGACAAAATGCACCACATTATAAGCTTGAAAAACTTCCACCTCCGAGAGAAAAGGTAGAAACCATTGAAATTCTAAGACAAACGAACAAATCCACTGCTGCATTAGCTGAGCTGAAAGGTATTGCAAGGACAATTCCTAATCAAGGAATGTTGATTAATGCTGTTGTTTTACAAGAAGCAAAAGATAGTTCCGAGATTGAAAATATTATTACAACCCAAGATGAGCTTTACAAAGCGTTGACAGCTAATAAAACTCATATTTCACCAGCGACGAAGGAAGTTGTAGATTATCGTAAAGCAATCTTTCATGGATTTGAACTTGCTAAAAGACAAGGGTTTTTAAGAGTTAATGACATTGTAGATATTCAACAAGAATTGGTTGATAATACAGCAGGGATTAGAAGTACACCCGGAACTGTATTAAAAAATGACACGACTGGTGAAATAGTTTACACGCCACCGCAGGACAAAGCAGAAATACTTGATTTACTGACAAATTTCATTAACCACTTTAATCAACAGGATGATTTGTCTCCATTGATAAATATGGCAATATTGCATTATCAGTTTGAGAGCATTCATCCATTTTATGATGGAAACGGTAGAACTGGTCGGATTTTAAATATCCTGTATTTAATACTTAATGAATTGATTGATGTTCCAATTCTATATTTAAGCTCCTATATAATTGCAAATAAACCAGCCTACTATCGCTTGTTAAATCAGACTAATCACACAGGAAAATGGGAAGAATGGATAATATTTATGCTTAAAGCAATCGAAAGCACCTCTAAGGATACAATTGCAAGGATTACAAATATTAAAGACCAACTTGATTCTACAATAATAGAAGTTCAGGAAAAAGCACCAAAATTATATAGAAAAGAACTTGTTGAACTACTCTTTGAGCAACCGTATTCAAAAATTGAGTTTGTTGTAAATAAATTGGGCGTGGAAAGAAAGGCTGCTTCACGATACTTGAAGGAACTTGAATATATCGGAATTGTTGAATCTCAAAAAGTCGGGAGAGAGACTTTGTATATAAATAAGAAATTGATTGAAATACTGAAGCAATAATGCACAGCCTGCCCCTATAATTCGGGGAAAGCCTAACGCAGTACACAACCAGTTGCCTCACAGGCACATATCAGACTTTCTCGCTGATTGATTTTTTTTGTACCTTTACGATTAAGGTTGGCGTAGGCTTGAAACTTGTAATACGCTAGCCGTTAGCGGCAAGGTTATTGGAACAATATCCCTAATAATCCGTTTAAGATAATAGACAATTAGTATCTTTGTAATAAAATGTATGCGCTATGGATTTACAGACCAGAAAGTTAAATGCCATTGAATATCTAATACATCTTCAAGATGAAGATGTGTTTAAGAAAATTGAAGACACTATCTTTAAGGCTAAAGATGTTACAGAAAAGGAATTTAAGCCATTTACAGAAAAACAATTAATTGAAAGGGCTAGAAAATCAAATAAGGATTACCTTGCAGGTAATTATAAGACTCAAGAACAACTAGAAATTGAATCTCAAAAGTGGTAGCCAAATGAAAGTTATTTGGTCAGACTTTGCTTCTGAAACACTCAAAGACATTTATGATTACTACAAAGAGGTTGCAAGTGAATCAATTGCACGAAAAATCAAAGAAAATATTTTTATAGCCACAAGACAACTGATTAATCATCCAGAGTCAGGACAAACTGAAGAAACTTTATTACAACTTGAAGAAGGACACAGATATTTAGTTAACAACAATTATAATATTGTATATAAAAAGGTTAAAGAAGGTGTTCTGATTACCGATGTTTTTGACACTCGTCAAGACCCAATAAAGATTAATAATCCGAAAAGAAAACCCAGCCGCTAACAACTAGC
>JAWLEY010000225.1:0-2225 GCA_041685855.1 Perlabentimonas sp. | reverse complement strand
ATTCTTTTAATCTTGATTTTTTGTAAAAATCAAAATGATGCATTGGCTGTTGCAGAAGCTAATTTTGCCTCAAAAAATACTGCTCAAAAGTGGGGTGTAAATGGAGCCACATTATTTGCAGTAAAAGGAAAAGATAAATTCGAAGTGAATAGTGTTTTATCTCATTTTGCAGGTGAAGAATAAAATGAAAACTAGGCTACAACAAAAAACAAAAACCACTGAAACAAGCGTTTATTCGAAACTTTATGGGTATGCCCCATCCTAAAAAAATTGAAGCAACGTGATTATAATAAAAATTGAACCTGAAATAGAACTGAAGCAATTAGAGCAATCTGATTCGAAAGATATTTTTACAACCATTGATAGCCAAAGAGAATACTTGGGTAAATGGCTCCCATTTGTAAAATTTACAAAAGAAATATCTGATACAGAAAAATTTGTTAGCTCTGTAGTTAATGCATCAGATGACTGTAAAGAATTTGTATTTGCTATTAGAAAAAAGGGTAGGTTCATTGGTCTCGTTGGATTTAAAGACACGGATAAACTGAATCAAAAGATAGAAATTGGTTATTGGCTTTCTGAAAAATATCAAAAACAAGGAATTATTACAAAGTCGGTAGAAAAACTATGTGACTTTGCGTTTAACAATCTTGGAATGAATAGAATCCAGATAAAATGTGCTGTTAACAATATGCCAAGCAAAAGAATCCCTCAAAAACTAGGTTTCAAATTTGAAGGAATTGAAAGAGATGGAGAACTGCTAACAGGAAATGTATTTACCGATATAGAAGTTTACAGCAAGTTAAAATGTGATTTAACCCATTGAGGCAAAATACTAATAATTCCAAAACACAAAACATTTATGTACCTTTGAAAATTAGAAAACAAACAGATAAAACTACTAACTGCAAATTAGGTTGTTATCCTAAACCAACATAAGCTAGCCCTTCCCTTTTTTAAGTATCGGAAAATGCAATTCTAAACGAAATGATAACTTGCTAAACCATTAAAACCAACCAGAAACTCCTTTGCTGTTAGCCTGCGTTTACCTGCCAGCTGCAGCTTATCAACAGCAACAATACCTTTGCCACAAACAACATGTATGTAGCTTTTACTATCAGTTAAAACGGTTCCTTCTGATAATTCTTGCTGATTTTTATCTACCAATGAGCTTCTGTAAACCTTTACCGAAACTGCATTCCCGGCATCATCTACCATTTCAGTCCATGCAGCGGGGTATGGGCTTAAGCCTCTAATAAAGTTATGTACTTCTATAGCAGGCAACGCCCAATTAATTCTTAAGTTTTCTCTGAAAAGTTTAGGGGCAGGCTTAAGTTTTTCATCTTCTCCCACAAGCTTAGATTGGGGTGTAGGCTCGGCTCCTTCCCTTAGCATCTCCACTGTTTTAACAACTACGGTTGCCCCAATCTGCATTAGCCTGTCATGCAACTCGCCTGCCGTTTCGTTTGGCTGAATGTCTATCTCCTGCTTAAGGAGTATGCTACCGGTATCAATCTTCTCATCAATTAGGAAAGTTGTTACCCCTGTTTTCTGTTCGCCATTAATAATTGCCCAGTTAATGGGTGCCGCCCCTCTGTACTGTGGCAGCAGTGATGCATGAAGATTGAATGTTCCTAGTTTTGGAATTTGCCATACCACTTTAGGTAGCATCCTGAAGGCTACAACTACAAAAATATCGGCATTTAGTGATTTAAGCTCATTAACAAAGCCCTCGTCTTTTAAATTTGTAGGTTGTAGTACGCTAATATTGTTACTATCGGCAAATTGCTTTACGGGTGATGATTTTAGTTTCCTTCCTCTTCCGGCAGGTTTGTCAGGAGCAGTTACTACAGCCATTACATTATACCCATTAACACAGAGCGCCCTTAGGGGCTCAACTGCAAAATCGGGGGTACCCATGTAAACAATGCGTAACTCTTTATGTTGCTCCATATACTCGTTAAAGATTCTCGGGTTTTGGTGGTTTGGCAGGAGGAATAAGAGTAATTAAGTGCCCCATCCTGTCCCTTTTTGTCCTCATGTACGTCTCGTTATCTCTACACGGTGGAGCCTCCAAAGGAATATTCTCCACAACCTCAAGACCGTAACCTTCAAGCCCTTTGCGCTTTACTGGATTATTGGTGATAAGTCGCATTTTACCAACGCCCAACTCATGAAGGATGCTGGCACCCACACCATACTCACGTTCATCGGGCTGAAAACCG
>JAWLEY010000025.1:16212-19607 GCA_041685855.1 Perlabentimonas sp. | reverse complement strand
AGCCTAACATGAACGGCCTCTTCCATTTCTAACCCTTGAGGTAAATGACTGCAGCAAGTGTTGGTCCAAAGGCTAGGGGAGTGGTATTTTTCATCGGCACGCCGGTGAATTAACAATTCTCCCTTTGCATTAAACACGAATACTGAAAAGGCCCTGTGCAGTATCCCTTTAATATGAACGTGCTGCTTCTCGCCAAATCCAATAACTTTATCGTTTTCGTTTACTTTTGCTATAAGGTTATTCATGAGGTTTAACTTTTTTTCTGCTTACAACATTTAACAATATGAAAAGATTCAGTTTTAGTAGCGTATTTATTTCTCGCAGTAAAACGCTGTGCGAAACCCAAATCCAATAAAACCACGAAGCAATAAAATTTTAATACTGTGTTGCAACTTGGCTGTTACTCGCTTTTATTCTTTATCAAACTATTAATATTTATTCCTAAAGTAAGACTAACATATTTATCATTTATTACCAATCCATCTGATTCGTAATTATTTGTAATTGCAGGATTATAATTAAAATCTAGAAATATTAAGTCTTTGTATGAGACTCCAAGTCCGAATGTTGCTCCCAAAGTGAATTTATTGAAATCATCATACAAGTTAGTATTCAATTCATGGTCCTCTCCTTGAAAATCAACTATCTCATTTCGATAGTACAATAAATAATCTCCACGTAAACCAAGAAAAACATAGGGTTTTAAATTGATGTCAATAGGAATTACTTTTAATGATAAATCCATTGATAAATCATGTAATATTACTTTGTTATCTTTTACAGCAATTTCTTCACCATCTGCTGTTGATAATGTAATATCATTAACGAACCCCTTCTGTATATATCCTAATGCAGGCCTAAATGAAAGATATTTACCAATATTCTTTTCAGCATATACTTGTCCAATAAAACCAATCTTATTATCATTCCATCCTGATAAATTTAAAACACCATCATTTTTATAATCCCAATACTGGTTCGATAATCCTGCTCCAACTTTTAATCCGTAATTATCAATAAATTGCCCATTTATCTGTATGGATATTATTGAAATCAAACCGAGAAGCGCTATCTTCTTAAAATTCATTAATTATAAGGTTCAGGTTTAACTGTATAATTGATCGTATTCAAACAAATATAATATTTAATTTGTTTAAAATTACCATGGTTTAAACCAAATGCTCCGTACTCTGCAATAAAATGAAGATATTAACAGTTACTGTTAATATTAATGGCACCAATTAATTCATCCTTTTAGCTTATTATTAGTATTTTTACACGAAATTTTAGCCGTGAACTATGCTTAAATCAATGTTAAGAATATTATCAGTTATTCTGCTTATTCTGGTTGCCTTTTCGTCAATTGCTCAACAGTCAGTAAAACATATTCATCCTGATGAGCATTTTCGTAAAGGGATTGAATTGTTTGAAAAAAGCAACTACGTTTCTGCTCAGAAGCACTTCATCCTTGCTTCAAAAACTTCTAGTTTAAATGAGTACCACATAAGGGGTGAGGCAGAGTTCTACAATGCCCTTTGTGCCATTCAGCTTTTTAATGATGATGCAGAGTATTTAATCCGAACATTCATAAGTAACTACCCAGACAACCAGAAGGTTAATGTAGCATACTTTGAGCTTGCCAAGCTCCGTTACCGTGAAAAGAAATACGCCGATGCTATTTATTGGTTTGGCAAAACAAACAAGAATGGTCTTGGCTCTGAGCAAAGGGCAGAATTTCTTTTTAAGTTGGGTTATAGCCATTTTGTTCAGGAAGAGTATGACCTTGCTAGTCGTGCATTCTTTGAAATTAAGGATATAAAGAATCGTTATGCAGGTCCTGCTACATACTACTATGCTCACATTGCCTATACAAAAGAGAACTATGCAACAGCATTAAAGGGTTTTGAAAAATTGAGCGATGATAAAACTTTTGCAACCCTTGTTCCATACTATATTACACAAATCTACTACTTACAACGTCAGTACAATAAAGTGGTAGAGTATGCTCCACCAATTCTTGAAACAGCTTCGGCACGACGAGCACCTGAAATTGCCCGTTTAATTGGAGAGTCGTACTACAGGCTTAGGCAATACGAGAAGGCCATTCCCTTTATTGAGCAGTATGTTGATAAATCTGAGAACCTTTCACGCGCCGATAATTATTTGGTAGGTTTTGTTTACTACCGAAATAATAAACTTGAGGATGCTGTTAAGTATTTGGAGCGTGTGCCAGTAGAGGAAGACTCGCTTAGTCAGAATGCCTATTACCATTTGGCCGATTGTTATCTTAAGCTGAATGAAAAATCCAAAGCTCGTCAAGCATTCTCACTTGCCTCTAAGCAAGATTTTGATATGTCCGTTAAGGAGGATGCCCTCTTCAATTTTGCTAAAATAACATACGAAACTCTTTACAACCCTTTTAACGAAGCTATTGAAGCCTTTCAGCGTTACATTGAGCTTTTCCCCAATAGTTTGCGTATAGACCAAGCCCATAACTACCTTGTTATGGCATATTCAAATACCAAGAATTATAAGGAAGCACTAGCATCCCTTGACCAAATAGTTGTTAAGGACGCATCAATCCGAAGAGCATACCAGCGTGTTGCTTTCTACAGAGGTATTGAGCTTTTTCAGAATCTCAAATTCCTAAATGCAATCGACAAGTTTTCTCTATCATTAAAGTACCCCGAGTATAGCCAAACACTTTCGGCTCTTGCAATGTATTGGAGAGGTGAATCGTACTATAGGCTCAAAGATTTTGAGAATGCTGCTAAAGATTATAATCAGTTCTTGCTCTCTACGGGTGCATTTGAACTTCCTGAATACAAAATGGCTCATTACAACCTCGGATACACCTATTTTAAAATGGAGAAGTATCAGGATGCCGTTGTTTGGTTAAGAAAGTTCGCTAACCTAAATCAAGATGACCCATCGCAGCTCCTAGGTGATGCTTACAACCGTATTGCCGACTCATATTTTATTCAGCGACGCTACTGGGTGGCACTCGATTATTACGAGAATGCCCTAAAGATCGATGCCATTGATGTTGATTATGCAATCCTTCAGCGTGGTATTTCCTTTGGTTTGGTTGATAGACCCCAAAAGAAAATTGAGGAACTTCAAAAGTTGACAGAGCAATTTAATGATTCAAAATTTTTAGATGACGCTCTTTTTGAAATGGCCGAAACTCACCTTTCAGTTAACGAACCCAAACAAGCAATTAAGTATTATGAGCAAATAAAGGAGCAATTCCCTGGAAGTTCCTATTTCGTTAAGGCTTTGGTTCAGCTTGGCATAGCAGCCTACAATAATGAGGAAAACGACCTCGCAATGCAATACTACAAGCGTGTGGTTGAGGAGTTCCCCGAGTCTCCCGAAGCAAAGAATGCTTTAGT
>JAWLEY010000025.1:0-16112 GCA_041685855.1 Perlabentimonas sp. | reverse complement strand
ACTGAGCGCGAAGCAAGATTCCTCAAAGCCAAGGCCTTGTTGGCACAGAACCGTAACGATAGTGCTTTTGATGAGTTTGCTCGTGTTTCGAGTAACCTGAAAACGGAGGAAGGTGCCGAGGCAAAGTACAGAATGGTAAGGATTTATTACGATTCTGACCAGCTTGATAAAGCTGAAGATGAGGTGTTTGATTTTGCGGAGAGGAATACTTCCCACCAGTATTGGCTGGCAAAAAGTTTTATTGTACTAGCCGATATATATGCACAGCGTGACGATTTTTTCCAGGCTAAAGCCACCCTCCAAAGCGTTATCGACGGATATGCCAGTGCCGACGATGGCATAATTGATGAGGCGTTAGAGAAAATGTCAAATCTTGTTAAGGAGGAGAAAGGTAGTCAGAAAGGTTCAGATACCGACACCATTAATCTGGAGTGGAACTAATTTTTTGTATTGGAAATGCTTATAAGTGTTAAAAATATGCACAACAGAATATTGTTAAAGCGCGTAACTCTGGTATGTATTCAAATTTTATTCTTTTTAATATCTACTAGCACATACGCACAGGACGAAAAGTTATCCAAAGAGGTACAGGTTGTAAGACCCTACGAGCCCTCTATCTCCGATGCTTTCAAACTGAATCAACTGCCTCAGGTGGAAGATACGGTCAGAATTGTTCCAATGTTTGTTTACAATCTTACCGCACGGCCGGTAACGCTAGATTTACCTGTTAAACCTATTCCTGGAGCTCGTATGGTTGCAGAACCACTTTCGCCAGTAAATAAGGGCTACGTTAAGGTGGGATTTGGTAACTATATTTCGCCCTTGGCCGAAGTTTACTTTGCCAATGAACGTTCCGAAGAGTATTCGTATGGTGGTTGGATTAAGCATCGCTCATCTTTTGGAGACATTAAACTCGATAACGATGATAATGTAGACGCACCGTTTCAAAAGAATAGGATAGGTTTATTTGGTAAGAGAATCTTTGACAAGTCCGTTCTGTCAGGCGAAGGTAACTTCAGTACCTACTCTTATAATTTTTATGGTTACGATACCACTTCAAATTATAATCCGCAACCTGATGCTCCCGTTGACCAGCTACAGCAGAATGTTGATGTCTCAGCATCCTTCTATTCAACTCATAGCGATTCTTCCCATCTGAACTATAATTTTAGTACACGTTTCGCCAGTATTACAGATAAGCACAGCATGCAGCAAAGCGCTTTTATGTTAAAATCAAATTTTGATAGATACTTCAATGTCGAAAAATTTGGTGGCGACATCTCTTTTACGCATTATATGAACAACGATAATCTTGGCGAAGGAAACTCATCGTTAATTAGTGTTGCTCCATGGATTGGCCTCTTTGGCAGGCAATGGAGGGTTAAAGCGGGGCTTAATGCAACCTTCGATATAAACAACATAGAAACACAGTACCATTTTTATCCTGTAGGTCATATCTCTTTTGATATTGTTAGTAATTACGTTATTCCATACTTTCAGTTCGATGGGTATATTGAGGACAATAACTATGCAAAAATTCTTTCCGAAAATCCATGGGTTGACCCGGGGTTGAATGTTTGGAATTCAAGCCATAAGTTTATAATGAAGGGTGGAGTAAAGGGTAACTTTAGTCCAAAGGTAGCCTATAATGTATCAGCCTGCTTCTCTTTGGTTGATAGCGCGTACTTTTATGTGAATATTCCAAATGATGTTGATGGTTTCCTTGAAAATCGGTTTGATGTTGAGTATGACAATATCAGGTTGCGAACCTTTCAGGGCGAGCTAACAATGGCTCCAACAAACAACATAAAACTGTTTTTGCAGGGTGAGTATAATATATATACAATGAATTTATTAGACAAGCCTTGGCACAAACCACTTTTTGCCGGACGTTTTACAGCCAACTATAGCATACAGGATAAAATATTGTTAAAAGCAAATTTCTTTATAGAAGGGGAACGTTACATAAAAACTATTGATGGTACACCCAGAAAAATTGATGGGATTGCTGATATTAACCTTGGAATTGAATACAGATATACCAGCAGGGTATCTGCCTTTTTGGACCTTAATAACCTAACCGGGAATCGTTACCAAGTATGGTATTTATACCCTGCTCAACAGTTCAATATGATGCTTGGATTAACATACGCCTTCTAGTTGTGCTAATTGTATGTTAGTTAGGGTTGTAGGATGTTTTGTAGATGTGGTATTCCTGCCTTCCATTCTTATTATCTTTTAAAATAGCGTTAAGCGTATTTAGGTGCCATAAATCACCATTTAATTACTACTGTAACTATCAGGTGTACAGTTGTTTATTGACTTAAAAAAAAGGTAAAAAAAAGTGTAAAAAGCATAGAAAATTGGTTAAGATTTGCTATCTTTGAAAGTATTTTCCAGTTTACTGTAAACTATTGATATTCAGTAGTTTTAGTAATTGGATTGTTGTGTTTTTCACTTGATTATACTAGATATGGATAAAAACGAAAATGAAAAGTTGGTAAATGACCTTTTGGCTGAAGGTAAAGAGTATTCAGCTGAAAGTATTCAGGTACTTGAAGGATTGCAGGCAGTGCGAAAGCGTCCTGCTATGTATATTGGCGATACAGGCGTTAAAGGATTACATCATCTGGTTTACGAAGTGGTTGATAATTCAATTGACGAGGCACTTGCAGGTTACTGCTCTTTAATTGAGGTGGTAATTAATGAGGATGAGTCGATTACCGTGGTGGATGATGGAAGGGGAATTCCCGTTGACTATCATGAGAAGGAGAAGCGGTCGGCCCTTGAGGTTGTAATGACAGTTCTTCATGCTGGTGGTAAGTTCGATAAAGGTTCTTATAAGGTCTCCGGCGGACTTCACGGTGTTGGTGTATCATGTGTAAATGCTTTGTCAACAAAACTTGTGGTTGAGGTATTCCGTAAAGGCAAAATTTGGCGACAGGAGTATAATAAAGGGATACCCCTTTACCCAGTTAAAGAGGTTGGTGATACTGATAAAACTGGTACAAAGATTACTTTCTACCCCGACGAGTCAATCTTTTCTCAAACCACAAATTATAATTTCGAAACTCTAGCATCAAGATTAAGAGAATTGGCTTTCCTTAACAAGCGGATACGCCTATCAATTGTTGATAAGCGGGAACTTGAAGAGAATGGCAATGGTGGTAACTTTCGTCACAATGAGTTCTACTCCGAGGAGGGTCTAAAAGAATTTGTTGAGTTTCTAGATGGAACTAGGGAGTCTCTAATTGAGAATACAATTCATATTGAGACCCAAAAGAACGACCTCCCTGTTGAGGTAGCAATGCAGTATAACACTTCCTTTTCTGAGAATGTACACTCGTACGTTAACACAATCAATACCATTGAGGGAGGTACGCATCTAACAGGTTTTCGTCGAGCTTTAACCCGTACCCTGAAAAAGTATGCTGAGGAATCAGGAATGCTAACAAAATTAAAATTTGATATTAGCGGAGATGATTTTAGGGAGGGTTTAACGGCAATCATATCAGTTAAGGTTGCCGAACCACAGTTTGAGGGCCAAACTAAAACTAAGCTTGGTAACTCAGAAGTAAGTCTGGCAGTTGATCAGGCTGTAAGTGAGGCCTTGGCTAACTATCTAGAGGAGCATCCTAAGGATGCAAGATCAATAGTTCAGAAGGTTATTCTCGCTGCACAGGCTAGGCATGCTGCGAGAAAAGCACGAGAGCTGGTTCAGCGTAAGACGGTGCTTTCAGGTTCCGGATTGCCAGGGAAACTATCTGATTGCGCCGAAAAGGATGCTAGTAAAACGGAACTATTCCTTGTTGAGGGTGACTCTGCAGGTGGAACGGCAAAGCAGGGAAGAGACAGACGTTTTCAAGCTATAATGCCACTTAGGGGTAAAATCCTTAATGTGGAGAAAGCTATGCAGCATAAGATATTTGAGAACGAAGAGATTAAGAATATTTTTACTGCTCTTGGAGTATCCATAGGAACTGAAGAGGATAGCAAGGCTCTTAACCTTGAAAAAATCAGGTATCATAAGGTTATAATCATGACCGATGCCGATGTGGATGGTAGCCATATTGCTACGCTTATCATGACTTTCTTCTTCCGCTACATGAACGATCTTATTAACGAGGGGTATTTGTATATTGCAACTCCACCATTTTATTTAGTTCGAAAAGGGAAAGAGGAGCGATACTGCTGGAGCGAAGAGGAACGAAAGTTAGCAGTAGAAGAGCTGGGAAAAGGGCGTGAAGGCTCTGTGCATATACAAAGGTATAAAGGTCTGGGTGAAATGAATGCCGAGCAACTCTGGGATACTACAATGAATCCCGAATCCCGTATACTTCGTCAAGTAACCGTTGCGAGTGCTGCAGAGGCCGATCGTATTTTCTCTATGCTTATGGGCGATGAGGTTCCTCCTCGTCGTGAGTTTATTGAGAAACATGCAAAGTATGCAAATATTGATGTTTAGTAACTCTTCTTATCTGGTGAAGGTTGTTTTGTTTAATTAAGAGCAATCAGTATTATAGAATAAAGATGGGGCTTTCTAAAAGAGCCCCATCTTTATTTTCTTATATTGCCTCTGTGCTTGTTTTTCTCACTGTGTGAGAATAATGCTAGTTTCCAAACATGTCTGGGAGTGATTCTAGCATCATCTCTCTTGTTACTTCACCGTTAGTATGATATAACCAGGCGGCTCCTTGCTGTTTCCCTAAACGAAACTGAATTCTTGCAGCCACCATTCCAGAAGGATAAAAAACTGTCCAAATCCCCTCGGGCTTATTGTTGATATAGTGACCCGTTAAGTTAAGCTTGCCACCTTCGTTGTAAAAACACCATCTTCCGGTTGATTTGCCTTCAAAATACTTGCCTTTCTGCTTTAGGAAACCGTTTGCATGGTACACTCTCCAATTACCATGATACTTCCCATCTTTAAAAACGCCAACACTACGTATATTTTCATTTGGGTAGTAACTTGTCCATTTCCCTGTACGTTCCCCATCAGTATAGGTTCCTTGCTCTGCCAGCACGCCATTTGGGTAGTACTCTTGGTATTCCCCTTCAAGTATTCCGTTGGTGAAGTATGAAATATTCATTAGGGTTCCATTTTTGTGGTAACCAATAACTTTCCCCTCAAGTTTACCGTGCCAGTAAAAAGCAATTCTTTGTAGCTGACCGTTCTTGTAGTATGTACGGAGCGTATCATGAAATTCTCCATTCACCCTTTTGCCCTTATAGTTTATTTCTCCTGTGGGATGGTATGATTCCCATGGGCCATTCAACGTATCATTCTTATAATTAGCTAGTAGAAGTATTTCCCCTTCTTCTGAGTAGACTGTTGATTTGCCGTGTAGAACCCCATCCTTATATTGGCTTTCAGAATCAATTTTCCCGTTAGGATGATAGGTAATTAGAATCCCATTAAGTTTATCATCTATGTACTCTCCCTTTTGGTATAAAGACCCATCATTGTTCCAAACTTGAAACTTGCCATTCTTCTTACCTTTGGAGTATTTATACATGCTTTTACGAAAGCCGTTTCTATAGTAATTAACCCAAACGCTATCTGGCTTATTATCTATAAAAATTCCTTCTTGCATTACCGAGCCCTCAGGATAGTAAAAAAAGTAGGCCCCATGCTTTAGTGTGTCACCATTGTTTATGAAGGCCTGATATTTTTCCTGAATTGAGCCGTTTGGGTAGAAGTGTTCTTCGTGGATTATTGTTTGCGACTTTAAGGAGAGTCCGCAAAAAATTAAGAGTAAAACAATGGTTGATTTTGGAACACTGAATAACATATTGTGGGTGTAAATTTTAAATACATTAAAGCAACTCCTTGTTCCTGAGTTTACTCCTCAACGTCAATAACTATTTGAGCACCTTCAAGTGCGAATCTCGAACCGTAATCGACAATTACAGCCAGGGCATACTTACCAGGCTCTAACTCTCCTTTGGGTAGCTCTACTTCAACATTTCTGGTCATTTTAGGGAAGGTTTCCACTTCAAAGGAAGGGAACTGCTTTTCATCAGCTGTATCTATGTTCGATGCAATAAGATGCACCTTGCAGTTTGTTACTTTATCGCCTAGGTTATCTAACGTTGCTGAGAATTTCCTATTGGTATCTTCCTCTTTGGTAACCTCCTTTAGGCTGGTAACTTTTATTGAGTGATTATTGTTTGAGCTTGGTGACTGATAAATGGTAACACCAATCCTGCCACTAACCTGCACACCTGCGCCCAGAGCCTTGTCAACATCCCACGATGTTTGTTCTCTGCTGGGCTGAATATAAAGCATACACCAGGCTGCACCGTACTCATCGCCAGGCACAAGCATACTTACCTGAATTGGGATTTGGTCACCAGGGTTTAGTTCAAAAAAGCTGGGGTTTATGTTTAACCAATTAGCAGCCGATCTTCGGGTGGTATTTGGTGGCATCATCTGTCTCTTCCCTTCACTACTTGGCAAAAAGTCGGATATAGAAACTATAAATGAGGCTTTCCTGTTACTGTGGTTCTTAATATTTATCACCTTCGTTTGATTCTCCCCAGGTTCGGCATTAAAATCCAATCTTACTGGAGCAACTTCAAAATCTTGTGCTTTTGAATTTAAGCTAGCGGCCAATAGTATTGCTGCTAATATGTAAAACGTCGAAGCCTTCATCCTATTCATCAAAATTGTAATAAAATACTTTAAGACAAATATAATGCAAAAATGTATTCTTTCTAGTATTATGCAACGTATTATGTCATTAAACCAAGTAAAAAGATGTTCTATTGGAGATATTTAGTCTTTCTTTTATTTTGTTTGGTCACCATATTTTGTTTAGTCTGTTAATCTTAGGTAAACTTTTATCAAAAAAATGCTTGAGATATAAGTTTTTGATTAATTTTGAATATGTAATCTGCTTGGTTAGATATATGTTGATAGTATTAATATTTATTATTAACAAAAATCTTTGCTATATTTAATAAAAAAATATTGGGGTCTGATTCTATGATTAGCAGTTTCAAAGGATTTCTTAATTTAAGCAGTGTGCTTGCTAGGTCGCTAAGGGTTGCTCTTTTTGTAATATTAGTAGCATCGTTTAGTGCCGATGGCTATACACAGCAGATTACTCAGCTTCCAAAAGAGAAGCAGGAGGATGTTGATAGGTATATAGAATTGGTTACCAGGTATAAGCAAGCGAATAACCTACAGCAAGCAATATTCTATTTAAACAGAATTGCCTTTATTTACTGGGAGAATGGTGGATTAAGGGAGGCTGTATCGTATTTTCTTGAATCGGTTCCTCTTAACGAGAAGGTTGGTAACCTAAGTGATATTAAAGCCATACATAGTAATATTGGTTTGATATATAGCGATTTGCAAAGGTTCGATTTGGCTTTAGAGTATTTTTACAAGAGCCTTGATGTGCGTAGGAAAATGAATAATAAATCGGAGATTGCTGCAGGCCTTATTGATGTTGCATATATTCATGGTGCATTAGGACAGCATGAAAAAGCTATTCCGCTTTTAGAGGAAGCATTGGAACTTTCCAGAGGGCTTGGTAATCCGCGATTAACCCTAAATTGCTTACGATTGCTAAGCGATAATTATGATAGTATTGGTAATATTGCAAAGGCTCAGGAGATGAACGGGATGTTTTCTCAAATTGAGCAGCAACTTGCAAGACAGGATGTTAAAGAGGAGTATGAGGAGATTGTAGGAAAAACGCAGGCTGAGGTTGAGCGTGAGCGAATGCAACGTACGGCACAAGAGCTTGAAATGGAATTACAGCAGGTGAAGGCTCAGGCAGTTGAGGATTCGCTTGATTTTGTGGTTCAAGCCAAGCAGGACTCCTTAAAACAGGCAGAACAAGTTGCATTGCAAAGGCAGCAAGAGATTGAACTGCTTGAATCGCAAAGAGAAATTCAGGAACTTGCCGAAAAGGAACAAGAAGCCAGATCACAAGCTTTGCTAACAATCATTTATTCAGGTGCCGCTGGTCTGTTTCTGTTCATCCTGCTTTCCATATTTATTTATAAGGGATATCGTGATAAACGAAAGGCCAATGCGTTGCTTAGCCACCAGAACGAAGAGATACAGAAGCAGCGAGACCAGATTCAAAGGCAGAATGAGAATATTAGTAAGAGTATTAACTATGCTCAGGGTATACAGAAAGCCCTCCTTCCATCGCAGAAGAATCTAGAGCAGTTTTTCCCCGATTCCTTCATTTTCTTTAAGCCGCGTGATGTGGTTAGTGGCGACTATTACTGGTTTAAACCAATACCTGGTAGTAACGGGGAGTATAAGCATGGGGTAGATAAATTTGCCATTTCGGCAATTGATTGTACGGGTCATGGTGTTCCAGGAGCGTTCCTCTCAATGATTGGATATAACCTCTTAGATGAGATTATTGATAGGAAAATTCATAAGCCAGGAAAGATTTTAAAGGAGCTCAACAAGGGGATTCGTAAAACCCTTAGGCAGGACGAAACCGATAACAGGGATGGAATGGATATGGCGCTTTGTGTATGGGATCCACAAACCAAAACCATCGAGTTTTCTGGAGCAAAGAACCCGCTTGTGTACATTAATAATGGGGAACTTACACGAATTAGAGGCGACAAGGAATCAATTGGAGGGGGTGGCGGAGCTAATGCTGAACAGGAATTCAAAACTCATACCTTAGAGGTAGAGGGTTCAACATGGATTTATATGTTCTCCGATGGTTTTATCGATCAGTTTGGAGGGAAAGATGGCAGAAAATTTATGATTAAAAACTTTACAGAACTGCTTAACCACATACATCAACTACCTGCTTGCGAGCAAAGAGAGATATTAAAAATTACCTTTAATGAGTGGAAGAGGCAGGAGTACCCACAGATAGATGATGTGCTTGTGGTTGGATTCAAGTTGGAATTATAAAACTCACTCTCATTACTCATTTCATTAGCCTTGCATAATTTTTTTGACTTAGAACGAATGGTTATAAATTATTAGCAAATGGTGTTTTTCAGGTGGCAAATTCAGTTCGGCTAATATATTCTCGTTTTTTACTAACGTTGAGTGAACGGTTAACTTGGGGGGGGTGAATTTAGCCTCTTTACTATTCAAAGTTATATTTTTTCGACCATTTTGCTGTGAAGATGAGCCAAATTATATGTACAGGCTGTTGGGCACTGGCATTTCCTAAACAGTAATTATATTATTGATTTAATAACACTTAACATTGTATTTGCTGCTGCTCGATGTCCTTTTCCGTTAATTTGATTTGTGGTTCCACAGAAGTATAAATCTGTCTTTGGATTATAAAATGCAAAAGAACCTGTTTGACCCCAAAAGCCTAAAATATCACCAGGATGCTTAAATGGCGATAAAATCCATGGTATCCATAATTTTTCTAAACCTATACCGTACAAGAACAGTCCGGGTGGCGGTAAAATAAAATTCCATTTTTTTAGTTTATCAATCATTTCTTTAGGGAAAAATCGTCCATTAAAGAATCCTTTCAAAAATATCATTACCTCATCAACGGTTGATACTATACCGCCTTCAGGGGCAATAGATGTCATATATCGTGGTAACCACAGTTTTCTATTACCATAATAAAAAGGTACAGGCGAATTATCATCTGGATTATTATAAGCGTAAGTGTTTTTCAAATTCATTTCTGAAAAAATGTAATCTTGAAAGACATCTCCAATTGTTTTATTTGTTATATTTTCAATGATTTTACCAAGCAACTGATAATTTGAGTCAGAATATGATGCTTTCCCTTTCGCCCCTGGTTTAAATTTAGGTTTTAATCTTTTTATTAGTTCAATTGTTCTATCAATTGACCATTGTTCATCAACACCTTCCATTAGTTCATCAGATACAGTTCTGCCATTTTTTTGCTTATGAAAAAAATAGTCAGGTATACCAGATGTATTTGTAATTAAATGGTAAATTGTAAGTTCACTAGAGTAATCTACTCCCTTTAGTACATGAAGCTTGTCGCAATAATTTTCAGGCAAATACTTTGATATTTTATCATTAATAGATATTTTTTTCTCTTCAACTAGTTTCATTATTACTGCCGTAACATATAGCTTCGTTACGCTAGCAATAAAATACCTACTCTCTACTTCCATGTCTCCAGCAGCACCTTTCCATGAAATACTTCCGTTGCTATTCTCAATTTTCATCACTACGTTGAATATCATTTTATCATCAATCATTTTGTTTAATAAATGATTGAGTTTATCCGTATTAACTGTCTTTACCTTTTTTGGATTCATTTCAATTATGTTAATGTGTTAATTCTCTTATGCTTATGCCCAGAATAAAAATATAACGATACCAGCAACCCAACCTCTCATTCTACAACTTGGGAGGTTGAGTCTTAAAAAAAATGCATGTTTTGGTTTACTGTCTCGTTAGGTTAAAGCAGTCCAGTTCGTTTGTTAAAGTCTTTAATAAGTTCATCCCAAACTTCAATTTGGTTGAACAGCTTATTCCATATTTCCCTGTCGTACCACAGCTGGTTTAAATCGTCAACATCCTTTTCCTGCTGCTCAACCCATGTGTAGTACTTTAGGTTATGAATGGCCTTTTTATCGTTGTAGGTTAGCTCCTTTAAATGGTCAACCGATTGGCTTAGCAAGCAAGCATTGTAATCAACAGCAGCCTGAATCTCATTGTACGCACCTTTTTCAGCGGTTTGCTCTTCAAGTCTCGATTGGTACATATCGGCAGAGTCCGTGGCAATGGTAACAATCACATCGTCCTCTGTCATTTCGTAGTATTTCGCTGTTTTTATTGCAGATAGCAGGTTGGCTATTCCTGAAATGCCTATTAACGGAAGTTGTTCTATTATTTCCTGGGGAACGTTAAGCGACTTCAGGCGCTTGTGCCCTTCACTTTCATTAAAGAGTCTGAAAATTCGCATGCAGTCCTCATCGTCAATGGCGGTTACCATGTCGGTGTTTTTTGTATTATGTATCCATGGCACGTGCTTATCTCCAATGCCTTCAATACGGTGACCGCCAAATCCGTTGTTAAGTAGGGTTGGACATTGAAGAGCCTCCGATGCCACAACTTTTAGGTGAGGTGCTTTTGTTCGAAGATAGTCTCCAGCGGCTATGGTCCCTGCTGACCCAGTTGCTGAGATGTACGCAGCAAGGTTGCTGTTGGGCTTTTTAACAATATCGTACATTTCCTCAATGGCTTTACCCGTAATATTGTAATGCCATGCAGCATTGCCAAACTCATCAAACTGGTTAAAAATTATACAATCGGGGCGTGTACGTCGTATTTCCCAACATTTATCATAAATCTCCTTTACGTTCGATTCACAGCCTGGAGTTGCAATCACTTCCGAGCCAATCTCATTTCGCAGCCAGTTAAAACGTTCGGAACTCATTTCCTCGGGCAGAATAGCCACCGATTCGGTTCCCATTAGTTTTGAGTCAAACGCCCCACCCCTGCAATAATTCCCAGTGGATGGCCATACTGCTTTATGGTAGGTTGGGTCGAAACCACCAGTAACTATTGTTGGTGCAAGGCAGCCGTATGCAGCCCCTACCTTGTGGGCTCCTGTAGGGAACCATTTGCCAACCAGTAGTAAAATACGTGCGTTAACTCCGGTAATTTCTTTTGGTAATTCAATATAGTTGACCTTTCCGTAAAGCCCGCCTTTATCCTTTGGTTCATTTTTCCATGTTATTCGGAAAAGGTTATATGGATTTATTTCCCATAACCCAATATCTTTAAGCTTTGCTTTTATTTTTTGCGGGATTAAATCTGGGTTATTCTGTTGCTCAAAAGTAGGAAGTATAATCCCTTTCTCTTTAAATCTGCTTACAGCATTTTGCAATGCCTTCTCGTTTGTAACTTTATTAATAAGCTGAATCATAAAAAATATTTATTAGTTGTCTTTTTTTAACTTAATTTTACTACAAATTCTTAATGGGTCTGTAACCATTTCTCATAAAAATACTTTTACGAAAGCCGAAAGATAGAAATATTTTTTCCAATATAATCAGTTATCTTTACGTATGTATTTTATGGTTTTTGTTGAGCACTAATGTTTATGGCATGTCCGTAAGGCTTTTGTCGAAAATATTTTTATCAATTTTAGCATAAATAGATTTTAATAAACTAAATAATCCTTTTTGTTGTTTTACTGTCAAACCAAGAGTTCGTAAGTACTATACATTGTTGTTCTAAATAAATGATTTTATAATGAAAAAATTTTTTCTAACGTTAACTGTAATCTGCTTGAGTTTAATAGTTAATGCTCAGGTAAATTCTCAATGGATTAGAAGCACATCCATATCGCCCGATGGTCAGAAGATAGCTTTTACCCATAGTGGAGATATTTATGTAGTGCCAGTAAGTGGTGGCGAAGCAAAACCATTAACTTTCCATAAAGCGCATGATTTTATGCCGATTTGGAGTAACGACAGTAAAAAAATCAGCTTCGCCTCAAATCGGTTTGGCGATTTTGACATATTTGTAATGGATGCTGAAGGAGGAGAGGCAAAAAGGCTGACCTATCATTCAAATGACGAGCATCCTTATGCTTTTACAGCCGATAACAAGAGTATTGTATTCGGTGGTCAGCGTCTGGATGCTGCCAATCACAGGCAGTACCCTTCAGGTTCACAACCCGAGGTTTATACAGCTCCTGTTAATGGTGGTCGTGTTAATCAGCTTTGGACCATCCCTGGCGAATACATTCAGATGAGCAAGGATGGGAAAACGATGGTGTATCATGATAAGAAAGGGGGAGAGAACGAATGGCGAAAGCATCATAAATCAGCTATTACCCGCGATATTTGGACTTACGATGTGGAAACCAATCAGCATACAATGATTACAACATTTGAAGGGGAGGATAGGAACCCTGTTTTTGCTGATAACGATAGGATTTTATACTATTTAAGTGAAGAGAGCGGCTCATTCAACGTTCATAAGCTTAGCCTTAATAACCCTTCCGATACAGAGCAGGTAACCAGTTTTGAACTCCATCCTGTTAGGTTTCTTAGCATTTCAAACAGCGGGAAACTTTGCTATACAAATCATGGTGAATTATATACTCAAGTTCCTGGTAACGACCCACAAAGAGTTGATGTGAAAATAAGAACCGGCGGAAAGGTTAATAATGAGCAGGTAATACCAGTAACCGGAAATGCAACGGAGATGGACGTTTCACCAAATGGCAAGGAGGTGGTTTATGTTGTTCGTGGTGATGTTTTTGTTTCATCAGTAGAGGGGAGTTTTACCAAAAGGATTACCAATACACCTGAGGAGGAACGGTTTGTTAGTTTTACACCCGATGGTGAGTCAATTGTGTATGCAGCCCAACGCGACACCAAATGGGGAATATTCAAAGTATCTAAAACGGTTGACAAGGAGCCCTACTTTTATGCCTCTACAATTCTTAACGAAGAGGAGTTAGTTCGTAACGAGAATGATAACTATCAACCAAAAGTATCGCCCGATGGGAAAGAAATTGCTTTTATTGAGAATAGACGCTCACTTAAAATTTTTAACATTGAAAGCAAGGAGATTCGTGGTTTGTTGGGTCCTGAAGAACTCTTCTATATGCGTGATGGCGATCAGCATTTTGAATGGAGCCCAGATAGCAAATGGCTTTTGGTAGACTACTCGCCAACATTAAGTAAGAGCGAAATTGTTTTATTGTGCGCACAAGGTGAGCGCGATATGATAAACCTTACAGAAAGCGGTTTTGGCGATTATGGCGCCAAATGGGTAAATGGAGGTGAGCAAATTATTTGGTTTAGCGACCGTAACGGGCTGCGCTCATACGCAACTAGCGGCTCAAAACAGCGCGATGTTTACACTATGTTTTTCACCCGCGATGGTTGGGACAAGTTTAACATGAGCAAGGATGAGTACGAATTGTGGAAAGAGGTTGAGAAACGAGAGAAAGAAAAGGAGGAGAAGAAGGACGACGATAAAAAGAAGAAGCTATTTGGTAAGAAGAAAAAGGAAGAAACCGTTGATTCTACTCTAATTAAAATTGATTGGGATGGATTAAAAGAGCGTAAGAAGCGTTTGACAATACATTCATCTACGCTTGCCGATGCTGTTTTATCAAAAGATGGTGAAACATTATACTACCTTGCTCGTTTTGAGAAGGATTTTAACTTATGGAGCACCAACCTGCGAACGCAGGAAACCAAAATGCTTATCCCGTTAGAAGCACAGTGGGGAAACTTAAGTTGGAATGGTGACACAACTAAACTATTTATGCTATCGAGCGGAACCATATCCCAAATTGATCTCGATGCAAAATCAGCTAAACCCATTAAAATAAGCGGTGAACTTGTGCTTGATGTTGCTGCTGAGCGTGAGGAGATGTTTGACCATGTATGGAAGCGCACCAAGGAGATGTTTTACACGCCCGACTTGCATGGTGCTCCCTGGGATAAACTTCACGACGAGTATAAACCTAAGTTGGCCTCCATTGCAAACGATGTTGAATTTGTTGAGCTACTATCGGAAATGCTGGGCGAGCTGAACGTTTCGCATAGTGGAGCACGCTACAGGGGAGGAAAAGCTAATGGGACCAGCACAAGTTCATTGGGTATTTTTGTTGATTATAACTATACAGGCTCAGGAATTAAAATTGCTGAAGTAATAAGTCGGGGGCCATTAGATAAGAACCATATTAACGTTTCTGCCGGAATGATTATAAAGAAAATTGACGGAGTAGAAATATCAGATGATGTTGATTTTGCCAAATATCTAAATAGAAAAGCAGGGCAGTTTACCATGCTTAATATTTATGACCCTTCGGAAGATAAATACATGGACATAACCATGAAACCTATTTCCCTAGGTAAAGAATCATCACTTCTTTATAGGCGTTGGGTTAAGATGAACGAAAGTGAGGTTGATAGCCTCAGCAATGGTAAACTTGGATATGTTCATATCCCGGGCATGAGCGATGGCCCGTACCGAAATATCTACGAGCGTGCAATGGGCAAATATGCCAAAAGCGAAGGGTTGGTTATTGACACCCGCTTTAATGGTGGTGGCGATTTGGTGAGCGACCTGGCAATGTTCCTAACCGGAGAGAGATTTCTTGAGTATGCCACGGAGAGCCGTTCCTTAGATTTTGAGCCAACCGCTCGCTGGACAAAACCCTCTGTTGCTCTTGTAAACGAGGCAAACTATAGCGATGGGCATTGTTTTGCTTGTGGATATAAGGATTTAGGTATAGGCCTGCTAATTGGTATGCCTGTTCCCGGTACTTGTAGTTTTGCAGGATGGGAGATGCTACAGAATGGCGCCGTACTGTGGGGTTCGGTTCCAATAAGTGCCAGAAATATGAATGGCGATTGGCTGGAGAACTACCAAGCTGAGCCCGATGTTGTTATTAAGAATATGCCGGGTAAAATTGATAAAGGCATTGATCAGCAGCTGAAAAAGGCCGTTGAGGAACTGATTAAAAAGTTATAAGTCAGTTTTTTGTTTGTTTGATTTTAAAAAAGGGCTGTTTAAAAATCGAAAAAATCGTCATCCGATAGTTATCGGATGCGAGAGGCCACCCAAAAATTTTGGGCATAATGGGGTTATGACAGGTAGAAATAAATACGCTCGTCACTGCGAGGAGGAACGACGAAGCAGTCTCATTCAATTATATAGGATTGTTTTATTCCAGCTCTTCATTATTATCACGTAGCAAGGACGAAGTTGGGTTTTCATATTAGAATTATCCTTATCTACGGAACCTGCTTCCTTACTTTTTTATCAAGAAAAAAGTAAGGAGACACTAGGTTCTGTCAGGTTATAATGGGACTAAAGTCCCAGGATGTATGGGGTTTCTGTCCGTTGGCTAAAGCCAACGGGAATGGCTATTTCTTACTCGTCGGCTGTACTTCGACAGGTGATACAGTGAGTACTACGGCAAGCTCAGCATATCACCTGTAGAACTGCTCAGTAACCAGCCAACGGGAATCTTGAGTCTGGGTTCATCCTCTCCCTAAAATGAGATCACTTCGGGCTCCTTCGTCACCCTCGTATCCGATAGTTATCGATCCGATAGTTATCGATCCGATAGTTATCGATCCGATAGTTATCGGATGATGTAAGGTTATTACATTTACAGCCACTCTCGGCC
>JAWLEY010000224.1:0-4425 GCA_041685855.1 Perlabentimonas sp. | reverse complement strand
GAAGAGAAAAGAGATTTAAGCTTTAAGCGCGTTTACGAATCGGTTAATATAATGACGGGTATGCTTGAGAATGTATCGCTTATTGGAAAGGAGCAGAGCGGAAACCTTTCATTCCGCCCCGAAATAATGAATCTGGAAAAATTTGCTCAGCAAATGGTAGATGAGTCACAAGTTACCTTGGCTGTTGAGGATAGGATTAATTTAAATATTGTTGGTGATTACGATAGGGTTCTGCTTGACAAGGTGTTGCTAAGGCATATACTTATAAATGTTCTTACAAACGCAATTAAGTATTCCCCTTCTGAAACTAAGGTCGATTTTACAATTAGTAAAGTGAAACGTTACATTGAGTTTCACGTACAAGATTTTGGTGTGGGCATCCCAAAAAACGAGCTGACAAATATCTTCGACCCGTTTTTTCGAGCATCAAATAGCGAGGAGTTTAGTGGAACAGGGTTAGGCTTGGCAATTGTTAAGCAGTGCGTTAATGTGCATGGTGGCGACATGACAATTGACAGTGAGTTGAATAAAGGCACGCTTGTCGCAATACAGTTACCTCTTAGAAAATTGTAGTTTAATTTTTTAAATATTTACGTTGCTATACGATGGTGAAAAAGCATGTTGTTCTATTAATTGAGGATGACCAGGTTCTTAGAGAATCAACCTCAATGTTTCTGGAAGAGGAAGGTTATAGTATTATTACAGCCAAGAATGGGCTTGAAGGTGTGGAGAAAGCGCTCGAGAATATCCCCGATATTATTCTCTGCGATATTGCCATGCCCAGAATGAATGGCTATGAGGTGCATAAAATACTTAACGAGAACTCTGCTACATGTTTTATCCCCTTTATATTCCTGTCAGCCAAAACGGAGAAGGAGGATATTCGCGTTGGCATGCAAATGGGAGTTGACGATTATATTACCAAGCCATTCGATTACGATGAGCTTTTTAAGGCCATTGAATTGAGAATTGCCAAAAGGCAACGACTGCTTACTGCTAGCGAGAGTGGCTTTAAAGCATTGCTCGATAGTACCCTAACAGGAATATTCATTTATCAGAACGAAAAAACTACGTTTGCCAACAGTAAATTGCTTAAGATATTTGGCTGCTCAAAGGAAGATTTTTTCGAGAAGGACCTAATTAGCCGCATTCACCCAGACGACCAACCTCTTGTTGAGGAAAAAATTAGGCGTTGCCTAAAAGGTATTCAGAGTAGTTTTAACATTAGTTTTAAGGCTTTTGCAAAGAATGGAAGTACGCTAAACCTCGATTGCTGGGGTACTCTCTCCAAGGTGAATGGACAGAATGCTCTTATTGCCAACGTTATAAATGTTACTGAGTACAGCTCTCAAGCGCTCTATCAGCAGAAACAGGTTGAACCTGAAACAAATAGTTACTTAAAACAAAAGTTGGAAAGAATGGAGCAGAGCCAAGCCCCATCTGAAGAGCAGGAGTCCAATGTTAAGAATCCGGATGGGCTCACGCCACGTGAGATTGAGGTGCTGCAGCTAATTTGCGATGGTTTTACAAATCAGGAAATTGCCGAAAGGCTCTTTGTAAGCGTTAGAACCGTTGATACGCACAGAGGGAACTTACTTAGCAAAACGGGTACGTCAAACACTGCAGGGTTAGTAGTTTACTCCATAAAAAATAGTTTATATCAGTTTGAAACTAAGTAGTAGCAAATACAAAGTATAATGGAGAGCATTAATTATTTAAGTACTTATCAAAACGAGTATCTAAAGTATCTCCTCGCTGGAGATCATCGGGAATGCTCAAAATTAATTCAAAAGTTTACTGCAAAAGAAAATGATTTTAAGATACTTTATGAGGAGGTAATTAGGGATTCTTTATATGAAGTTGGTAAACTCTGGGAGATGAATAAGATAAGCGTAGCCTCTGAGCATTTGGCATCGTCTATTGTTGAGGCTAATCTAAATGAGTTGTACCCAAGCATAATAACTTCTGAAAAAAATGAGAGAACGGCCATAGTTACTTGTATTGAGAGCGAAATGCACCAGATTGGAATAAAAATGGCAGCCGATGTCCTTGAGATGCAAGGTTGGAATGTTCATTTTTTAGGTGCAAATACTCCAACCCACGATCTATTTACTTTTGTCAGAGCAATTAAACCAAACCTGCTAGGTGTTTCATTAAGCATCTATTCAAATATGCCTACTCTGGAGAAAATACTTAAAATATCCCATGCTGAATTTCCTAACCTTAGGGTTTTAGTGGGAGGGCAAGCATTTCAGCATGGCGGTGAAGAGGTTATAAAAAAGTACCCTAATGTTGTGTTTAAAGCTAACTTAAAAGAGCTTAACGAGTACATTACAAATAATTTGAATAATGCGTAAGGATAACCTAATAAACTCTGCGTCTAAATTAAAAGAAATTTCAGGCTCGGCTTGCACAGAGTACAGTGAGAATCTCCATCTGCTTGTGGCTAAAGTTACCGGATTGGTTCTCGAACATAACAATATTGATTCACTAATTGGTGATGCCAACGCCAGCATGATGCGCGACAATCATACTAATCACGCTAAGTTCATGGTGTCAATTTTTGAAAATTATAATCCCACCGTTTTTGTTGAGACTATTCTTTGGGCATTTAGAACTTACTTGAGCCGTGGGTTTCATCCAAAGTACTGGGATTTACACCTGAATGCCTGGCTAAAAACCATCTCGCAAAACTTGTCGAAGGAAACCTCAGAACAAATCAGTCCGTACTATATTTGGATGCTAGAAAAAATTCCTATTTTTGTAGAGTTGGCAAGCAACCCCAGCGAAAATAATTAGAAAGCCTAAATCATTATGTCTGTACACTTTGTCCCTGAAGCATTATCAGAGTGGAAAGACGAGTTGCTTTTATCTATGTCGCAGAGCAACTCAAGTTGCATTGCTATTTTTAATCAGGATGGAAGTTTGGTTTTTGCCAACGAAGCAATGAACGCCCTTTTTGTGGGCAACCCCAGTGATAGCCTTATTAATCCCACTTTCGAAAAGCTCGCTGCCCTCAGTAGTTTAAATGGAGAGCCTTTGTTTAGTGGGTATATAACTATCGGTAATAGGAATGGTTTAAGCTCATCAATCATTGCACAGGCATACAGGAAGAACAGTAGAATACTGATAGTTGGAGGTGTAAATGCCAAAAATTTACTGGAGCAGAACGAGGCTATGTTGCTGCTGAATAGGAAGGTTAACGACCTTCAGCGCCAGCTTATAAAGGAGAAGCATGAACTTGAGGTAACCCTAAAGCAACTAAACGTGGCAAACGAGAAGCTAGAGATTCTCAATGCTACAAAAGATAAATTCTTCTCAATAATAGCTCACGATCTTCGTAATCCCTTCGGTTCAGTTCTTGCCCTTAGCTCTCTTTTGGCTAAGAAGATTGATGCTTATCCAATGAATCGTATAGAGGTGTTCGTTCAAAACATGTTCCTGGCTTCTAAGCAGGCATACAATCTACTAGAGAATCTTCTTGAGTGGGCGCGGGTGCAAACCGGAAAGATTACCCCCAACCCAACCGATTTCTTAATAGATCAGTCCGTTATTGATGTGTTGGAGCTATGTTCCCCCATGGCAAACGAAAAAAATATCGCCCTAAATAAAGGAGAGGTTGACGATGTAAGTGTTTTTGCCGATAAGGAAATGATTAAAGCAGTTATCCGTAACCTCGTTACCAATGCTATTAAGTTCACAAAATCAGGGGGAGAGATTACTTTATCTGCTAATCTGGATAATGATTATGTAGTTTGTACAGTGGCTGATAATGGCGTTGGAATTGAAAAAGATATTGCTGAAAACATGTTCCGGTTAGATACCATGTCGTCTGAGCCAGGCACTTCCGAAGAGAAAGGTACCGGGCTTGGTTTAATCCTTTGCAAAGAGTTTGTTGGTATGAACTCTGGTGAGATTTGGGTCGATAGCACAATTGACCAAGGGAGCACATTTAGCTTTACAATTCCCGTTTTTAAAGGCTAGCTAAACCTGCAAATTTCAACTTCCAAGTGAAACCTCTTCATATCTGTAAAAACACCTATTTTTCTTCTTTGCGCATTAATGGTTCTTTTTGCTGATTTATTGCGACGTGTATTGATGTTAATTTGTATCATAAATAATGGAACAAATACAAACATCAAAAAAATTATACGTCATGAACTTAAAAAATTTATCACTCAGTAAGAAGTTTTTATTAGGATTCGGATCCTTGGTATTGCTTCTTGTCGCCATCACCCTAATCTCAATTAATGGATTTAGAGGCGTGCTGGACTCATCAAACCAATCAATTGAAAGTGATGACCTGCGAGCAGAGCTCCACCATAATTACAATCTGCACCTTTTGTGGAGTAAGCAGCTAAGCCAGAGTATTTATGCCGAGCAGGATAATCGTGTTACAGTTGAGATGAACCATACCTTATGTGC
>JAWLEY010000223.1:2347-4450 GCA_041685855.1 Perlabentimonas sp. | reverse complement strand
GACCTGACCAAATCTATTATCAATCAATAAATTGGTACTTTTATCAACATTAAACTCCTTGTCGAACTTCTTGTTAAGTTCAACCTCACCTGCATTTAATGAAGCTACTGAAAGAACTCCAAAAAAGGTTGCCAGGGCTACTATAAAAATCTTATGTCGTTTCATCTCTTCTAGTTTTAAAATTGTGATTTATACGTGCTAACGTTCTGCATTCTTAAAATAATACCATCCAGAACATCGAGCTGTGTTTGATAATACCTTGTTAGAACAAACGCTGCCCTGTCGGGGCGAGGACTATGGGCAATGTCTTGTAGTAAACTCTGGTATCCGTCGTTAAACTCATTAAGTGTTTGTGATATCTCTTGCTCAAAATGCGACATATCTCCTGTCATCATTCTGGTTATAGTCTGCTGCTTCTGGTTAATTTGGGTTTGGTAAAACTCGTCAACCTGCATAATTTCGGGCGATAAATTGACTGATACCAAATCGCTCTCTCTTGGTGAGGTTAACCCGCCAAAATTTAGCATTAAGCTTAAGCTGGCAGTTAAAATAACACCAGCCACAGCGGCTGCGCTGGCTACCAACCAAAGGTTAACCCTGGGGGCTGGTTGCTGAGCATCCAACCTTGCTTTAAACCGTTTAAGATGACCCCTCGACGGCTCTTCAGTGTTAAACTGAGACCTGTTTTCGTGTATGTAAGCGTCAATCTTTTTCATAGTTATAGCGTTTTACGCTGTTTTTTCAGTATAGCCAATAATCGCTGCTTTGCTCTAGCTAGCTGCGACCTTGAAGTTGATGCTGTTATTCCCAGCATCTCGGCCACTTCGTCATGTGAATACCCTTCTACCAGGTTAAGATTCACAATTATCTTGTAACCTTCAGGGAGCTGCTCGATGGCCAATTTTACCTGCTCCACCGATTCTAGCACAAACTCATCATCACCAGCCTCGTCCCTCACATCATAAACCTCATCAATGGGGGTTAACTCCAGCTTCCTCTTCTTAACAAAATCGAGCGAGGCGTTAACCACAATCCTTTTTAGCCAGGCTCCAAAACTCACCTCGTTACGGTATGTGCCAATCTTATCGAATGCTTTAAAGAACGCTTCCTGCATAATATCCTCGGCTTCTGTAGCATCTCCAACTATCCTAAGGCTTGCGTTATACATTGCTTTATAGTAAAGCTTATAAATCTCGAACTGAGCCTTGCTATCGCCCCGTTTGCAAAGGTCAATTAATGCCTGATGAATGTTGGGATACTTACCTTTAGCCCTCATGTTTCTGTTATAATGACGAACCACAATATTAAACGCTGCACGTGCAGCAGATTTTTTTTGCAAAGTAGTATAAATATTTTTTAGGTACAATTGTTCTTGTACTCATTTTACCTGCTCTTGGATTATTATAATTGCTGAAATCAGCTAGCGTATCGGCAGTTAAAGGTTTACGCTGAACGTATGTGATATGAGTATATCAACGAACTACTACAACCATCTGCTATAAACCTGTGGAGTAATTGGCAAAACGCTTTATTGGGGTTAGGTTCTAATTATTATCTCTTATTATTTCTTCAAGCGTCTTTATAAACTCTTGCATTTCTTTATGCATTTCAATTACTTCTTCCTTTTCAAAAGTTATAAATGCGTCATAATCTCCTTTAGTCCTGTTTTGAAATGCATTTCGCAATATTTTTCCATAATATGGATTCAGTGTCCCTGTTGAAATGAATTCTTTATTAAACCATACTATGAGTTGAAGGTGTTTTGAGGTTTCAAACCGGTACTTTATTGCCAATGCTGTAACAGCGTAATACATTCCATAGTATATTCGGTTAACTGCCACGACCAATTGACTTGAATCAATTAAGAACTGTCAAACAACGATAGTTTCCTTTGCCTGTTCAAGGCGATAATTAATCAATATTTTCCTATCATCTTCTTTAATCATGCGTGATAACCACGATTAATTGCATTGTAGAATATTGGCTGTTTCCCTCGGGGTAAGTTGAGTTCATTTTCTGTTAAAACATGAGAGTCAGTAATGATACCATAGTCTAATTCAACCTCATAACAAATATCCGAAATCATTCTTTCTAATTTCCAGT
>JAWLEY010000223.1:0-2247 GCA_041685855.1 Perlabentimonas sp. | reverse complement strand
AAGCTGCCACTGGTGGATGCTTTTATAAACGCAGGCTTCCCCTCTCCTGCCGATGATTACCTTGATACCAAGCTTGACCTGAACCAGCTGCTTATACAAAATCCCAGCTCCACTTTTTTTGCCCGCGTTAGGGGGGACTCTATGGTTGATGTTGGCATTAACGATGGCGACATACTTATAATTGACAAATCGCTTGAACCACGCCAAAACTCGGTGCTGGTTTGCTTTATTGACGGAGAATTCACCGTTAAGAAAATTCGTAAGGTTAACGGTGACTACTTCTTAATGCCCGAAAACAACGATTTTGCTCCAATCAAGGTTAATAAAGAATCGGATTTTAGGCTCTGGGGCGTGGTAACATACTGTATTCATAAATTAAGGTAGATGTTTGCACTGGTTGACTGCAATAATTTTTACGTGTCGTGCGAGCGAATTTTTAACCCTTTGCTCGAGGGCATTCCTGTGGTTGTGCTCTCCAACAACGATGGGTGCATTATTGCGCGGTCAAACGAGGCCAAAGCGCTGGGCCTTAAAATGGGCGAACCTGTATTCAAGCGAAAGGAACTGATTGCAAAGCATAAAGTGAAGGTTTTCTCATCAAACTTTGCGCTTTATGGTGATATATCGCAAAGGGTAATGGTGAGCCTACGCCGCTACTCCCCGTTAATTGAAATTTACTCAATTGACGAGGCTTTTCTTAACCTGAAAGGGATAAACAAGGATTTTACTAAATATGGCGAGCAAATAAGAGACAACCTGCTAAAAGATATTGGCATACCCATTGGTATTGGCATTGGCTCCACTAAAAGTCTGGCAAAAATAGCTAACAGAATAGCCAAGAAAAACACGGGTGTTTTTGCAATTGAAACCGAAAGACAGCGCCTATGGGCGCTTGCTAACACGCCCGTTGAAGATGTTTGGGGTATTGGTCGGCGCTACGCCAAGTGGCTAAAAAAGCATGGAGTAAATACCGCCCTGGATTTCACCAACCTATCAACCGACTGGATTCGTAAACACATGACCGTTGCCGGGCACAGGCTAAAAGAGGAACTTTTAGGAAAATCGTGCATACCTTTGGAGATGGTTATGCAGCCAAAAAAGAACATAGCCACCACCCGCGCTTTTGGCAAAAAGTTATCCGACATAAATATAATAAAGGAGTCGGTATCGAGCCATGCAGCTAGCTGCGCTGCCAAACTCCGAAAACAGAAGTCTGTTGCCCAGTTCGTTACCGTTTTTATCCATACCGACCCATTCTCTGAGAATCAGCGATACATTTCACGCAGCATAACGGTAACCCTTCCCATTGCATCGAACTCCGACATGGTTCTGGCAAAAGCAGCGCTGGAAGGATTGGAGAAAATTTTTATCCCCAAACTGCTCTACAAAAAAGCAGGCGTAATAGTTAGCGAGATAAGTACCCAAGACGCTATACAGCAAAATATTTTTGAGCAGCACGACACGGAGAAACTAAAATCAGTATCGCAGGTAACCGACTACCTAAATGCACGCTACGGGAAAAAAACCATCAAATTGGCTATTCAGGGCAGTAGCAGAGAATGGAAGCTAAAGCAAGAAAAGCTATCGCCATGCTATACCACCAGTTGGGATGATATAATTGAAGTAAAAGGATAATTCTCATAAAAGCAGCTCCAGATTATTTGTTTGAACAAGAATATAAGGAAAGTACAGGATGTGTTTCTACTACTCCATAAATAAGAAAAAAGCAAACACGCTAACCAGCAAGGGCGTAATTAGCAAATCCCAGCTAAATAAAATTCCTGAAAGAACAGTAGTGAATGGTTTTGAACACCCCGCAATGCCCATTATCACCAATACCAACCCAAGCGATATTGAACTATTCCAGTGGGGGCTTGTACCAAGCACTGTCCAGTCGGAGAGTGAGGCATCCCGCTTCCTGCAAAGCTACAATACCCTAAATGCAAAAGGAGAACGATTGCAGGAAAGTAAGATTTACAGTACTCCTGCAAAAAAGCAACGCTGCCTTGTACTGGCATCTGGCTTTTTTGAGTGGCACCATGTGGGCAAGCAAAAAATTCCGTACTACATATCGCTTAAAGATGATGAACTTTTTGCCTTTGCTGGCCTTTGGGATGTTTGGACAGACACCAAAGGTGCTATCCATAATACATACACAATTATTACCACACAAGCCAACGAGCTTATGGCGGAAATTCATAATACGAAGAAAAGGATGCCGGTAATTCTCACAAACGAGCAGGAGCA
>JAWLEY010000222.1:0-4450 GCA_041685855.1 Perlabentimonas sp. | reverse complement strand
TTATAGCTTTGTGTAATAAGCACCATCTCCTCGTTATGGGTTGTACCTTCGTAGTCCCAGTCGGGCACCTTATTGTTTATCTCAATTTCTTTAAATTTTGCAATTGCATGCTTGGCTGCCCTATCGGCATAAACCACAGCCTCAATAAGAGAGTTTGAAGCGAGGCGATTGGCCCCGTGTAAACCCGTAGAGGAGCATTCACCAATAGCATAAAGATTATGGATAGAGCTTTCGCCATTCATGTCAACCTTAATGCCTCCGCAAAGGTAGTGTGCCGCTGGTACAACGGGAATCATCTCTTTTGTAATGTCTATTCCAATTTCAAGACATTTCTCGTAAATATTAGGGAAATGCTTTTGAATTTCTTTGGCATCTTTGAAGCTAACATCAAGGTAAACAAAATCATCGCCCCTTACCTTCATCTCATTGTCAATTGCACGAGCTGCAATATCTCGGGGAGCCAGCGATTTTCGTTTATCATACTTATGCATAAACTCTTTGCCATCGGTAGTTTTTAGTATGGCTCCAAATCCTCGCATGGCCTCGGTTATTAGGAACGAGGGACGTTCTCCGGGATTAAAAAGCGATGATGGATGAAACTGAATAAACTCCATGTTTTCAACATCACCTTTGGCTCGGTAAACCATGGCTATGCCGTCGCCAGTGGCTACCCTTGGGTTTGTTGTGGTGTGGTATATGTTACCAACGCCCCCAGTGGCCATTATGGTTGATTTTGCCAGGAACGTTTCAACCTTCTGCGTTTTGAGGTCTAGCACATAAGCACCATAACATGTGGTATTTGGAAATCCTCGCTTAACCTTTTCTCCAAGATGGTGCTGCGTAATAATTTCAACAGCATAATGATTCTCAAAAACCTTAATGTTTTTATGAGCGCGCGTTCTTTGGGTGATGGCTCGTTGAATTTCAAACCCGGTGTTATCCTTATGATGCAGCACCCTGTGCTCAGAGTGAGCGCCTTCACGACCCAAATCGTACTCCCCGGTTGGCTTCTTATCAAACTTAACTCCCCATTGTGTAAGCTGTTTAATTTGCTGAGGGGCTTCGGTTACCACCATTCTAACCACTTCCTCGTTACAAAGCCCATCGCCACAAATCACTGTATCTTTTATATGCTTCTCGAATGTGTCAGGTTCGTAGGTAACTGCAGCAATGCCCCCTTGGGCATATACAGTATTGGTTTCATCAAGATTCGCCTTGCTGATAAGGATTACCTGCCCGTGTTCGGCTGCTTTAAGAGCGAATGATAATCCGGCGATGCCTGAGCCAATTACCAGAAAATCGCATTGGTGAGTTGCCATTACTAGTTTTTTTACAAATATATAAATTCTGATAAAAGCAATACCAAGAGAGTAAGTACCATTCTAAAAAGTGTAGCTTAATGATAATGTGTACTGATTATTATGGCTAAAGAAACCAATACGAACATCGCTTTCCTGGTATGGTTCTGCAAAAATGTATGCGCTTATTATTCCAACGGCTGCTCCTCCAAGTATATCCCAGTAATCGTGTTTGCCGGAGTGAACGCGAGTCCATCCTGTATAGCCAGCGAGTAGGTATGCGGGAGCACCATACCTCCAGCCAAATTTTCTTTGAATAAAGGCAGCTCCAGTGAACGCTCTTGAGGTATGTCCAGAAGGGAATGCGTAGGACTCGCCATTAGGGCGCTCCTTATTTACAATGTACTTTATACCATAGGTGGCAACTGTTGATACAACACCTGCTTTAACAACCTCCCAGGTTCCTTTGTAATCCTCTTCAGCCCAAACTAGGGTAGAGGTGAATGCTCCTCCCGGAATGGCAAGTTGCAGTATATCGCCCGATATTTCAATGGCGCTGCTTTGCCCTTTAGCATGGCTGGTTAGGAAAATTAGGATTACTATAATGGTATAACGCATACAGCTGTGATTTTTGTTAGAATCCGTTTAGAACAAGTGTTACTAAAAACGGAACAAGGATGGTTAGTACTATGCCATGAAAAAGGGAAATCATTGCAAATTCTTTGCCCGATGCTTTTGAAATAATTGGCAATGTGGTATCCATGCTTGTTGCTCCGCCCGATGCGATGGGTGCCAACTTCCCGAAAAATGCAGCAAACAAAGGAGCCGCCAGCAGGGTAATTACTTCGCGCATAACGTTTGCTAGCAGAGCCACAACACCTAACTCTTCGCCCCTAAGTTCGGTAATAAAAATACTTGAAAGGCTATAGTAGCCAAACCCATAACCCACGGCCAGAATATCGGTAAAGTTAACATCGGCCAGAATGAGGTAAACTCCCAAAACGCCCAGCGTTGTTCCAACAATAGTGATTACAGGTACGAGAAGTATTTTGAAATTAAAACTTTTAAGTGCCTTTAGTGAGTTTGGGTCGGCGCCTATACCAATGCCCACAAGAAACATGAGAAGATATAAAGCCCAATGGGAATAATCGTTATTGACTAAAAAATCTGGCATTAAGCTGAAGAAACCAGCGGCCACGCCCAAGGCAAAAAAGGTAAGTATTATTAGGCTACCCCTCATGTTCCTCGGTTCTATTCGATTTAAAGAATAGGTGATATACGCCCCAGGCCACAATTATGCTACCTAAAACGCCACCAATTGTTATAATCAAAGCTGTTAGTCCCAGTGTTGGCAGGCTCCTCATAATAAGGTTGTTGGCACCTATGGCCACACCTAGCAGGAAAAGCAAGAGGTATATGGCCCACATGGTTAGCTTGTCGGCTATAGTAACAAGCTGCTTATACGAGCGAATAAAATACCCAACGGCTATTCCAACAGTCATTATGGCTACAACGGTAATCATACTTTACAAGGCTCTACTAGAACAATGGGGTTGGGTACTCACCCTTTTTAATTAAGTCTTCTAGCTTGGCCATTACGGTTGGCTTATCGCCAGGGTATGTAACCCCGAACCATTGCGATTTAGTTGGCAATACTTCGCAGGTTGAAGTTCCTTTTTTTATTAGATTATTTACCACTGTTGGAATGTAAAATTCGGCCTTAGGATTTGCCAGGGAGCCGCTAAGAAACTCCTTTAGCATGGAGTTAATATGTTCAAAGAAGTTTGGAGTAAAACCCCAAAAATTCATGGAAACAAGCGACTGCTCATCAACGGGAATCATTTCACCTTTCTCATCTTTATATTTTACAACTCCATTGATGCGTTCAATTTGCGTGCGCTCAACAACATCTTTAAGCATTGAGTTAGAATCAACAGTGCAGATACCACGTGAAACCGAGCCCTCTTCGCTAAGCGTATTGGTTAGCCTGTACCCAACCATAAAGTAATCTTCTGAACCTGCATTGGGGCTAGAAAGAGCATTGGCCAGAACCTTGAACGATTCTGCACCGTAAAAATCATCGGCGTTAACTACGGCAAATGGCTCTTTAACAACGTTGCGGCAAACCCATACAGCATGGGCGGTTCCCCACGGTTTTACTCTGTCTGGAGGACACTGAATACCATCAGGAAGCATATCCAACTCCTGAAATACAATCTCGTAAGGCACCTTCCCGTCAAATCGTTTTCCGAATACTTCGAGGAAATCCTGCTCTATATCCTTGCGAATAACAAAAACTATCTTTCCAAAACCTGCCCTAAGGGCATCAAAAACGGAATAATCAATAATGGTTTCGCCATTGGGGCCAACGGCATCAACCTGTTTAAGGCTTCCGTAGCGACTGCCCATTCCGGCTGCGAGAATAATTAGTGTTGGTTTCATAAACAGAAAAAATCTTTATATTGAAAATTATTTAAACTATTGCTTTTTATTATTTCTTAAGCACAAAGGTAGAATAAACATACTTACCTGTTTCAAAATTATTGTATGTTTCAGAGCCAATAGTTCCTGCAAAATTCAGGGCAATTTTATGGAGAACTCGAGGGGTGAGTTTTTTTACAAGATTACGTTTACGACTGTCGTCAAGTGTTAGCGCATTAACCACTTCCTTGTTTATGTTTTTTTCGGTAACCAATTTTAATCCGCACGATAAGAGTTTTTGGCGCATGGTATCGAAATTGTAATCGAACCTAAAATCTGTGAATAAAAAATATCCATTTGGCCTTAAAATTCGGTAAACCTCGCTGTAAAATGACTCAATGTTAGGATAACGGTGCGATGATTCTACGTTAATAACCACATCGCAGCAATTGCTTGGAAGTTGTAGCTCTTGTGCATCACCCTCAATAAAGGACAACCCCTTGTTTTTATAAAAATTATTACAAAACGATACTGCAAGCCCATTTTTTTCTACACCTAATGCAGTTTTAGGGGCAAAGGTATTGCAAATGTAGTTTAAGCCACCGCCCCTCCCTGACCCAATCTCTACCAAATCTTTGTTTTTAAGGTCGGCTTCTATTGCTAAATGATGATAAAGTTGTATGCTGTATCTATTGTCTTCATCATTTGTATCTAAGGTTATTGGTGTTTTG
>JAWLEY010000221.1:0-4478 GCA_041685855.1 Perlabentimonas sp. | reverse complement strand
TGTCTGCCTTTGGCCTCCCTATCTTCCCCCTCAGCGTAACGCCTGATATTTATGTTAAAGCTTGCCATAAACATGCTCATGAACGGGCTAATAATATTAAAGAAGGCGTAAGGCAGATAGGTCAGAACTGGAACGCCCAGCACAGCTGATTGCGTTGCTCCGCAAGTATTCCAAGGTATAAGAACGGAGGTTACGGTTCCTGAATCTTCCAAAGTTCTACTTAGTACCTCGGGTTTAAGCCCCCTGTTTTTATAGGTTTTGGCAAACATCCTTCCAGGTACAACAATTGAAATGTACTGGTCAGAGGCCGTTACGTTAAAAAACATACAGGTTCCAACCGTAGTAGCTACTAGTGAGCCTGTTGTTTTGGCAAACCTAATTATACTCTCGGTAATGCGAACAAGTAGCCCTGCTGCCTCCATAACTCCACCAAATATCATGGCAGAGAGTATAAGCCATATTGTGTTTAGCATACCAGCCATACCATTGGTGCTAAGTAGTTCATTAACTTTTAAATCTTCAGTAGTTATGGCAATGCTACCAAACATACTTTTCATAATTGCCACGTACGAGCTCATAACGTAGGTGCCACTCATTCCCGAAACTTGCTCAATAACATGAGGTTGAAATATTACGGCAAATAATCCTCCAAGCAAAGTACCTATCATTAAGGCGGGTAGTGGGGGCATCTTTTTAATAATAATAATAATAAGTATTACAGGAACTAAAAACAGCCATGGTGTTATTTTAAAAGTATTCTCAATTGCCACAAGGGTTGATTCAACGCTTGCCTGTCCGCCTGTGTGATTATAAGTTAGGCCAATTACAAAAAAGATAAGTAGAGTTATAAGTATTGAAGGGCCAGAAGTATAAATCATGTACCTAATATGAGTAAACAGGTCGGTTCCTGCCATGGCAGGAGCAAGGTTTGTGGTGTCTGATAATGGAGACATCTTGTCTCCAAAGTAAGCTCCAGAAATAATTGCACCCGCTACTAACCCGGTTCCAAACCCAAGGGCATTACCAATTCCAAGAAGTGCAACCCCAATGGTTGCTACGGTTGACCATGAACTTCCCGTTGCCAATGATACCATTGCACAAACAATAACGCATGCTATTAAAAAGATGCTTGGATGCAATATTTTAAGACCATAGTAAATCATGGCTGGAACAACTCCACTTAACAACCATGTGCCCGCTAGTGAGCCAATTAAAAGCAGAATAAGAATGGATGGCATGGCTGAACTAATACTTTTAACAACCTGCTTGCGTACATCAACCCAATTATTTCCGAGGGTAACAGCAACTATACTGCCAACGGTTGCAGCAAGTAAAAGTGCTATTTGATTTGCACCGGAGAGGGTGTCTTCACCAAAAAAATAAACATTCAGAACTAAAAATATGATAAGAAAAAAAATTGGAGTAAAAGCTTGAAGTAGCGTGGGTCTTTTTGTGCTGGTCATTGTAATTAGTTCCTTAATTTACTCATCAAAATGGATTGGAAAGATAATCAATTTTTAGAAAAAGTGAGCGCTCATTATACTTTTGGAATAATCATTTTGACGTTTACTGCATTTTTTCTGTGTGAAATTTAAAATTTTCAGTTTTCTTAATCGATTTGTCGTCTACTAAATGCTTTGTCTTTCAATACAGAGAAGATGTTTGTATTTAATGGCGACAATAAAAACAGGTTGCCAATGACAAATTTGGGATTAAAAAAGCAACAAAAAATCAAGGCTCGCCCTGAGTTCGGTGGTGGCTGCGCCTCGGTCGAAAATATTCTTGTAGGCTCTGCCTGCCTGTTGTCCTTTAACAGGCTTAGCCTGTTTGCATTAATCGTCTGAGGTAGAACCTCGGCCGAACGGGGGGATGACAGAAAACCATTCCCGTTGGCTGGTTACTAAACAGTATTACTATTGAAAAAACACTAATGGCTATCAATGCCCATTCGCATGAGGAAGAGGTGCTTGAGGGTTTTGGTAATTTCTGTCATGTACTCGTTTACTGCCTTTACACTTCCGGGTAGCGTATAAACAAAGGTATTCTCCATAATACCAGCTACTCCCCTACTTAATAATGCATTGGGTTTCTCGGCACCGTACTTCATGCGTATCATCTCCATAATACCAGGAATCTCCTTATCGAGCATATCTTTGGCAACGTCGGGGGTAATATCTCTTTGACCAATGCCGGTTCCACCTGTGGTAATAACCAAATCGTAACCATGCTCTTTGGCTTTCAGTAGATTTCCACGAAGCATCCTTTCGTCATCAGGAATAACCATGGTATCGAGGGTGTGCTGCCATTTAATTGACTGAAAAAAATCATCAACCTTTCCTACTACGGCAGGCCCGCTCTTATCATCGTAGGTTCCTTTGTATGCACGGTCGCTCAAGGTAATTACCAAAACCTTGTATATTTTTGGCAAATACTCCAACTCATCGCCAGGTTTTAGGCTACCATTCTTCTTAACCCTTAGGAATATCCCCTCTTTGGGCATTACACAATTGCCAACCTCACGGTAAATGGCACAACTATCGCCATGACATGCTTTGCCAATTTGGGTAACTTCCAATTCAACATCGTTATTCACAAAGCGATCGCCTGGTTTGGTATCAACCAACTCTACCCCCTCGCTGGTAATATTCTCGGCAAACTCGCCATAGTTTATCTGCCGACCAGCCATTTTTGAAAACCTGTCGAAGCTCTCCTTGCCCAGCATACTAACCTGACGGTGCCATTCGCCCGAATGGGCATCATTTGCTACGCCAAGCTCGTTTAAATCGATACTTTCAACTGGCTTTTTAATTACACCTTTCTCGGTGGATATGTTTACTGATAGAATTTTTACTTTCTGCATGGTTTACATAATTTGAACACAGATAACACAGATTAAACTGATTTCCGTAGATTTTAATTTTTAGTTTAGCCACTTGGCTAACTTGAGCCAGACGGTTGAGTGGTTAAATGTCAACTTTCGTTTTCTCCAACAACTTCACATTACTAATTACCATTTCCTTATCAACGGCTTTGCACATATCATAAACGGTTAGCAAAGCCACAGACACGGCGGTTAATGCCTCCATCTCAACACCGGTTTGCCCAACACAACGAACCAGACTATTAACCTCAACACCCTTGTCAACAATCGTTGCTTTAACATCAACCTTAGTGAGAAGAAGTGTATGGCATAATGGAATTAAATCGGCTGCACGTTTTGCTGCCTGTATCCCAGCAACCTCGGCAACAGTTAGCACATCACCCTTCTTCATACTATTCTCGCTGATGAGCGCAACGGTTTCGGGGCTTAATGCTATACGACCAGAGGCTTTCGCTTCGCGAATTTGGTTGGGCTTAGCACCTACATCAACCATGTTTGCCTTGCCCTTACTGTCTATGTGTGAGAATTTCATGATTTTTTGTAGTTAGTTTTCAGTTGTTTTCAGTTGTCAGTTGCTGGTTGTCGGTTTTGTTACAAGGATTAATAGGTACCCAAGCTATCCTCCTACATTGTAAAACTCACCTTTTGTGCTTATACCGCCACATTCAGGTTTATTCTGAATTGCTTTAATAATAGACTCCCTAGCACCAAGTTCCCTAACACTGTAACCGACATCACTAAACAAGCATGGTTTAACAATGCCATTAGCCGTTAGGCGAAGCCTGTTACATCGTACACAATCGCCACCTTCTCCCCCCTCAACAATTCCGTGTACACCGGTATCAAGATCCATTAAGGGGATAAACCTTACCTGCAAATTATTCTCAAGAGCAAACCTTTTAACTGCCTGAGCATCCTCCTCCTCAGATGATTCCTTAACCACGCAGTTAATTTTTATAGGTTCCAATCCTGCCTCTCTGGCCGAAAAGATACCCTCAATAACATCGTTAAGTTTCCCTACACGGGTAATTTGATTAAACTTTTGCTCATTAAGCGTATCAAGGCTAACATTAACCCTCATTAGGCCTGCATCGCGCAATGGTTTAGCAAAATGTTTTAACAGCGTACCATTGGTTGTCATTGATAAATCATTAATTCCATCTATCCTTGAAAGCATATCAACCAAATTTACAATACCCTTACGCACCAATGGCTCTCCGCCAGTTATGCGTACCTTATTGATGCCCATTAAAGTTGCAATCTTGGTAAACTCAACTATCTCATCAAAGGTGAGAATATCCTTATGTCTAAGCATTGTAACACCATCCTCAGGCATACAATAAGTGCATCGCAAATTACAACGATCGGTTACCGAAATGCGCAGGTATGTAATATGTCGTTTATAGTGGTCGTACATCAACAAGTTCTCCTTTCTGAATAGAATCAACACCAATGGGTACTGAGATAAACGCGTTTACAGATGAAAGAGCAAAGATATGTGCTGAACCATGATAGTTAACTGGCTGCACTTCTCCCTTATCATTAATTTGCGCAGGAACCATGGCGTGTCGTCCAGCTCTTTTGCGTTTGTAATCAA